>NZ_JBQCDN010000373.1:0-4458 GCF_051961175.1 Trinickia sp. | reverse complement strand
AACCGCCCATCCAAACCACGCACGGACCGGGAGGTTTATGCGCATAAAGAACGGGGCAAGGCAACGGCTGGGTGTAGACGTGTCCTCTCTGAAATTGGCACGGGCTTTCATTCCATCGGTTCGCGGGCCCAAGCAAAACGCCGCGGCAACATTCCATTTGGGTCGATGATTCGCCGGCGGCGGGGATGGCTTAATCGACGCGTACGCCGTCACAAACCCCTTTCGCGCTGAAGAGCGTTCATATGCGGGGCGCGGCACTGCTCACAGCAGCTCGCCCCGACAAGCATCTTTGACGACAACGGCGCAGCGCACGGTTTCTGAAACGCGCCAATCGTTGGCCCGCGCGTATGGCCAAACCAGCGGAGAAGTGAGCGCGATAGGGTCCCTGCGTCTTCCAGATACCGGCGCCACTCGTCTTTATGCGCATAAACCACCGGCCCGTACATTGTGCCGTGCCGTGCCGTGCCGTGCCGTGCCGTGCCGTGCCGTGCCGTGCCGTGCCGTGCACCAGCACCAGCACCAGCACCAGCACCAGCACACCCAGCACACCCAGCACACCCAGAACACCCAGAACACCCAGAACACCCAGAACACCCAGAACACCCAACACGGGACACTGGTAACTGCCACCTCGCTGCTTTATGCGCATAAACCGTCGGCCAAACGGCCAATCCGTGGCGATATCACGACGAATTCATTGAAATTAAAAATCGACAAGGTAAAATTCTGCGATCTGTTAAGGAGCGAAAAAAATTGGCAGCCGAAATCGTCGCGGTAACTCAACAGAAGGGCGGGGTAGGGAAAAGCACGATCGCTATGCATCTGGGCGCGGCTTTCCACGAGAAAGGTAAGCGCGTGCTGGTTGTCGATGCGGATGGGCAAAATACCCTGGTTCACTGGGCGAGCGCTTCGGCTGATGGCGACACGGGTATCCCGTTTCCAGTCGTCAACCTCTCGGAAGCCGGTGGGCAGATTCATCGCGAGATCAAGAAATTCATCGGCGACTATGACGTGATCGTCGTGGACTGCCCGCCCTCGATCACGGAGAAAGTGTCGGGCGTCGTGTTGCTGGCCGCGTCCGTTGCCGTGATTCCGACATCATCGTCCCCCGCCGACTACTGGTCCAGTGTCGGCTTGGTGAAGCTGGTTCAGCAGGCACAAGTCATGAACGAAGACCTCCGTGCCGTATTCCTGCTAAACAAGACCGAAGAGAAGCGCATGCTCACGCGCGAGCTCAAACGCGCGCTGGAAGACCTCGGATTCCCGTTGCTCAAAACACAGATCCCCACTCGAGAAGCCTATAAGCAGGCGATGGCACTCGGGCAAACCGTATTGCAAATGAGCGACCGCGGCGCCAAGCTCGCTGCAGCGGAGATCCGCGCATGCGCGGACGAGATCGCGGCCATGCTCCCCTGACTTTATGCGCATAAAGGACCCTGAATGAAATCGTCTAAATTGGCCAAAGGCTTCCAAGCGCGCCCTGATACCACGAGCAGTGAGAAGCGCACCGCGCTTGACCGGCTTAATGCGATCGACGACATCGTCAAAAGCGATGCCGCGCCTTCGGTGAAGACGGCCCCCACACGGCCTGAACCGATGCTTCACGCGGTTCCCTCGGCGACCGATGCTGCCAATACGAACGAGTCGGCGCAATATCGAGCCTGGCGTATGGCCAATGCCTATCAGCCCGGCCAAGTGATCGAACTCGATCTGAAGGCGATTAAGCCGAGCCCGTTCAACCCCCGGCATTTCTATCTGAAAACATCGATCGCCGAGCTGGCCGTCAATCTCGCGAAGCAAGGCCAGCAGCAGGCGATCCACGTGATCCCCGACTACGCGAACGACGGCACGTACTTCGTCAGCGACGGCGGACGACGCGTACGCGCACTGAAGGAAGCCAACAAGGATACGGTTAAAGCCGTCGTCGTCGACTTGCCGATCGGCATCGAGAGCTACAAGCTCGGCTACGATCTCAACGTTCAGCGCGACTCGCAGACTGTCTTCGATAATGCGGTCGTCTGGCGGCGGTTTCTCGACGAGCAGCACTTCCAGAGTCAAAAGGAGCTCGCCGAACATCTCGGTCTCGACGAATCGACAGTCGCCGTTGCGCTATCGCTCGCGAAGCTCCCTGAGCCGGTCATGCAGGAAATGGTGGCACGCCCCGATCGCTTCGGTTCAAACATGGCGTATCAGGTGGGCCGCTACTACGCCGCGCGTGGCGTCGAGTCAACGCTGCGGCTCATCAACCGTATCGTGTCCGACGATCTCAGCACCCGGCAAGTCTCGGACATCGTGAAGGGCCGGGTGAATCCGCAAGACGACGTCAAACCGGCCACTCGGCAACGTTACGCACAGCGTATGGAAATCAAGCTCGATGGCGTTTCTGTGGGGGATTTAAAATCTTACGGGGACGATCGCCTCGAATTGCGCTTGCGCGGCCTGTCTCGCGATAAACGCGACGACATCCTGAGACAAATCGAGCAAATGCTGCAATCGAGCTCAGCAAGCGTATAGCGCCCGCCCCACCCTGAAGACTGCGCGGTTGGGCGCGCAGTCGGCTGGCCCGCTAATCGACGTGTAAGCCGTGTGTCCGCTTGCAGTCCGACCGCCTCCAGCGCCGCCGCACTCACGAGCAACAATGAACCAATAAGCGGCGCCGGCCCACGAGAGGGGCATTCAACCCGCTGGCGGAGTGAGCTGCTGGCCGATCGCCGCCTGATAAAGTGATTCAAGCCGCCCGCGATTGGCTCAACGTGAACGCCAGTAGATCACCGTCGGTCGGTTCGCCCCAGGTCTTGCGTGCGAGCCAATCGAAAAAGGCGGTTTCGCCGAGCTTGGAGCTCAAGCCCCGGCGGCGCCAGTCGTCCCGAAGATGAGAACCGAGTTGCGGGAGCATGTCGTCTTCGAACGATTGCCGTGCGAGCTCCTGTTCCGACTCACCTTGCTCCTCGTACAGGACACGCGCCTCCTTGCGGCGATACGCGGCGTATTCGTCCAGCAGACGCGCCTTCAGTTGATCGGCAGGCACCGCCGCCGATAGCGCCTTGCCGGCGCCGCCAGCGGGCTGCTCAATGACCTCGACGGGCGGGGCATAGCCCTTCTTCAGCGCATCCTTGAACAAAGCCGGCGCGCTGCGGACAGGGGGCAACGTCGTGCTGCGCATACGCTGTTCGGTCATCTGCAACGCCGCCCGAATCCGATTTTCCTCGCTATCGGCGTATAGCGTCTGCGCTTCCTTCAACGGAATACCGATCTTCACCATACGGTCAATCAACGTACTGTCGAAGACATTCGGATGCTCGTCGAGCGCCAGCATCGGCTGCTTGCGCTCCGTGACCCGGAACTGGATCTCGGCAACACGCCGGCCTTCACGGTGCTCGATGAGCTCCACGAAGATATTGGTGACCGCATTGACTTCGGCGATAGCCGGACGCAGATAGTCGCGCTTGAAATACTTGTACTCGCGTTTCGCTTCGTCGCCGGCTTCGGTGTCCGGGGTGCCGGACAATATCGGACGCCACCAGGCCCACGACTCACGCATCGTCAAATGACTGGGATTGGTGAGATACCGCACGCAGATTTCATACAGCGCGAGCCCCGCGCTGCTGCGCAATTGGCTTTGAAACTGCAAGCTCAACCGGGCGTACTGCACCGGATCCAGCAGCTTCTTCTTGATCTTCGGCGCGAACGAGAACTCTACCCACACGCGACGGGTAGAAGGATCTTCGAGAATTTCGGCGTCGGCAATGAGCGTGGAGATACCCCACTTGCGGCCTGGCTTCTGGCTGGACGTGCCCTGACTCCACTCCACCTGCACGGACACCATCCGCCGCAAATGCTCTTTGACGAGCGCGGTATCGTTCGAATCGAACGCGGAATTGGCGACGATATCCGACAAGAGCGCGCGATAGGTATCGCCCGCTTCGTCCGCCTGCTGCGCGACAGCCAGCAGCACGTTGAACAGCTTACGTGTGAGCAGGGTGATCTTGCCGCTCTTCGGCTGAATGGCGATCGCTTCGACGGCCTTTCGCAATTCGGCGGAGCTCGGACTCACCACGTCCACATCGGTTTTCTTCGCGCGCTTCGTTGCCATGCGTCGGTCGGGAAAGAAAATTTACGACAGGATACAGAGTGCGGTGATAGGCGTCTACAACCACCCTCTCACCCTTCGCGGTGAAACGCGGCAAACAACGGCGGCTCACCTGGATCCGCTCCCGGAAAGGCTCACCCGAACGGATAGTGAGGGGCGAAGCGTGTCATTGCAGGGCATGGGATTCGTCGCCGACCATGACTGCGCGCCTGGCGATATGCACTGCAAGGCGCTCCCGCATCTGCTCACCTCAGCCAATGTCGCTATTTCGCGACGACGATTCGAACGGATATTTCCCCACGCCCCCTGCGCCCCGATATCGCATTTTCGCTCGCCAAATCGCGACGTGGACACCTGATGTTTCCTTT
>NZ_JBQCDN010000372.1:0-9566 GCF_051961175.1 Trinickia sp. | reverse complement strand
CGTGACGAGAGCCGTGCCGCGAACGACGATCCAATGCTCGGCGCGATGATGGTGCAGTTGCAACGAAAGCTGCGCGCCCGCTTCGACGACGATGTGCTTGACCTGAAAGCGCTCGCCCTTGTCGATCGAGTCGTAGCATCCCCACGGCCGCTGCACCTTGCGATGCGCATCGACTTCCGGGCCTTGCTGATCGGCGATTCGTCCGACGATACGCTTGACGTCCTGCACACGCGACCGGTCGACGACGAGCACGGCATCCGCTGTCTCTACCACCACGAGATCCGACACCCCGACGCAAGTCACGAGCCTGCTCTCTGCGCGGACGTAGCAATTGCTCGCGTCTTCCATCAATACGCGGCCCGATGCGACGTTGCCGCTCTCGTCCTTACCGAGTACGTCCCACACCGAATCCCACGAGCCGAGATCGGACCACTCGGCTTCGAGCGGCACGACCACGCCTTCGACATCGCCGCCGCGCGCGAGGTTTTCCATCACGGCGTAGTCGATCGAATCCGACGGGACGTTCTCGAACAACGCTTCGTGCGGCTTGTAGCCCGCTGCGCTATCCTGTCCGGCCTCATAGGCCGCCGAGCATGCCGAGTAGGTCTCGGGTTGCATCTGCTGCAAAGTGGAGAGCCACACACTGGCGCGCAGCACGAAGATGCCGCTGTTCCAGAAGTACTTGCCCGAAGCCAGGTACGAACGGGCAACTTCGACAGGAGGTTTTTCGACAAAGCGCGCAATCTTGCGTGCCGTGCCATCGACGTCCTCGCCCGGTTCGATATAGCCGTAGCCCGTCTCCGCACGCGTTGGACGAATGCCGAGCGTCACGATCGCACCGCGCTCGGCGTGACGCGTGGCGGCGGCGACCGCACGCTGGAAGGCCGCCACGTCGCCGATCAAGTGATCGGCCGGCATCACGACGAGCACGGCGTCACCGCCGTCTTCGAGCGCATGGAGTGCCGCGAGCGATAGCGCAGGCGCCGTATTGCGCCCACTGGGTTCAATGATGAAGCGTGCGCGTGTGCCCAGTTGCTCCAACTGCTGAGCACTGATGGCGCGGTGTTCGGCGCCGCATACGATGATCGGCGATTCATCCAGCGCAAGCTCGACGTCAGCGAGCTTGCGCAGCCGCTGGACCGTCATTTGCAGCAATGATCCCGCCCCCAGCACGTCCACGAGCTGCTTCGGAAAATGTTTGCGCGAGAGCGGCCATAACCGTGTGCCCGAACCGCCCGCGAGCACGACTGCTCGTGTTCGCAGCGCTGCTTGCCCGGCCAGCGTATGCGGCGTACGCAACTGCGTCGCCGCACCGGTCGTACGCGGCCTCTCCCTGGTTTCAACAGGAGTACCCATCAGCTTGTTCTCCTAGTGTGTGCAGAACCATGAGGCAGCCGGTAGACCTTGCGTAGACGACCACGCGCCTACCGCTGCGATTCATGTTGCTGTGAAGCATAGCGAGACAACCTGATGCGAAATCCCGATGGTCGCAAAATCCCGAGGTGTTGGCGGTTTTAGTTGAAGCCGGACAAACATTACGAATGCCCAAACGCTTAATATCGGTAAATGACAGATCGGTGCAATTATGCGGATCGCCAATCTTTCCGATTAATCCGCCAACTTTTTACCGAACGCTGCCCTACAAGGCCGACAGACCCGGCCCCGGCCACCCCGAGGGGGTGCATAAAAAAAAGGTGAGTTTGTAAAAAACTTTAACAAAAATATAAAAAATACTACAGCGAATAACTTTTCGGGAGACGACCCCCTGCGCCAAATACACGTCGTTTTCGGCCAGCTTTTTCTACAATAATCGACGTGGCATCATGATGATTACGATGATGCACTGCAACACCCTATGTGTGTTCACCATGCGGAGGAGAGCTTCGTGGATCGCGCCACTGTACTTACTTCACCGACTTCGCCGCTCGTCATGCGCAGAGAGATGACCTCGCTCGCCGACGCGCGCCATATCGGGATCCTGATCTTCGATGGTCACTGCCTGTTTACGACGGGTGTGATCAGCGAAGTCTTTCAACTGGCCAACGCACTGATGCGCTTCTCGAGCGACCAGCCCCCCTATCGGGTGTCGTTGCTTTCCAAGCTCGGTGGCCCCGTCACGAGTTCGTCATCGATCGCTGTGATGACGCAGCGGCTCGACGCCTATTCGGTCGGCGATTTCCATGCGTTATACGTCGCGAGCAACGACGTTCGTGTGACATCGGGCTTCGACGTGCAGCTCGCGCGTTGGCTGTCCGGCACGAATCAGGCCGTCCACGACGCGGGTGGCCATCACGCGTCGGCGTTCGGCGTCGATATCGGCACTCGCGTGCGCCCGAGCGTGCCCGTCTTCTGGATCGGTTCCGGCTCGATGCCCGCATGGGCGCTCAATCAAAAAGCCGCGCAGATGGCGCTGACGCAGATCGCGTCGGACCATGGCGAGGACATGTCGCTTCGGATCGCCAGCAGCTTGCCGCCTTCCGTGGGCGAAGTCGTGAAGACCCGCAGCGAAACGCCCAGCTTGAACACCACCGTCGACAAGATTCACGAGTCGACGCGCTGGATGCGCGAGAACTTCGGCGGCGACATCTCCGTATCCGATGCGGCGGCGGTGGCCGCCATGAGCGTGCGCAACTACCTTCGCCGCTTCAAGAGCGAATTCGGTGTCACGCCGCTCGAGTACCTGATGCAACTCAGATTCGAAGCAATCTGCGCGATGCTCGTGGGCACCAAGCTGCCCGTCGACAAGATCGCGCGCCGTTGCGGCATGGGCAACGGCGACCGTCTCGGGCGGCTGTTTCGCAAGCGATATGGCGTCTCACCTACTGTCTATCGCAAGCATGCGTTGAGTCAGTAGGCATGGAGGCGAAACGCCGACGATCAACGGTTGGGAGTAAAGAAATGCGAGGACTGCAAGACCTTTGGGCGCGGGTATTCGATGTCGGCATGATTGTGCTGGGCGCCCTCATTGCATCGCGGCTGCGATTCGCAGACGTTGCCGACGGACGTCTGTATTGGGCCTATGTCGCCTTTTCGGCCACCTTATCGCTGCTCGTGTTCCCCACGTTCGGCGTCTACGAATCCTGGCGCGGCCGCTCCAAGCGCGCGCTGATCCGGCAAGTCGCCTTTGCCTGGGGTGCCGTGCAAGTCGCCGCGATGGCGCTGATGTTTTCGTTGCACATGGTCAATCTCGTCTCGCGCTTGTGGTTCGGCTATTGGACCGTGTTGTCGGGCCTGGGCATGATCGCGGGCCGCATCTGGATGCACGCCTTGCTTGCGCGGATGCGGACGGCGGGGATGAACTTGCACCAAGTGGCAATCGCAGGATGCGGCAGCCACTGCGACGACATCATTCGAAAGATCGAAACAGCCCCCACGACCGGCTTTCGCGCCACGGCCATCTACAACATCAAGCCGGGCGCGGCACCGCTGGCGCATCCGGAAATCCCTGTCTTCGACGAACATGAATCGTTCGCCGCGTTCGTGCGCGAGCACGAACTGGACGAGGTGTGGCTCGCGCTGCCGCTCACCGAGGAAGCCGCCATTCTGAAGCTCGTCAACGAATTCCGTAACGATCTTTTGAATATCCGCTTCATGCCGGATGTGCGCACGCTGTCGCTGTTCGAAGGCAGTGTCACCGATATGTTGGGGCTGCCGACGATCAATCTGATCGCGTCGCCCGTTCCTCCCAGTGCGCTGATCAAGAAGGATCTGTTCGATCGCTTGTTCGCGGCTGCCGCGCTACTGGCGTTGGCGCCCGTGATGATCGCGATCGCGATCGCCGTCAAACTCAGTTCGAGTGGCCCCGTGTTCTTCAAGCAGCGCCGTAAGGGCGTGGATGGCCGCGTCTTCACGATCTACAAATTCCGTTCGATGCGCGTGCACGAGCAAAAGGCAGGCGTGGTCGAACAGGCCAAGCGAGGCGATCCACGCGTCACACGCGTGGGCGCATTCCTTCGCCGCACCAGCCTGGATGAACTGCCGCAGTTCATCAACGTGCTGCGCGGCGAGATGTCGGTGGTCGGGCCCCGTCCGCATGCGATCGAGCACGACAACCTTTATCAGCCGATCGTTCAGGGCTACATCCATCGATACCGCATCAAACCGGGCATCACGGGCTGGGCGCAAGTGAACGGCTTCCGGGGTGAAACGGAGCGAGTGGAGAAGATGGAGCAGCGCGTCGCCCACGATCTCTATTACCTGCGCAACTGGTCGTTCCGGCTCGACATGAGGATCATCCTCGCGACGATCTTCAAAGGCCTGCGCCACACGAACGCTTATTGATGCATGGAGTGCCAACAATGAAAACGACAGTACAAGAGCTTGCCCTGACGATCGATCCGACGCGCTCGAGCACCGCGAAGACACGCACGACGGCCCTCGCCGTGCTCTCGACGCTGCTGGCCGCCTGTTCGATCGTTCCGGGCCAGCATATGGAGACGCCCCCTACCTTGGCCGTTTCGTCAGCGCCCGATGGGACCGTACAGCAGTCACAGCAGATTCCCATCCAGGCGATCGATCTGAATCTGATCAACCAGATGCGCGCCGGTGCAGCCCAGATGCAGCAGGCGAACCAGCTCGACTTGTTCTCCAAGCCCGCCCCGTACAAGCTGGGCCCCGGCGACGTGCTGCAAGTGACGGTTTGGGACCACCCCGAGCTCGCGGCCGCGCTCGGACAACAGGTGCAAAACAGCAAGCCCTCGGATCCGACCCAGGGCTTTGTGATCGACGACCAGGGCAATCTCAGCTTCCCGTATCTATCGCATCCGATTCACGCAGCCGGGAAAACGATCGGTGAGGTCCAGCGCGAAGTTCGGAGAGATTTGGGCCGGGAATTCCGCGAGCCGCAAGTCACGGTTCGCGTGGCGTCGTACCGCTCGGCGCAGGTCTATGTCGACGGAGAGGTCCGCACACCGGGCGGACAGGCGTTCAACGATATCCCGATGACCCTGACCGAAGCGATCAATCGTGCAGGCGGTTTCTCACAGAACGCAGACCGGGCGCATTTGACGCTGACCCGCAACGGCACTTCGTATCCGATCGATCTGACGCAGTTGGTGGCGGCCGGCAAGAATCCGCAAGACATTATGCTCAAGCCGGGCGATATGCTGCGCGTCACCGGGCGCGATCAGAACCAGGCCTATGTGATGGGCGAAGTGAACAAACCCACCGCCGCCACGCCGACACCCGACGGCACGCTCACGCTCGCCGATGCACTGAGCCAGGCGGGATTCATCAATCAGGGCACCGCGAACCCGAGGCAGCTTTACGTGATTCGCGAGCAGGACGGCAAGCCGCTGGTGTATCACCTCGACTCGGCGTCTCCCGTTTCGATGCTGCTGGCCAATCAATTCGATCTGCATCCGAAGGACGTCGTCTACGTCGACAACGGCCCGCTCGTCCGCTTCAACCGCGTGCTGAGCCTGTTGTTGCCGGCGATCAACGCCGGCTTGACCGCCGCGATCGTCACGAAGTAAGTGGAGGACGAGCGAGCGTGGCTTACGTTTCACTGATCGCGCTGATCTTCAGCGTCACGAATTTTGTGCCGGTCAGCGCGATCGGCTTCGCGCCCATGCTGCTATGCGGGTGGCGGTTCTTCGGACGCCGCTATCCCGCCTTCGTGGCGCCGCTCGCGATCTTTGGCGCGTTCGCCATCCTGTCGACGCTTTATTACAATCCCGAATCGTTCCTCGAGTTCGATTTTTATCGGCACGACGGGAATTTTTTCGTTTCGTACGCGCCGATCCTGGCGGGGTGTGTCTATGTGCACCGCTGGGACTTGAATAAAGTGTTGCGGCGCTTTTACTGTTTCGCCGTCCTCATCAACGTGCCCTTTTATCTTTGGTACGTGGCACAGAACGGCTTGCTGACCATCTTTCGTCATCCGTCGGACACGTTCGGCAGCTACTTCATTGCGCGCAATGCGGCCGGCGGCTTCCTTGCCATCTTGCTGTGTCTGGGCATTGCCTGCTATTCGATAAAGCGCAATCGTTCGATGCTTGCGCTCATGGCCGCGAACGCGCTGATGCTGTTCTCGACGTATAGCCGCGGGTCCATGCTGGGTATTCTCGTGCTCTTGCCGTACGTCGTGTTCGGCCGCAAACGCTGGATGCTCGCCACGATGATCGCGGGGATCATCGCCGCCTCGCTCGCGATCGCGGCTTTACACACGCATGGCTCGACCGACTACATGGGCTATCAGTTCAGCATCGAAAACGCCGATGAAAAGGTCGCTAACCTCGATATCCGCTACGAATGGCTGTGGCCGCGCGCCCTCGCCTATTTCAGGCAAAGCCCGATCATCGGGATGGGCTTTGGGTCGTTCGACGATCAGATTTCGCTCGTGGTCAATTACTTCGGGCTGTTCGGGCGAGCGATCGGTATCTCGGCCAATCACTCCGATTCGCACGCGCACAACTCGTATCTGAACCTCCTTGCGGAGACGGGCATCGTCGGGTTGATGCTGATGCTGACGTTTTATTGGCGCCTTGTCTCCTGGTGTCAGCGAGGCGCTTGGGCCTCGATGCGCGAGGGCGGCCGCAATTTCATCGCGTTCCGGTTCATCGAGCTTGCATCGGTTTGCCTGCTTGTGATGTCGGCCACCGAACACCGCTTGACCACCCCCTCCAACATGCTGCCGATCGCGCTCGTCATTTCGCTGCTCCTCGCGTCGCGTTCTCGGGTAACGTACCCGGCGTTCATGCGCCGGCCCAAGCCCGGCGCGCCGCCGCGCGCACCGGTGCCCGTGCGCGGGCGCGGGCGCGGTCCGCGCATCGCGGCCGCGCCGGGGGCCACGCCCGGCCGCTGACCCCCACCGCGAGCCCCGCGCGCCAACGACAAGGCCCGAAGCCTCGACGCGATGCGTCAGGGCTCCGGGCCTGCGTCGTTTTCCGGTAGGTTGCCGCCCCGGAATGGATCGACCGGCGATCAGGTGTCCGGATTGCTGTTGACGAACGATTGGAACGAACCGTACGTCGGCTGAATCGGCGTCAGGTTATCGAGCACGATGCCGTACGTGTAGTCGCCGCTCGTCAATTCGTAATACATGACCGACTGAATGCCCTGCGTCTTGCGCGCCGCGTAGAACTCGCCGAGCTGCTGCGTCACGTAGCTGGCACGGGCCGTTTCGTTTTGCTCGGGGGCCAGGTTCCATTCGGTGATCATGAACGGAACGCCGTAGCGCGCCTTGCAGTACGACGGCAAGTTGAAGCCGGGGCCAGCCCCATCCGTGCCGACGTTGAAGATATCGCCGTAGGGCGAGTAGTTATGCCACGTCGTGATGTCCCAGCGCACGGTGGAATGGCCGCCCGAACCGTCCGGCTGGATGCCGTCCCAAAGCATATCCGAGGCGGCGACGTCCGCCACGCAGAAGTTCACGCCCACCTTGGCACCCGGCTGCACCGATTTGATGCCGTCGATCATCCCGCGAATCGCCCCGCGCATGAGCGGCCAGTTTGCGTTATTGAAGTCTGCGTTGTTCGTGCCGGCCGTCGCGGAATTAAGGATGATGGCGGGGTCCCGGGTGAGCTCGTTGCCGCACTCGTACATCGTCACGCCGTAAGGTGCCAACGCCGTCGCAATCGCTGCCGAACCGGAAAACGACGCGCTGTAGGCGGCCGATTCGCTCGTGTAGAGCGTACCGTTGGAATCACGCAGGCCGTAATCGAGGAGCGGAAAGAGCGTCATGTGCGCCGATTGAAAGGCCCGCGCCAACGCAACGAGCGAGTTCATCTGCGATGACGTATTCACGCAGCCCACGCGATACGTCGTGCAGCCGAGCGCTTGCAGCGCCGTGACGACTTGCGTCGGCGTGAACGGATAATCGTAGTGGCCGTTGATCCCGTAGAACGAGCCCGCTGTCGCGGCCAGATTGATACGCGGATCGCGGCACGGCTTCCACGTGTTCATCCACGTCTTCACATAGAACTGCCCGCCGGTACCCGCCTGGTAGATCATGCCGCCGTACCAGAGCAGCAGGCTCACATTGTAGGAGTACGGATCCTTTACGCCGTTCTTGTAGATGTAGCCGTTCGAGAGCGTGTACTGGTTGCTCTGCTTATCGATGATGTAGGAGGCCGGCGGGATGGCCGTACCGTCCGCCGAGGTGCCGCCCAGGCGCGGATCGAGACACTGCACCCAGGTGGTGCCCGTGTACTGGTAGAACGCCTTGCTCGTATTTTCTTGATAGACCGAACCGCCGTACCACAACAGCATGATGACGTTGTACGAGTTCGGATCCTTCACGCCATTCTTATAGATGTAGCCGTTCGACAGTGTCCAAACGTTTGCGCCGTTGTCCACGATAGAAGTGGCCGATGGCGAGGTCGTGCCGTTCGGCGAAGCCGTCGACGTCGCGGCCGTACTCGCGTTGGCCAGCGCATTGGTGTTGCCTCCCGCATTCGTCGCGCTACCGCCGCTTGCGCCGCCACCGCCGCCGCAGGCGACCAGAACGTAGCTGCTTGCCGCTGCCGTCAGGCAGCCGAGGAATTGACGTCGTTTCATGTTGCGGGTCTCTTCGCGTTCAGCCGAAAAATAGTTAGGAGTCCTAATGACATCCCACACGGTCGAGCCACAACCTGAGCATTGCTTAGCGGGAAGCCCTGCTGCGTTCGAGCCCTCTTCGAAACCTGTTTCTCGTTCGAGGAACCGCGGCCGCAACTCGTTGACGCGCAGTATGGGCGAACGGACCTGGTGGCGAAATCAGCCTAGGAGGAAGATCACGTAGGGGGACTGCGGAACCTGTAGGATTCAACCGACATGACACCCGCCGATGCAGTAAGCGGTCAGACTTGCCGATGTGTGTATTTTCGTATGTTTTTGTTACTGATTGGCGACCAACTATTACCGATACCACACAGGGGAATGCCCTAGTTCTCGAATTTTATTTGTAGGAATTTCCGAAGCTGAGCGGAAGTTTGTGAATGATGCGGAAACATTTTAATTAAAAGAAATCGACCCTATATTACGGGCCGTGTTGGCCGCCAAATGACGATTTCGGTCGCTTCAGACAGGCAACGCTCGCAAGCCGATCGGAGTTCCCTCGCTTGCCCCGTTTACCATCATCCAGGCTGGCGGACGCCGGGATTTGCGCCAAAACTCCTGCTCAATACGCCAGATTAGGGACCGAACGCGCGAAGCCCGGTACGCTTGCTTGTTGTGGCGCAATGCGCTCTTTGCAGGCAGCACGATGAAGCTACTGAAGGCATTCACACGATACGTATTCATGAGTCTCGGCAATGCGATGCCAATCTACGGCCCCTTTAATCGCATGCGTCCGACGCTCTTTCGCAAGGCAGGCATGGCGATCGGCAAAGGTGTGACGATCATCGGCCCGCTGAGCGTCGAGTTGAGCTTGAACGAAGAAACGATCCGCGGCATTTCGATAGGCGACCGCGCTTACTTGAATGCCGAAACGCGGCTGGCCTGCCGCAACAGCAAGATCTCGATCGGGGCCGACGTGCAGATCGGGCCTCGCGTTTCGTTCGAGACGGCGACGCATGACATTATTTTTTCGCCCGATGCCGGGCGCGGCCTCGATCATCAAGAAATTTGCGTGGAAGACAAGGTTT
>NZ_JBQCDN010000371.1:0-3798 GCF_051961175.1 Trinickia sp. | reverse complement strand
GATCGTCATGAACGATCTTGCGCCGCTCGAGCCGACCCATACGTCGTTCAGCGCGTTCACCGCGTCGAATGCGGATCTATAGGCGCACTATGCCTGCCCTAAATCAAGGGCTCGGAATCCTCGTATTCGCTCTCGTTTCGTAGCAAATCGGTGATGCGCTCGAACGGCATCGGTCTGCCCATCAGATAGCCTTGGACGATATCGCAGCCCGCGTCGGTGAGCCAAGCCAACTGCGCGGCGTCTTCGACGCCTTCGGCGACGACGCCGATCCCGAAGCTGTGCGCCATGGAGATGATGGCTGTCACGATCGGCTGTCCGGCTTGCGGCAACGGCTTGACGAATGCGCGATCGATCTTCAGATTGTTGACCGGGAACGATTGAAGGTACGACAGCGAGGAGTAGCCCGTGCCGAAATCGTCGAGCGACAGGCGCACGCCGGCCGCGCGCAATTGGCGCATGGCCTCGACCCCTGCGGTCATGTTTGCCATCAGTTGGCTCTCCGTGAGCTCGAGTTCGAGCAAGTGCGGAGAAAGGCCACTATCGGCAAGGATCGCTATCACGTCCTCGCTGTATTCGGTTTGGCGCAACTGCCGTGCCGATACATTCACTGCCACATGCAAGGCAACACCGGGCTGCGCGTTCCAGCGCGCGGCATCGCGGCAGGCGCGGCGCAGGACCCATTGCCCGAGGGCGACGATGAGCTCGCTGTCTTCCGCCACGGGCACGAACTCGATCGGCGAGATTTCACCGTCGATGGGGTGAACCCAGCGGGCCAGTGCCTCCACGCCGATGATGCGTCCCGTGCGGCAGGAGAACTGCGGTTGATAGGCGAGACTCAGGGCGTCTTCGTCGATCGCTTTGCGCAATTCCGTCTCGAGCCGCGCACGGCGGCGGGCTTCCACGGTCATGTTCGAATGGAATTCGACGGCGGCATTCTTGCCGGTGCTTTTGGCGGCATACAGTGCGATATCCGCACTGCTCACGAGTGCCGCGACATCGGCGGCGTCGTCGGGATACACGCTCACGCCGACACTCGCACTTGCGACGATGCTGGCACGCGGCAGATCGAAAGGCCGGGCCAGGGCGCGCGCGATGCGTTCGGCGGTGCGGATGCCTTCGGCCTTTTCTTTCGCGATCGCGACGAGTACGGCGAATTCGTCGCCGCCGATGCGGCTGACGAGATCCGCCACCCGCACGCTTTGTTTCAGTGCAACGGCGACGTGCTTCAGCAATTCGTCGCCGGCACCGTGGCCGAGCGTATCGTTGACGTTCTTGAAGTCGTCGAGGTCGACGAGAATCAACGCGGCGCGTGCGCATCCCTGGGCGCCGCGCTGCAGGCGTTCCGTCAACGCATCGTAGAACGCACGCCGGTTCGGCAGCCCGGTGAGCGGATCGGTCGAGGCTAAGTACTCGAGCTTCTTTTCGGCCTGTGCGATACGAGCGCTCATCCGCGAAGTGATGACGAACGCGATCCAGAGCGCGCAGAGCGATGCCGCCAGGATGAACACGGCGAAGTGCAGCAGCTCGGCGGCCATTTGCGTGGTGGTGGCCACGACCACGACCGAGCCGAGCGTTTTCCCGTTCTGTGTGATGCTGGACGCCACGAAGACGTCGTCGAACAAAAAGCGCCCGTTGGCGCGCTCCACATTGGCCGGGCTTGCCTCGAAGCGCGCATGCCGGGAGAGCCCCGGTCTCTCATAGGCGGCAAAGCGCTTACCGTTTTTCGTATAGATGCCGGCGCTCTCGATATACGGCACGTTGCGCAGCGAGTGCAACGTTTCCTGCGCCGTGCGAACATCGTCGAACAAGACCGAGGCCGATACATTGTCGGCCACCATGTCGGCCTGGACGGTCGCGTCGGCCGTCAAGGCCGAGCGCAACGAAATCGCTTGATAGACGAGCAAAACGAGGCCGGAAATCAACAGCGCCACGCCGAAACCGGCGAGCTTGACGCGCGCCATTTCCTTCATCGGGCTCGGCGCATGGTTCTCGTTGCGCTTCATGTCACGTTCCTTGCCAAGCGGAGCAGTTTCGAGCTGAGCCCGAGGTGGCGGTGCACCGCTTCTGTGTTATCGATATCGAACCGCAGCCGGTCGCCTTCGCGAAACAGCGTGACGACATAGCGGCCGTCGCCCGCATCGGCATCGGGCATACGCACCACGAGCATCGGCAGGTCGCGGCCGGGGGCGGCTTTCGTGATGGCATTCGAGGCCGCGTCGTCCACGATGAGCACATTGCACGCGGTCAGTGCCGGGCCCTCCGGAATCGGCTTGACACTCCAGGCCCTGCCCGAGACCGGGCGCCCATCGAGCTTCGCCAGCGTGGCGCCGAGCGGCGAATGGCCGCTCACGCAAACCGTGAGGGCGGCACCGCCAGCGGGCGCGGCCGGCCATTCGGTGAATTCCGTGAAGTTGTAGATGTAGGCGGCCTCGAGCGAATACAGATCGACCTGCGCGTTGGCGCACATCTGCGCGCCAGCCACTGCGGCCAGCAGGCAAACGGTCATGCGATGAAAGACGGGTCTTGCTGCTCGCATGTCAGAAACCATAAACGAGCTTGAGCAGGAAGGTTCGGCTTTGCTGCGGGATCACGTCCTGCGTGAAATTGGGCCCGGCGGGGTCCGCGTAGACCTTGTTTGTCACGTTGTAGACCGAGAACGAGACGTCCGCGTGCGGTATGAGGCGCGCGCTGCCGATCGTCACGTTGCCGAGACAATATCCGCCGGCGCTGCCGAACTGCGACAGGCGAGCGGATTCGCAGCGCATCTCCGCGCCGATCCGTGCCGCGTTGCGAAACAGCGGCACCGTGACATTGAGTTTGCCGAGGTGGCGTGGCGAGTTTTGCAGTACGGCGCCCGTCGCGCTGTCGCGGGCGAGCTGCCATGAATAGCTCGCGCGAACCTTCGCGATCGAACCGAGGTCCTGCTCATAGGCCAGCTCGACGCCGTGTGCCCGTGCGTGCTGGACGTTGCCGAACACGAAGACGCCGGACGACGGATCCAGTGTTTCGGTGATGAGATCGCGTACGTCGTATTCGAACAGCGAGACGGTGCCGTGGGCGTTCTCGCCGAATGCGCGGTCGTAGACGAATTCCGTCGTGGTGATGTGCTCGGCGCTCAGCGACGGATTACCCTGCTGGCCACCCGGGCCGGGGATCGTGTAATAGAGCTCGTACGCGTTCGGTGCCCGATAGGCGCGTCCATAAATGAGCTTGAATGTATCGGCGCTCGTCAGTTTGTAGTTGAGCGCCAGGCGCGGGCTGACGTTCGTGCCGGAGACCGATTCGTGGTCCACGCGCAACCCCGCGGTCAGCGTGAAACGCCACGGCAGCTTGATCTCGTCTTCGGCGTAGACGCCCACTGAATTGCTGCTGCGCCGATCGTTCAGGATCAGCTGATAGGGATCGGTGTTGTAGTTGTACTGGTCGCGGCTCGCGTCGCGCATCAGGCTGACGCCCACGACGAATTTATTGCGCGGAATGGAGGTGAGTGTGGCATGCACGTCGGCGCCGTACCAGATCGCTTTGTCGCCATCGATATTCTCCATCGGAGGCGCCCCATACAACGCGTCCATGTGATAGTCGTAACGCTCCCAGTAGAGTTCCGATGCCAGTTCGAGGCCGTTTGTCACCGCATGGCTGTATTTCGCATCGATGAAGCTGTGCGTATCGGTCGTGCTTTGCGGTGTGTTGAAGACAGACTGATAGGGGGACGTGGGAGCGCCCTTGGTGCGATTGCCGTAGCCCGCGCTGATTTTGAGGTCGCCGTAGGCAAACTTGGCGAAAAAGTTCTGCGCGCGG
>NZ_JBQCDN010000370.1:0-17955 GCF_051961175.1 Trinickia sp. | reverse complement strand
TTCGTGTACGTCGGCTACATCATGAGGTACTTGTACCTCCTGGTGGTCATCCCGTTCTATGGGCGTGTGCTCGGCGTGACCGAGTACGGCCGCGTGCTCGCGGCCATGTCGTTGATGAACGTCATCTGGATGCTCGTCAGCTTCGGCTTCACGTTTGTCGGCATGCGCGATGCGTCGCACGCTCGTGAGCGGCACGAACACAACCATATCTTTTCGCTGCACACCAGCGCCCGGATGGCGATGGGCAGCCTCGGCATCCTGATCGGGATCGTGGCCACCCTGTGTTCGCCCGTGCTGTCGCAGCGCCCGTTGATCGGGATCTTTGCGACGTTGCTCGGCGTGATCAACGGCTGCAACGTCAGCTGGCTGTTCCAAGGGCGGCAACACTTTCGCACGCCGATCATTCTCGAAGTCGTCGGTTTTGTGATGAGCCTGGTGCTCGTGCTGCTGCTTGTTCACGGGCCGGCCGATTCGACGATGGTGCTCGCGAGCCTGCTGGTGGCGGGTGTCTGCACGACGGCAATCGCCTACCAGTTGACCGTGAAGCACCTCGGTTGGCCGCGGCTGCAGTTGCGCGGCGTGCCGGGGCTCATGCGCGATTCGACGATGTTGTTTCTGTATTCGACGGGTTCGGTCGTGCTGACGTCCGCATCGACGTATCTGCTCACGCTGCTCTCTACGCCGACGCAAGTCGGCTATTACGGGGCGGCGGAGCGGTTCGCCACGATCGGCCTCAGTCTGATGGGGCCCGCCTCGCAGGTCTTCATTCCGACGATCTCACGGCAGATCGCGCAAAACGATCATCAAGGGGCGCGCGTGACGACGAGACGCGGGGCCACGCTCCTGCTCGGTTATGGGTTTCTCGCATTGGGCGGTGCGCTCGTGCTCTCGCCCTATGTGCTGCCGCTGATCCTGGGCGCGGCGTTCAAGCCGAGTGCCCACGTCTTGCAATGTTTTGCATGGATGTTCCCGTTTT
The DNA here is from genome assembly GCF_051961175.1 of Trinickia sp. Classification (GTDB taxonomy): domain Bacteria; phylum Pseudomonadota; class Gammaproteobacteria; order Burkholderiales; family Burkholderiaceae; genus Trinickia. The sequence goes on along the minus strand of NZ_JBQCDN010000370.1, from coordinate 16,979 downwards.
CGGCGTTCAATCAATTCGTCGGTTTTTATATCCTGTTGCCGCGCAAGAAGGATCGCATCATGGCGATCGCCGGATTGATGTCGGCGGCGGCGAACCTCACGTCGGCGATTTTGCTCGCACCGCACTACGGGGCCATCGGGATGGCACTCGCGCGCGTGATCGGCGAGGGGACGCTATCGGTCACGTTGCTCGTGTTCGCGTGGCGCTCGGGCTTGCTGGCCCCCATCTTCGGGCGCAGCGTGCCGGGTGAGGAGCCGAAGCGGCAGCCGTCCTCGGCCAACGAGCGCGACGATCGCATTCGTGGCACGACGTAGTTCGTCGAGCAACACGACTTGGCCTGGGGCCTGTTCACGCTAATTCCAGGCTTGCGAACCCTGATTGCAACAATGCTTTTTGGGGCTGGCTACCAGAAGGGCCCTAGCGAACGGGTGCCCAGCCCAGACGCCACGACAATTGGCGCGTCGTCTCAAGCAACCGCTGCGCAGGCATCGCGCCATCCGCGCTGTCGAAGCTCCCCGTCGATCCGATCAGCGCAACGACGAGGCGAACTGTGTTTGTGTGGTCGAATACCGGCGCCGCGAGCGCATCGATGCCGGGGATCGGCGCCCCAAGCGCACGATCGATACCGTCTCGACGAATCCGCACAAAGCGTGATTCGTTAGGACTGGTACCGGAGAGGGCTCCGCGGTGCTGCTCGGATCCCTCTCTCTCTCTTCTTCCCGTATCCCCCGCCACCTCGGCGGCCGTCCCCGCAAGCCGCAGTGGCTCGAGCGCGAGCAAGTCCGCGAGCGGCGCTGCCCCGAGGTAGGCCGCGAATACCCGGCCTATCGCCGTATGCACGAGCGAGACAACGGTGCCCGCCCGCAAGCTGATATGGACAGGCTGCGCCGATTCTTCGAGCCGAATCACAGTGGGACCGAGCGGGCCGAGCACAGCGGCGGCGACAGTGAGCCCCGTCTCCGCGGCCAGACGGGCGATTTCACGCTCGGCGTCGCGTTCGGGGGCTTGCCGCTGCAGCGCCGTCAATCCAAGTTGCAGGCCGAGCGGTCCGGTATCGAATGCACCGGTCTCGTCGCGTGAAAGCAGGCCGATCCCGACGAGGCTGACCAGATGCGGGAACGCCTTGGCGGCGGGCATGCCGGCGGCCGCCGCGAGATCGCGCAGGATCAAAGGGCGAGCCGCCCGCACGAGCGCAACAAGCAGTTCGCCGGTCGTATCGAGCGTACGGATCCCGCGCTGTCCCGTGTCCTGCGAGCCGGGTTCGACATTCCATTGACGGGGTTGATCCGATGGCTCGCCATCAGAAGGGGAACGTAACGTCCGCTCGATGCGCGCTGCCGACGCACGAAGTGCATCAGCGAGCTTTCCGCTCCAGGCGACGTCGATCGTGCTCGACGGCCCGATCGCCGTCAGCGTTAGCAGCAACGCGCCGGTGGCATCGAGAATCGGCACGCTCATGCTGCTGATCGACGGCGTCGGCGCATCGATGCTGCGTTCGATGCCGCGCTTGCGGATGGCTTGTCGTTCCCGCTCCGACGCGCCGCTGTCTGCTTGCGTCAGATCCGTGCCCGGCTGCATCGCGTGCCGTTGCGCCTGCTCCAGGAACGCGGAGAAAACGCGCCCCGTCGACGTGGCGGTGAGCGACATGATCGAACCGACATGCAGGTTGACGTGAAGCGGCGCGCCCGCGTGCTCGTAATGAACGATGGTCGGGCCATGAGGCCCGGCCGTGCAGATGGCGATACAACATCCCGAGTGCCTGGCGAGCCCCGCGACTTCGGTCACGGCCGCGCGGTACGCGGGTTGATGCTCAAGCGACTGCAGCGCAAGGCGCAGGGCCAACGGCCCCGGTTCGTAGCCCCCGAGCGCGGCATCGCGCTTGACGAGCCCCAGCCGCATCAGGCTGACAAGGTACGTGTGCACTTGCGCAGGCGCGATGCCGGCTGCCGCCGCCAGCTCGGCCAAGCCGACACACCCGCGACGTGCCAACACCTCGAGCAGCTTTCCGCATACTTCGACGCTTTGTACGCCACGCGAAGCGCGCGTCTCGGCGGGGGGAGGGGAATGCGTGGCCAAGCCGACCTCTACGAATCTAAAGCGCAGATCTTATCCGACCTTGTCCGATGAATCGCATGATCGAAGAGATTTGCGTATAGCAAATGCATTTGCTGTTGACAAAGTATCGCGCCGGCGCCTACCATGGTTTCAACACTCTCCACGTTCCTCATCAGCGAGACAACCATGGCAAAAGCATTCGCATCGCAGGCCGATCTCGAACAGAAGAAGATCACGTTCACGCAGTTGTCCGAGAACACCTACGCGTACACGGCCGAAGGCGACCCGAACTCCGGTGTCGTGATCGGCGACGACAGCGTGCTGATCGTCGATACGACGGCCACCCCCGCAATGGCGGGCGACTTGATCGCCAAGATCCGCTCGATCACGGATAAGCCGATCAAGCATGTGGTGCTGTCGCACTACCATGCCGTGCGTGTGCTGGGTGCGTCGGCCTATTTCGCGGAAGGCGCGCAAAACATCATCGCGAGCCGCGGCACGTACGAGATGATCGTCGAGCGCGGCGAGGCAGACATGAAATCGGAGATCGAACGGTTCCCGCGCCTTTTCGCGGGCGTGGAGACGGTGCCGGGACTCACGTGGCCGACGCTCGTGTTCGAGCGCGAGATCACGCTGTATCTGGGCAAACTCGAAGTCAAGATCATGCATCCCGGCGCCGGACATACGAAGGGCGACACGATTGTTTGGCTGCCTTCGCAGAAGGTGCTGTTTTCGGGCGATCTCGTCGAATACGACGCCGCCTGCTATTGCGGCGATGCGCAGCTCGCCGCTTGGCCCGCGACGCTCGACGCGCTCGACGCGCTGGGTGCCGAGAAACTCGTCCCGGGGCGCGGCCCCGCGCTCGTCGGCCCCGGGCAAGTCAAGGCGGGTATCGGCTACACGCGTGATTTCGTGACCACGCTGCTCGAGCAGGGGCGTAAAGCAGTCGAACGCAAGCTCGATTTGAAGGGAGCGATGGCGCTGACACGCGAGGCGATGGATCCCAAGTTCGGCCAGGTTTTCATCTACGAACACTGTCTGCCGTTCGACGTCACGCGTGCTTATGACGAAGCGAGCGGCATCGCTCATCCGCGCATCTGGACTGCGGAACGCGACCGTGAGATGTGGGCTGCGTTGCAGGGCTGAGCGGTGCGATGGGGGAGACGGAGACGGAGATGACGATCGATTATGAGAATCTGCGCTTTGAATATCGCCCTGCGAAAGAGCAGGCGAGCGGCGCAGCCAAGCAAATCCATCCTGTGGTGGTGGTGGGGGCCGGCCCGGTCGGGCTCGCCACCGCGATCGATTTGGCGCAGCGTGGGATTGAAGTCGTGCTTGTCGACGATGACGATTGCCTCTCGACGGGCTCGCGTGCGATCTGTTTTTCGAAACGCTCGCTCGACATCTTCGATCGCCTGGGATGCGGCGACAAGATGGTCGAGAAGGGCGTGCGATGGCACGTCGGCAAGGTGTTTCTGAAGGACGAACTCCTTTATTCATTCGATTTGCTGCCGGAGAGCGGCCATCGCCGGCCCGCGTTCATCAATCTTCAACAGTATTACGTCGAAGGATTCTTGATCGAGCGCGCTGTCCAATTGCCGAATCTGGAGATTCGCTGGAAGAACAAGGTGGCTGCTGTAGCGAGGCCCGAAGACGGGGGCGAGGGCGTGGCGCCCGTCACGCTGACGATCGATACGCCCGACGGCGAATATGCGCTTCACGCGCGCTATGTCGTGGCGGCCGATGGTTCGCGCAGCCCGATGCGCCGTTTGCTGGGGTTAGAAAGTCACGGGCGGACGTTCCGCGATCGCTTCCTGATCGCGGACATCAAGATGGAGGCCGAGTTTCCAACGGAGCGCTGGTTCTGGTTCGACCCGCCATTCCATCCGAATCAGTCGGTGCTGCTCCATCGCCAGCCCGACAACGTGTGGCGCATCGATTTCCAACTCGGATGGGACGCTGATCCCGTACTCGAAAAATCGCCCGAGCGCGTCATACCGCGCGTGCGTGCGCTGCTCGGTCCGGACGTGAAGTTCGAGATCGAATGGGTGAGCGTATATACGTTCTCGTGTCTGCGTATGGATCGCTTTCGTCACGGCAACATCCTGTTCGCCGGCGATGCGGCGCACGGCGTTTCTCCGTTCGGCGCGCGCGGCGCGAATAGCGGATTTCAGGACGCCGAAAACCTGGCGTGGAAGCTCGAAATGGTGTTGGCCGGCGTGGCACCGGACGCGCTGCTCGATAGCTATGCGCAAGAGCGTGAATATGCGGCCGATGAAAACATCCTCAATTCCACACGTTCGACCGATTTCATTACGCCCAAGAGCGCAGTCAGCCGCGTGTTTCGCGATGCGGTCCTGAGTTTGGCGCGCCATCATGACTTCGCGCGCCGGCTCGTCAATAGTGGGCGGCTCTCGGTGCCTGCCGTGCTGCATGAATCGACGCTCAACACGCCGGATCGCGATCGGTTCGATGGCGGGCTCGTGCCGGGCACCGCTTGCGTCGATGCGCCGGTGCTTCGCGACGGCGCGCCGGACTGGCTGCTTGCGCATATCGGCGGGCGGTTCACGGTGTTGGTGTTCGCAGGCACCGATGGGATCGGAACGGGCGTGCAAGCTGCGATTGCTCAGGCACGATCCCTCGGCGTGGCTGTGGACGTCAGTTTGATCGTACCCGACGGGGGCAGCCTGATTGGCGACCGGCTAGCCGTCGAGGCTTCGGCGGTCGGTGCGACGGTGCTCCATGATGTCGAGGGAAGTGTCGCGCAGCGCTACGGCGCGGAACCCGGAACGACCTACCTTGTGCGGCCAGATCAGCACGTGTGCGCGCGGTGGCGCGCGCTGCAGACGGATGATCTGTCGTCCGCGCTTGAACGCGCATTAGGTGGGGCCGCCGCTGTCTCTGTCTCTGTTTCCGCATAGACGGTGATGACAGCGGACGGAGCCATCTGCCATTACAACCAGTTAGTTCTCCTAATCATCGTTTAACAAGACCGAACCAGGCGGAACTCAAACCGAGACAGAGATGACTATGACGCTCAATCTGCAATCCAATCTCGCCCGGCCGGACGAGTTTTACGAAGCGTTGATCGATATGCATCGCGATTTGAGCGATGCGCAAAGCCAGAGCGCGAACGCGCAACTGATCTTGCTGCTGGCGAATCACGTTGGCAGTCACACGGCCCTGCTCGAGGCGATGCGTATTGCTCGAGACGGCGTGCTGGAGCTGCCCTCGCATGAGGGGGAAGCTGTCGCCGCATAAGCCTTCTTTCGATCGTCCGCCTTCATCGGCGCGCTAGACGCCGAGGCGATTCATCCCTTTTCTGGAGCGAGACGCATGACTCATTCAATCGATGCCGCGGCCGACGCGGCGGGCGGCGCGTTGCCTGCCGATGACGCGTTGTACCGCAAGATTTCAGTGCGCGTCGTCCCCTTTCTTTTTCTCTGCTACGTCGTATCGTTTCTCGACCGAATCAATATCGGCTTTGCTCAGCTCCAAATGAAGCATGACCTTGGCTTCAGCGATGCGATGTATGGGCTCGGCGCGGCCGTGTTCTATGTCGGTTACGTCTTGTGCGAAGTGCCGAGCAACATGCTGCTTGCCCGCTTTGGCGCCAGACGCACGTTCGCTCGCATCATGCTGCTTTGGGGGATCGCTTCGGCGGGTACGATGTTTGTCAGAACGCCGGCGCATTTTTACGCCCTGCGGTTCGCGCTCGGCGTATTCGAGGCAGGCTTCTTTCCCGGCATCGTGCTTTATTTGACGTATTGGTTCCCGGGGCCGCGCCGGGCGTCGATCCTGTCGATTTTCTTCGCCGGCGTAGCCGTAGCCGGAGTGATGGGCGGATTGTTCTCCGGCTGGCTCATGCGCGACATGGCCGGTACGCTGGGGCTGGCGGGATGGCAATGGATGTTCGCGATCGAAGGATTGCCGGCGCTCATGCTCGGATTCATCGCGCTGACTCGGCTCGTCGATGGCCCCGCGCAGGCATCGTGGCTCAGCGCACAGGAAAAAGCGCGCGTCGTTCGCGCGCTCGCCGACGACGGTGGCGGCGCCGCAACCCATGCGCATTCGATGGGGGCGCTCGCCCAAGCGTTGCGCACGCCGCAGGTCTATCTGCTCGCGTTCATCTATTTTTCGCTGACCTGCGCCTCCCTTACCCTGAATTTCTGGATGCCGCTGATGATTCGCGACTTCGGCGTGACCGATGTCGTATCGATCAGTCTTTACACGGCGGTGCCGAACGCCTTGGGCGTGATCGGCCTGATCGCCATCGCGCGCCATTCGGATCGCACGGGAGAGCGGCGCCGGCATTTCGCATTCTGCACCGGCGCCGGTGGTGTGGCGCTCGCTTTGCTGACGATGCATTTGCCGAGCTTTGCCGCGATGCTGACGATTCTTTCGTGCGCCACGATCCTGATCTTCGCGGCGCTGCCGATCTTTTGGACGATGCCCTCGCGCTGCCTGTCCAAAGCCGCGGCGGCGCCCGGTATCGCGCTGGTCAGCAGCATCGGTATCACGAGCGGAATCGTCAGTCCGTGGGTGATCGGGCAGATCAAAGTCCACACGGGCAGTATGAACGATGCGCTCTATCTTTTGACGGCTCTGCTCATGGCGAGTGGATGCGCGGTCCTGCTGACGATGAAGGATGACACCGCCGCGTGATTGCGGCGGTGAATCCCCCGCATTCGGTGTCGGCGGGCGGCACCGGCAGTGGTTCAGCGCCGGTATCGGCTCTGCTTGTCAACTCCTCGAATCCTAACGCGTTTTCTCGATAGCGCCGCGCAACGCGGCGCGCACACGTTCGACGTGTTGGGATTCGGGCGCGAGGCGATCAGCCAGCCTGCTGGCGAGTGCAAGCGCATAGGCAGGGGCCGCTGTGCCGCTGCGGCATCGTCGCCCAAGCCACCAAAGCGTCGCGCGAGCGAGTGCGATTTGCGTCACCTCGCGCGCGTGTTCCAGTTCGAACAAGACGCCAAGCGCGCTCACGCCGAGCCATAGTGCGAGCAGGGGGCCGAGATAAGCGTCTACGACGCTGGCGACTGTGATCGGCAAATGCGAAAAGATCCAAGGCGTGCCATGCCGATAAAAATCGTCGACGAGGGTTTCGTGGCGGCCCGGGTCGCCCAAATAGCGCGGGAACGCACCGGCATCGTTGACGTACGTGCGCTGGCGGTGCACGTCGCGCATCGCGTCCAGGACTGCATAGGCGGTTGCCGGTGGCAAATCGCGTCGCGCGACGACGGAGATGGTGGCGGCGAGCAGTGCGGTCGTGTGCGGCGGCACGTTGCGCGCAATATCGTAAATGCCGGCGGGCAGTCTCACTTCACTGAGATACGGCAGTTGTGCCGCGATGGCTCCTTGCTGTGCGATTTCTATCATGACAAGACGATCGTCTTTGGCGAGCGCCATCGCCAGATCGCTATCGGCCGCGAGAATGAATACGCCAGCATCGAATTGTCCCTGCTTCAATTGGGCGACGCCGTCCTGAAACGGTAGGAAGGTGATGTCGGTGTTGTTCGCGCTGATTCCCGCGAGTGCGAACACGCGGCGCATCGTATCGCTCGTCAGACTGTTGGGCGGCGGCAGGACCAGCGATAGGCCCCGTAAATCCGAAAACGTGTGTACGGGATGCGCGGCAGCGGCGGTGCGGCTTTCGAAGATGAAGATCGGCTGAAGCTGTATATCGCCGAGCGAGATGAGCCTGGGCGTCCCGGGTGTCTTTTCATGGTTATCGGAAACGAAGCCGAGATCGAGGTGCGAGCGATTGTCGGCGACACGTGCTTCGATTTCATCGGTGTTCGCGAACGGAACGATGTCGACCTGATAGCCCTTCGGTTCGAGCAATGCTTTGTACTGGAGTGCCGTTTCGTAATAACCGGCGCCCGCGGCGCCCACCGCAATTCGAATATGCCGCGATGGCTGTGCGTGAAACGCCGCGAAGATCAGCAAGCCGAGTGCAAAGACGGTTAACCAAGTGCGCGCGTGAGCGGCTTTGGGCAGTGTCGGACGCATATGTACAGTTCGAACGAGTGCGCTTCAGGCGCTATACCTCGCTGACTCCCATTGTCGAGTTGCGGGGGCGGCGATGCGATGGATTCACCGGCGGCCCGGCCGTTCGCTTGCCAATGGGGGCGATTGTGCGTGCCCTCAGGGCGCGTTTCCATGAGCCGGACGTCGGGTGTCGCACGGCCTGGCCGTATTGACCCATTGCATCTCGCGTGTCGACGTCAGCAACTCGGCCAACGTCTTAACTTGCGTTGCCAGACGCCGCGCATCTTCATCGTCGGCCAGTCAATTCGGCATTTTGTCGCGAAACACGGATATGCAACTTGGCTCGAGGCACGTGTGCCGGGCCCATGATGCGTTGGTTGTAGAGCGCGAGTCCGTGGCGCAGCATCGGCTGTGCCGCGTCCGGACCGGATCGGACTTTGTCGGCTGATCGTCAGGCAGCGGTGGTGACTCGCTGCGTGTATTCGACCGCGATCAGCCGCGCGTGGAGCGCCGTAAGGGCGCGATGGGACAGGAAGGGAATAGCAACCTCGGCCTATCGTATCGGGAGCGATACGAAGGTTCGAGCATCGTCGCGTTGGATCAACAGCGCGATCTCCTTTCCGCCACGGGCGATCGATCGCTCCAAAGCTTCCGGTGTGCTCACCACTTCGCTATTGACAGACAACACGATATCGCCCGCTTGGACGCCGGCGCTGGCGGCAGCGCCCGTTGCCGCATCGACCATAACGCCGGAGGACAGATTCGCCGTATGTCGCTCGTCCTCCGTCAGCGCGTGCACGGTTAGCCCGAGCCGATCGAGCGCGCTGGCCGGCGTCGCTGCGGAAGCGGCGGGGGCACTATCGGGGCGCGTGGCGACGATGTTCGTCGTCAACGACATCGGTCTCTTGTTACGCACGATCGTCAGCGTGACCTTTGTCCCCGGCTGCAAGGCGGCGACGTAATCGGTCAAATCGGCCTGATGCTCGATGGCTTTGCCGTTGATGCGTGTGATGACATCGCCCGGCTTCAGGCCGTTGGAGACGCTGCCGCGGCCCGTCTGCGTCACGTCGGTCACGAGCGCCCCCATCGCGTGCGGCAAACCGAACGCGGCGGCAAGCCCCGGATCGACGTCTTGCATGCGCGCACCCAAACTGCCGCCGGCCAGCTTGCCCTGCGCTTGCAGTTGAGCGCGCAGCTTGAGGGCCCCTTCGATTGGGATCGCCAACGTCAGGTTGCGGTATCGCCCGTTGTCTGCATAGACCTGGATATCGACGCCAATGACGGTGCCGTAGCGGTCGAGCACCGGGCCGCCCGAATTGTCCGGCTCGGCGGCGATATCGGTTTGGAGAAAGGAGAACGTGCTGCCGTCCGGCAATACGTGCGGCGTGACGCTGACGAGCCCGGAGGAAACCGAGTTTTGCGGACCGTCGGGCGCACCGATCGCAAGAACGCGTTCGCCAACGCGAGCGCGCGACGAATCGCCCAGCCGCATCACGGGCAGCTTGGACGCATGTTGGATTTGAAGCAGGGCAATGTCGGTCTGCGGATCGGCGGCGAGCACATCTGCCTTGAAACGGCGCTTATCCATCAGCGTTACCGTGACTTGCTCGGCTCGATTGACGACGTGCGCGGTCGTCACGACGACACCGTCGGCGCTGATGATGAAGCCGGACCCGGCGCCCCAGAACACGCGTGGCGGCTCAGGCACGTTCGGTTGCGAGGGCGATTGGGCGCCTGTCGCCCTGACGAGTGCGAACACGGGATCGTCGGGATCGAGATTGTCGAGCCCGGGTGCGGGCGCGGCACCGCTTGCCTCGGCCTGATCGCCCGAGTCGGGCGGCGTTGCCGTGCTGATGTTGACGACGGCCGGGCCGTATCGATCGACCATCGCGGCGAAATCGATCGGTGCCGAATTGAGCACGGTGGGCGGCGGCGTATGTGCGGCTCGCGTGGGCGGGGCGCCTGCTTGCGCGGCCAATGCGCCCGCCCGCGCGGCCGACACCGCGGGTGGAAGGAATGTCACGCCGCCGAGCAAGATGATCGTCGCTGCGGTGCGGCCCACGGTTTGGGCTCGCGCCCTTGGTCTCTGGCTTCCCACGGCTTACCCCCTACAACGGTTGTCATGGCGGTGGCCGCGTGCACGGATGATGAAACGGGCGGATGGCGCGTCGGTCACAGCAGGGTCATTGTTGTTCAAGCGCAATCGCTCCGCTGTGAGCGAGCGCACGATCGGGCTGTAACAAGCCGATTCGAAGCAGCGCTGCGCTGCCATCGACGGTTGACGCGGATCGCTAGCAGCGCACGCGGGCCACTCCCCATTGACTGTGTTGTGACCCTTCATCGTCGATTCACGTGGCCAAATACTGACCAAATACTGATCATCACACTTTCGCACTAGGCGTAAACGCGTGGTCGATGCTGATGAAACCCCGGTTTCATGCGGATATAAGCGCCGTGACATGGGCGCCATGTTCCTCGATTGATGGGCCGATATAAGGCGTTCATCTAACCTTCGCTACGTCGAAGTGCACGTGACGTGGCTGACTGAAGCGCGCGTCGTAGCGCGCCAATCCGACTAGCGCACGGTTTCGAAGCGACGAGACGCTTTAGCGGCTCGACCGTCCCCGGACGCAGCCGACAAGCCTGAACCTACACCTGCCAGATACGAGACAAACCTGACGACGGCCCGCCGGGGCCGTTTCAGCACGCTGATAAAGGAGCCAGCTCATGAGTGATACCCCCGCGCAGCCGACGGTCGGCGTCGGTGCAACAGACGAATTCGGCAACATGGGTGTCATCGATCGATACTTCGGCATTTCGCAGCAGGGCAGCACGCAGCGCCGGGAAATCGTCGCGGGTGTCACGACCTTCCTGGCGATGGTGTATTCGGTGTTCGTCGTGCCGGGCATGCTCGGGAAAGCCGGATTCGATACGAGCGCCGTGTTCGTTGCCGTTTGCCTCACGACGGCCTTTGGTTCGCTGTTGATGGGCCTTTGGGCGAAACTGCCGATTGCGATCGGCTGTGCCATTTCGCTCACCGCATTCACCGCATTTGGTCTCGTGCTCGGCAAAGGCATTTCGCCTTCGGTGGCACTCGGCGCCGTGTTCTTGATGGGCCTGGTCTTTACGGGTATTTCGGTGACGGGCGTGCGCTCGTGGATTTTGCGCAATCTGCCGACGGGGGTTGCACACGGAACAGGGATCGGTATCGGCTTGTTCCTGTTGCTGATCGCATCGAACGATGTGGGCCTCGTCGTCAAGAATCCGGGCGGTGGGTTGCCCCTTGCACTCGGCCATATCGGCTCCTTTCCCGTGATCATGTCGGTGATCGGTCTGGCATCGATCTTCGGGCTGGAAAAGCGCCGTGTGCCCGGCGGTATTTTGCTGGTGGTCGTGGCGATTTCGGCGATCGGGCTCGCGCTCGATCCGGGCGTGACGTATCACGGAATCTTTGCGCTGCCTTCGTTGAGTGCGCCGGGGCATCGGTCGCTGATCGGTGCGATGGATATTAAAAGCGCGTTGTCGGTGGCTGTGCTGCCGAGTGTGTTCGCGCTCGTGATGACGGCCGTGTTCGATGCGACGGGAACCATTCGCGCGGTGGCGGGGCAGGCGGGGCAGCTCGATGAGAATGGCCGCATCGTCAACGGCGGGCGTGCGCTGACGGCGGATTCATTGAGTTCGATCTTCTCGGGTTTTCTCGGCGGCGCGCCGGCGGCGGCTTATATCGAATCGAGCGTGGGCGTGGCCGCGGGCGCGAAGACGGGACTGGCCGCGGCTGTGGTAGGGGTGCTGTTCCTCGTCGTCATGTTCTTTTCGCCGCTCGCGGGCCTCGTGCCGTCGTATGCAACGGCACCGGCGCTGATGTATGTGGGCCTCTTGATGCTGTCGAACGTGAGCAAGCTGCACATGGACGATAGGGTCGATGCGATGTCGGGGCTTGTGACTGCCGTGTTTATCGTGCTCACGGCCAACATCGTGACGGGCATCATGCTCGGCTTTGCGACGCTCGTGATCGGCCGCATGGTGAGCGGCGAGTTCCGCAAGCTCAATGTGGGTACGGTGTCGATTGCTGTCGTGCTGGGCGCGTTTTATTTGGGAGGTTGGGCTATTTGAATTGTCTCGGGGTGGTGTTTTCGGATGACAGCGCGGATGGCGCGGCGTCGCCGCAGGGACGTTGAGTCGTCTCCTCCGCCATCTTTGTCGTTGATGGACTTCGAGCCTGGGAACGGTCGTTTCCGGGCTTTTTTATGTGTTCGGCGTGAGCGAAGGGGAATGGGGCTTGTGGGACAGGCGAGAGCGACCGGTGTCCTGATAGTCAACCCCCGGATAGGTAGCCTGTGTCGATTTATGCAACACCGGACATAAGATGTGTTGGAAGGTGATATATTGGGTAACAAATGAGTCCAAGAACTCCAAAAGAATAGTTTCAATACCTTAATAACGACTGACGATTCGGGGCCCAGAGAGATGTCAAGCAGTACGCCTGGTATTCATTTGTCGCCCGGTGCGGCACGATCAATTGATGCTGTCCTCCAGTGCAGCGCGCCAAGCACGAAGCCGCGCTTGGCGCGCTGTTGCGCGCTCCAGCACGACGCCTCTTCAGCGGCACGTCGGACCACATAAGGTTTTTCTGATATCTGATGTAGGGATTTTTTGAGTTGCCGCTGACTCCTTATTCGCGTCGAGCGATTGGAGTGGCAATGCGCAGCGGTGGCGGCATAGATCACTCTGGATCTAATTGAAAAGAAAAGGACCGGCAAGTCTGCTACTGATCTTTACTGTCGGTCAATTACATAAAAACGAGCGGTCGGCTATCAGCGGCAGGCCCTCAACCTTTGACCAGAAAAGGATAGACATTCCATGCAGAGGCAACAACCACTCCGACTCGTCGGCCAATTGGCCGCGGCTAGCGCGCTGGCCTTCATTCTGGCTGCTTGCGGAGGAGGAAGCGGAAGCGCTTCGACCACTACGTCCACGTCCTCCAGCACCACTTCTTCCAGCACCAGCTCTTCCGGCGGCACGACGTCGACCACCGTCGCCGCGGTTCAAGTCTCCACCGTCGCAGGATCCGGCGCTTCTGGCTCGTCAAACGGCGCGGGCACGGCGGCGACGTTCAACGATCCGGCTTCCATCGCTATCGATGCCAACTCAAACATCTACGTCGCCGATACGGGCAATAGCCTGATCCGCAAGATCGACGCGGGCGGCAACGTCACTACCCTTGCCGGATCGAGCTCGCAAGGTTCGACGAACGGCCAAGGCACCGCCGCATCGTTCGCTTTGCCGAACGGTATCGCCATCGATGCGAGCGGGAATCTCTATGTGGCCGATTCGGGCAATAACGAAATTCGCAAGATCGACACGGGCGGCAACGTCACGACGCTCGCGGGATCGGGCACTAGCGGGGCAGGAAACGGCCAGGGCACGGCCGCCTCGTTTAAGTTCCCGACTGCGGTTGCCACCGACGCAAGTGGGAACGTCTATGTGGCGGATACGTTCAACAACGAGATCCGCAAGATCGACGCGAGCGGCAACGTCACGACGCTCGCGGGATCCGGTACTCAAGGCTCGGCCAACGGGCTCGGCACGGCCGCCTCGTTCAATAAGCCGCGCGGTGTCACCGTCGATGCGAGTGGAATCGTGTACGTGGCCGATTCGAGCAACAATCTGATCCGCCGAATCGACACGAGCGGTAACGTCACCACGCTGGCGGGAGCCGGGGCGCAAGGTGCCGCCAATGGGCAGGGCACGGCCGCGTCGTTCAACACCCCGTTTGGCCTCACCGTCGATGCAAGCGGCAACATCTACGTGGCCGATACCTCAAGCAACCTGATTCGCAAAATCGACGCGAGCGGCAACGTTACGACGTTGGCGGGGTCCGGTGTCCAAGGCTCGGCGAACGGTCAAGCCACCGCCGCCTCGTTCTACCGGCCTGCCTCTCTCGCTGTCAACGCCAGCGGCACCGTGTACGTAGCCGATACGCCCAACAATCTGATCCGCAAAATCACCGCCACGCATTAGTGGCGAATTGGAACGCAGCCAGGCGCGACACATTACCGCTCTGGGCTGCGGACGATCGAAGCGTTCCCAACTATCGCACCAGCCGATATTTTCAATCGCCGAATACGATTTTGTATTGCGCGCCATCGCTCCTAACATAGCCATACCCGATCGCCGCCCATGCCTTACCGAGGCTCGTGCGGCACGAGCCACGAACAGGGATGGACAATGGAGCACCAGGCGCGCACGCAAAACGAGCAGCTCGAAATCAAGACGACGACATGCTACATGTGCGCATGCCGTTGTGGCATCCGCGTACATTTGCGCAATGGCGAAGTCCGCTACATCGACGGCAACCCGGAACACCCGCTGAACCAAGGCGTGATCTGTGCGAAAGGCTCGTCGGGGATCATGAAGCAGTATTCGCCCGCGCGGCTCACGCGGCCGTTATTACGCAAGCCCAGCGCCGAGCGCGGCGAAGCGCAGTTCGAACCCATATCTTGGGATGCCGCATTCGACATTCTCGAGAAGCGCCTTCGGCACGTACGCGCAACCGACCCAAAAAAGTTCGCCCTCTTTACCGGCCGCGATCAAATGCAAGCTTTGACCGGTCTGTTCGCCAAGCAATTCGGCACCCCGAACTACGCTGCGCACGGCGGCTTTTGCTCGGCGAACATGGCAGCCGGCATGATCTATACGATCGGCGGCTCTTTTTGGGAATTCGGCGGCCCCGATCTCGACCATGCGCGGCTGTTCTTCATGATCGGCACCGCGGAGGATCATCACTCGAATCCGTTGAAGATCGCATTGTCGAAATTCAAGCGGGCAGGGGGGCGGTTCATCGCAATCAATCCCGTGCGCACGGGCTATGCGGCGATTGCCGACGAATGGATTCCCATTCGGCCCGGCACCGACGGTGCGCTATTCATGGCGTTGATTCGCGAGCTGATCGAACAAGGTGCCTACGATCGTCCGTTCGTCGAGCGCTTTACGAACGCCGGCGAACTCGTGGATATGCGTGAAGCATGCGATACATTCGGTCTATTCGTTCGTGATCCCAACGCACCCGAAGTGAACGCGTTGTTTCCGCAGAATCATCTCTGGTGGGACACGCTCACGAACAGCGCCGTACTCAATCACGCCCAAGATGCAAAACCGGCACTCGACGGCCGCTATGTGCTCGAAGACGGAACACCCGTCGCGCCGTCGTTTGCACTCCTACGCGAGCAGGTTGCGCATTGCACGCCGCAATGGGCGGCTGAAATCACGGGTATCGAAGCCGAAACGATCTCGCGCATTGCCCAAGAGATGGCGACAGTGGCTCGGGAGCAGCGCATTGCGTTGCCGATTCAATGGACTGACTCCTGGGGCGCGACGCACGAAACAGTCGAAGGCGCGCCGATCGCGTTCCATGCGATGCGCGGGCTGGCGGCGCATTCGAATGGGTTTCAAACGATTCGCGCTTTGGCCGTGCTGATGTCGCTGCTCGGCACCATCGATCGGCCCGGCGGCTTTCGCCATAAGGCACCCTACCCGCGTGCAGCGCCTCCGTCGGCCAAACCACCGAATGATCCGGCCGTCATCAAGCCGAACACGCCGCTGGCGTCGGGGCCTCTCGGCTGGCCGGCGGCGCCGGCCGACTTGTTCGTGCATGAGGACGGTTCTCCCGCGCGCCTCGACAAAGCGTTTTCGTGGGAATACCCGCTCGCGGTGCATGGGCTCATGCATTCGGTGATCACGAACGCTTGGCGCGGCGACCCTTATCCGATCGATACGCTTCTGATCTTCATGGCGAACATGGCCTGGAATTCGTCGATGAATCCAGTCCAAGCGCGCAAGATGCTCGCCGACAAGCATGAAAACGGTGAATACAAGATTCCGTTCCTCGTCGTGTGCGATGCATTCGAATCGGAGATGATTGCGTTCGCCGATCTGATTCTGCCCGATACGACCTACCTCGAGCGTCACGATGTGATGTCGGTGCTCGACCGCCCGATCTCCGAATTCGACGGTCCCGTCGATTCGGTGAGAGTGCCGGTTGTGCCGCCGACGGGCGAGTGCAAGCCATTCCAGGAGGTGTTGATCGAATTGGCGAGCCGCCTGAAGTTTCCGGCGTTCACAACGTCGGACGGTCAGCGCAAGTTCCGCGACTACCCGGACTTCGTCGTCAACTTCCAAACTTCGCCGGATTCGGGCACGGGCTTCCTGATCGGCTGGCGCGGAAAGGACGGCACAAAGGCGGTGAAAGGCGAACCGAATCCGAACCAGTGGGAGCAATACGCAAAGCATAACTGCGTCTACCACCATCGGTTGCCGGACGCTCTGCAATACATGCGCAACTGGAATGGTCCGTATATGGAGTGGGCCGTCGAAAACGGTATGCGCAAGTTCGGCGTACCGATCGTGATTCAGCTCTATTCCGAAGTGATGCAGACCTTCCGTCTGGCCGCACAAGGCAAGACGAAAGGACGGCAGCCGCCCGATCGTCTGCGCGAGCGCATCGAACGGTATTTCGATCCGCTGCCGTTTTGGTATCCGCCGCTGGAACACGACACGACCGATCTCGGCCGTTATCCGCTCGCGGCGATCACGCAGCGGCCGATGGCGATGTATCACTCGTGGGATTCGCAGAATGCGTGGCTGCGTCAGATTCATGGCGAGAACCATCTGTTTGTGAATCCCGCGATGGCCGCACAAGAGGGCATCGACGACGGCGGTTGGATCTACGTCGAATCGCCATGGGGCAAGGTGCGTTGCCGCGCACGCTATAGCGAGGGGGTAGAGCCCGGCACGGTCTGGACCTGGAACGCGATCGGCAAAGCAGCTGGCGCCTGGAATCTGGGGCCCAACGCCGGTGAATCGCAGCGCGGCTTTTTGCTGAACCACGTCATTACGGACGAACTGCCAAGCGATATGCGCGCCGGTGAGCG
>NZ_JBQCDN010000369.1:0-22167 GCF_051961175.1 Trinickia sp. | reverse complement strand
CGCCCGGACTATCGCCGACTGCCAAGGCGGCATGCGCGCTGAGCAGCCCGCACGACGCCAGCACGCCCATGAGGGCTCGCTTGATTGTTTTCATAGCTTCCTTACCCAAAATTTCCATTCAAACCCTAGCCCCCGCTTGACGTTCGGCTCGAGCCGTCTCAACCGCACCGTGCCAGCGCAACGCGCAACTCGCTCGCGAACGACGCGCGCCGGTATTGCGCGAGGTGCACGCCAACCACGACCGTTTGCCCGCGCGACACCACCTTGACCGGATCGCGCGGCGACGTACCGCGCTCGATCCGCACCCAACGCGGATTGAATTCGTACTGCGTCAACTTCTGCCCGCTCATCTGCTCGATCACGAGCCGGTTCGGGAACAGCCGGATCCGCTCGTAATCGACCGCATGACGCGCATAAATCACAAACGCCACGCCAACCGCCAGCAGCTCGATGCCCGTGAACGGCAAGACCGGCCACGCACCGCGCACAACCAACAAACACGCGATCGCCACTGAAAACAAAGCCAAAGACGCATAGAACCCAACGAACTGCCGCGGCGAGACTGCGCAATTGCGTTTCATCAGCCAATCGCGAAGCACCGGCTCAGCATTCGTCAGCAGGGTTGTCGCTTCCATCGCCGCCTCCCCGCGCATGCCTCGCACACCGCCGGGCACACCGCGCTATTCGGGGCCTGCCGCGCCGAATGTGGGGAACTCAGGGCGACAAACTGACGCATTATAGGCGCGTTCAATGGCATCCACAAGCAAACGGCTATCGGCCTGTAACCCAAGCGCGACAAGCCTTTGCGCGGTTTCGGCCCGTTTCTTTACGCGCCGTCCCGCCCCGTGATTTCGACCATAACGGATCGCGACTTTACGATCCGCGACAAAGCGTCGCAGCCTGCTATTTCTCGCGGGGACGCCGGCTTTATCCCGGCCGGCGGCGCCCGATGTCTTCCACGCGTACGATCGCATGCCCATCGGCCGTCGTGCGCGGCACCGCTTTCCACGCGTGGCCGTAGATCACCTCGAACGTCAGCGCGATCGTGCCGTCGGCACGGCGCCGCGCCTCCAACGCTTCCAGCAGCGCCGCGTGCAAACGGCGTGCGCGGGCAGCGCCGGGCTCGCCGCCTGCATGATCGCGCCGATGCGGATAGGCGCCCCAGCGGCGTACGTCGGCGAGCAAAGAGCCGGGCGACCGGTAGGTGATCGTCAGCGTCTCCTGGTCCATCACAGGGATCTCGAAGCCGCTTTCGACGAGCATGTCGCCCAGATCGTGCATATCGACGAAATCGATCACGTGCGCCCTGCCCGGCACACCGTGCGCGGCCTCGACCTCTGCATACGCGCCGCGGAGCTCGCGCAGCGTATCGGGGCCGAGCGTGCTGAACATCAGCAAGCCGTTCGGAACCAGCGCGCGCTGCCATTCCGGCAGCACGAGATCGGGCCGCGAATGCCAATGCAACGCGAGATTGGACCAGATGAAATCGAATGCGCCGGACGCGAACGGCAACGCGGCGAAATCGGCTTGCGCAAGGCGCGGGCCGCGCACACCAAGCGAACGCTGGAGCGCGGCCGGCAGCAAGCGGCGCCAGCCGGCATCGCCGGCGGCATGCGGCAGTGCTCGCGCCAGCATGGCCTGGGACAGGTCGACACCGACGAGGGGAGTTTCGGGAAAGCGATCTCGCAGCAGTGGGAGATCGTCGCCCTGTCCGCAGCCCGCATCGAGCATGCTGGTGGGGCGCACTTTGATGTAATCGAGCCGCTCGCGCATCCGTCCAGCGATCTCGCGTGGCAGGAACGCCACCTCGCCGAATGTGGCCGCGCGGCGATCAAAAATGCGCCGCACAAGTCGGGAATCGTAGGCCGGACGGCCGGACTTTGCGGATGTGAGGGACATGACGGTCGTACGAGCGAAGAGCCCGAAGTATACTCGCTCGCTTCGATCCGTCCAGCGAGGAAGGCCGCCGATGGCAAATGCAGCGAGCACATCGATCGCGCGCGGCGGCGAACGGACGATGAGCACCGACGCGCCTGCGAGCGCACCGTTCGCGGGGCTTGCACGGTTCGTCAGGCAGCTGGCCGCGGCGGCCCTGCCCCGAACGTGTCTGCTCTGCGGCTTATCATGCGGCACAATGCCGCACGCGCCGATCTGCTCCGCCTGCGACGCCGCGTATTGGAACGAAGCGCGCTTGCGCTGCACGGTCTGCGCGTTGCCCTTGCCGGGCCTGCGCGCGCGGCGGCCCGGCCCTGCCGCGTTCCGTTGCGCCAGGTGTACGCGGGTGCCTCCGCCGTTCGATGCGACACTCGCGCTGGCCGACTACCGTGCGCCGCTCGAACGGCTCGCGCTCGGGTTGAAGTTTCGCGCGCGGCTGGCGGTAGCGCGTGAGTTCGGCGAACGCCTCGCGCGTCTCGCCGACGATCACCCGGCCTGCATGCCGCCGCCCGACCTGCTCGCGCCGATGCCGCTCGCGCACCCGCGGCTCGTCGCACGCGGTTTCAATCAGGCTTGGGAGATGGCGCGCCCGCTCGCGCGCATACTGGGCGTGGCGGCCGCGCCGATACTGCTGCGCCGCGTTGCCGATACCGCGCCGCAATCGCGGCTCGATCGCAGTGCGCGCCGGCGCAATGTCGCCTCGGCTTTTCGAGTGACGATGCCCGTGCAGGGGCTGCATATCGGGCTGGTCGACGATGTCATGACGTCGGGGGCGACGCTCGAAGCCGCGGCACGCGCATTGAAGGCGGCGGGCGCAGGGCGCGTAACGAATTTCGTCGCGCTGCGCACGCCACAAGATTGATCCGTTACAGCGAAACCATGTTCAACGTCGTCCTCGTCGAACCCGAAATCCCGCCGAACACCGGCAATGTCATCCGCCTGTGCGCCAACACGGGCGCCCGGCTGCATCTCGTCGAACCGCTCGGCTTCCCGCTCGACGATGCGAAGATGCGGCGCGCGGGCCTCGATTATCACGAATATGCACACATGCGCGTCCACAAGAACTGGGATGCGCTCATTGCGGACGAGGCGCCGGACTTTTCACGCATGTTCGCGTTCACGACGCGTGGCTCGAGCCGGTTCCACGACGCGAGCTTCCGATCGGACGATTGGTTCGTCTTCGGCGCCGAGACGCGCGGCCTGCCGGCGTCCCTGCTCGAACGCTTTCCGGCCGGGCAGCGCGTGCGGCTGCCGATGCGTCCCGGCAACCGCAGCATGAATCTGTCGAACACCGTTGCGATCGTCGTATTCGAGGCGTGGCGTCAAATGGGATTCGAAGGCGGCGCCTGACGGCGCTCAAGCTCGGTTTGATACAACCGCAACATGGGCTCGCCGAAGCATGCGAACACGATCCGGGACACGCCAGGCACCGCATACAGCGCATCGACAACCGTCTCGACGGCAATGCGCACGGCTTGTTCGGGCGGGAAGCGGTAGATACCGCAACTGATGGCGGGGAAAGCAATGCTCGCGCAGCCGGCTTCGTGTGCCAGCTGGAGCGAGCGGCGATAGCAGGACGCAAGCAACTCGTGTTCGCCGTGCGTGCCGCCACGCCATACGGGGCCCACGGCATGCGCGACATACTTGGCCGGCAAGCGATACCCGCGCGTGAGCTTGGCATCGCCCGTCGCACAGCCACCCAGCGTTTCGCATTCGCGCAGCAGGCCGGGGCCCGCGACACGATGGATCGCGCCGTCGACACCCCCGCCGCCTAGCAGCGACGTATTCGCCGCATTGACGATGACGTCGACGGCGAGCGTCGTGATATCGGCGTCGCATGCCTCCAACCGGCATGCGCCGAGCATGAGCACGGACATCCTCCCTCCTCTTCGCTCGGCGCTGCAGAGCCCGCTACGCTTTCGGCCCTTTCACACCGACCGATTCGGCGCGCGCGTCGCGGCGCAGCAGCGCGTGAACGGCATCGCGCGGCGCCACGCCGTCGAACAAGACCGCGCACACCGCTTCGGTAATCGGCACCTCGACGCCGCGCGCCCGCGCGATCGCCAGCACCGCCTTCGCGCAACGCACGCCCTCGGCCACGTGGCCAAGCGCCAGGAGGATATCGTCGAGGGTGCGCCCCTCGGCAAGCTGCAACCCGACGGTGCGATTGCGCGACAAGTCGCCCGTGGCGGTGAGAATCAGATCGCCGAGGCCGGTCAGGCCCGTGAACGTTTCGGGACGCCCGCCCAGCGCCACGCCAAGCCGCGACATTTCGGCAAGCCCGCGCGTGATCAGCGCTGCGCGCGCATTCATGCCGAGCGCGAGCCCGTCCGCAATACCGGTGGCGATCGCCAGCACGTTCTTGACGGCGCCACCCACCTCCACGCCGGCAACGTCATCTCCAGTATAGATACGCATCGCACCGTGGTGGAACGCGGCCACCGTCCGATCGCGACACGCGGCCGACAGGCTCGCGACTGTCAGCGCGGCGGGCAGCCCGAGCGCGACTTCGCGCGCGAAGCTCGGCCCCGACAGCACGCCGATGCTCGGATGTCCGGCAAGCTCGGCCGCCACGACCTGGTGCGGCAGCTGCTGCGTATCGGCTTCGAACCCCTTGCAGACCCAGACGAGGTGCGCCGGCACGCGATGCGCTTCGTCGCGCATCGTCCGACACAGCGCGCGCAGCCCCGCGACGGGCGTCGCGATGACGACGAGCGAGGCATCGTCCGCCGCATGTGCGAGCGCCGCCGCCAAATTCGCCTCGTAACGCAGCGCAGCCGGCAGCGCCACGCCCCCGAGGTACTGCGCATTCTCCCGCTTGGCGGCCAGCTCGGCCACCAGCGCGCTGTCGCGCGCCCACAGCACGGTATCGTGCTTCAGTGCGAGATGCGCCGCGAGCGCGGTGCCCCACGCCCCGGCCCCCAGTACTGCGACCTTCATGGCCGGCACCGCTTGCGTTTCGCTCAATGCTGCGTGGCGTTCGCCGCCGCGCCGCCATCCTGCTGCGCGTTCAATTGCGCAAGGCGCTGCTCATAGAGTGCCTGGAAATTGATTTCGGCCAGGTGAATCGGCGGGAAGCCGGCACGCGTGATGGCATCCGCGATGTTCGAGCGCAGGTAGGGGAAGATGATCGTCGGGCAGGCGATGCCGACGAGCGGATCGATCTGGTCGGCCGGAATGTTGCGGATATCGAAGATACCGGCTTGCTTGGCCTCGATCAGAAAGGCGACCTTATCGTTGACCTTGGCCGTCACCGTGCCCGTCACGAGGATTTCGAAGATGCTTTCGGCGAGGCGTTCAGCCTTGACGTCGACTTCCACTTCCACGGCCGGCATGTCCTGCTCGAGGAAGATCGCCGGCGAATTCGGCTGCTCGAGCGACAGATCCTTCAGGTAGACGCGTTGGATGTTGAAGAACGGCTGGTTGTTCTGGTCCGACATGATGACTCCGATGAGTAAGGGGTGCGGCGGCCGCGGATAACCGGCCGCCTCTGTACGTGTGGCGCGTGAGCGTATACCGAAAACGCGTGCTCGCGAAACTGGCGAAATCGAGATGGAACAGCGAACGGCAGCGGTCAACGGCAATCAGCAGCAACAAGCAGCGAATGCGCGCCCCCGCAGCGCGGCCGCGCGGGGCTTACGGCTGGCCGAGCAGCGGCATCAAGCCACCGGCGCGATCGAGCGCCGACAGATCGTCATACCCGCCCACGTGCGTATCGCCGATAAACACCTGAGGCACGGTGCGGCGCCCCGTGCGCGTCATCATTTCCTCGCGCCGGGCCGGATCCTTGTCGATCAGGATTTTCTCGACGTGCTGGACGCCGCGCGATTTCAACAGGCGTTCGGCCATCTGGCAATACGGGCACACCTGCGTGCTGTACATGACGACGGAATTCACTCTCGCACTCCTTTACTTGACGACCGGCATGCCGGCCTGCTGCCAGGCACTCACGCCGCCTTGCAGCACGTGGACTTCGGTATAGCCCGCCGCACGGACGGCTGCAGAGGCCTTGTTCGACTGCAGCCCCGTCTGGCAGACGAGCAATACCGGCGTAGCCTTATTCTTCGCGATTTGGCCGATCTTTGCTTGGAGCTCGTCGAACGCGACGTGGCGTGCCGCGGGCAAGTGGCCGGCGGTGTACTCGGCCGCCGCGCGCAGATCGACGACCACCGCGTTGCGGCGGTTGATCAGCTGCGTGGCTTCGGCCGCCGAAAGGCCACCGCGGCCGCGGCCGGCGATCATCGGCCACAGCAGGAACGCGCCCGAAATCACGAGCGCGGCGAGCAACACGAGGTTGGTGTAATCGGTAAAGAACGTCACGGGAATCCGTCGAAAAGTGAATAAAACGAAACGGGCAGACCCAACATTATAAAATAACCGTTTGACGCGATGGCGCTCCCCCGTTCGGGCGGGCGGCGGCGCGTCGAGCGCTTCCTCACTACCGACCGACAACCTCATGTACAAGCTCGTTCTCATCCGCCACGGCGAATCGACGTGGAACAAAGAAAACCGCTTCACCGGCTGGGTCGATGTCGACCTCACCGAGCAAGGCAACCGCGAAGCGGCCCAGGCGGGGCTGCTGCTCAAGGAAGCCGGCTATACGTTCGACATCGCCTACACGTCGGTGCTCAAGCGCGCGATCCGCACGCTCTGGCACGTGCAGGATCAAATGGATCTCATGTACCTGCCCGTCGTCCATTCGTGGCGGCTGAACGAGCGCCACTACGGCGCGCTCGCCGGGCTGAACAAGGGCGAAACGGCGGCGAAGTACGGCGACGAGCAGGTGCTCGTCTGGCGCCGCAGCTACGATACGCCGCCGCCCGCGCTCGAGCCGACCGATCCGCGCGCGTCCTACGACGATCCGCGCTACGCGAAGGTGCCGCGCGCCGAATTGCCGCTCACCGAGTGCCTGAAGGATACGGTGGCGCGCGTCCTGCCGATCTGGAACGAGTCGATCGCCCCCGCGCTCAAAGGCGGCAAGAAGGTGCTGATCGCCGCGCACGGCAATTCGCTGCGGGCCTTGATCAAGTATCTGGACGGGATTTCGGATAGCGACATCGTCGGGCTCAACATCCCGAACGGCGTGCCGCTCGTGTACGAACTGGATGAGGCGCTGAAGCCGATCCGCCACTACTACCTGGGCGACCAGGAGGCGATCGCCCAGGCGCAGGCCGCCGTCGCAAGCCAAGGCAAGGCCGGCTGACGCGAACGTCGGGCGCGCGGCGCGGGATGGGCCGCGCGATGCGCGGGGCGCAGCCGGACATCGGCCGCCCCGCCACGAGCGCGAACCGGCCGCCCGGGCGCCGGTCCAATACGGACGCTTATGCGTCGCGCCGGGCCGCGCTTCACCCACGAGCAGTTATACTTGACCGTCCTTCGCCCACGGCACTCACACCCCGTTTCCCGAACGCACCAGACTCTATGCGCACGAAACTCAAGAACATCGCCTTGATCGCTGCTGGCCTCGCCACCGGTGTCTTCGCGACGCTGCAATTTTCCGCCGCGGCGCAACAGCAACCCGCGACGGCGCCGCTGCCGCTCGATCAGCTGCGTCTCTTCGCCGAGGTGTTCGGGCAAATCAAGCACGATTACGTCGTGCCGGTGGACGACAAAAAGCTGCTGACCGAGGCGATCAAGGGCATGGTCTCGAGCCTGGATCCGCACTCGTCGTATCTGGACAAAACGGATTATCAGGAACTGCAAGAGCAGACCAAGGGCCGTTTTGCCGGCCTCGGTATCGAAATCTCGCAGGAAGACGGCCTGATCAAGGTCATTTCGCCGATCGAAGATACGCCCGCGTTCCGCGCCGGCCTGCGTCCGGGCGATCTCATCACGCGCATCAACGACAAGCCCGTCCGCGGCATGACGCTCGACCAGGCCGTCAAGCAGATGCGCGGCGATCCGGGCACCAAGGTCACGCTCACGATTTTCCGCAAGACCGACAGCCGGACGTTCCCCGTGACGGTCACGCGCGCGATCATCCGCGTGCAAAGCGTGAAGTCGAAAGTGATCGCGCCCGGCTACGCTTACGTTCGCATCACAAGCTTCCAGGAGCGCACCGTTCCCGATCTGGCCACGAAGCTCGAGGACATCGCGCGCGAGCAGCCGAATCTGAAGGGCCTGGTCGTCGATCTGCGCAACAACGGCGGCGGCCTGCTGCAAAGCGCCGTCGGCGTGGCGGGTGCGTTCTTGCCGTCCGGCTCGGTCGTCGTGTCGACGAACGGCCAAATCGCCGATTCGAAGCAGATCTATCGCGACACGTACGATAACTATCGCCTGCCCTCGTTCGATTCCGATCCGCTGAAGAATGTGCCGGCAATCTATAAAACCGTGCCGATGGTCGTCCTGACGAACGCCTACTCGGCGTCCGCCTCCGAGATCGTGGCCGGTGCGCTGCAAGATCAGCATCGCGCGCTGATCATGGGCAAGACGACGTTCGGCAAGGGCTCCGTGCAGACGGTGCGTCCGTTGACAGCCGATACGGCGCTGCGCCTGACCACCGCCTACTACTACACGCCGAGCGGCCGTTCGATCCAGAACAAGGGCATCCGCCCCGATCTGCCCGTCGATCAATATGCCAACGGCGATCCGGACGACGCGCTCGTGACGCGCGAAGTCGATTACTCGAACCACCTCGCCAATACGCAGGATCCGAACGAGAAGAAGGAAGAAGACCAGCGCGAGAAGGATCGAATGCTGCAGTTGCAGCAGCTCGAAGAGCAGAACGACAAGATGACGCCGGAACAGCGCGCGAAAGAGCGCGATCGCAAGCCGGTCGATTTCGGCTCGGCTGACGATTTCATGCTGCAGCAAGCGGTGGATAAGCTCGAAGGCAAGCAGGTACAGCTGTCGAAGTCGATCGCCGAGCGCAAGCTCGCCGAAAACAAGCCGCCGCGCTCGGCCTCGGCACCGGTGGCGGTCAAGCCGGCGTCGCCGGCCGTGCCGGCGTCCGCTCCCAGCAAGTAACACCGCCGCATCCGGCCTACACCTTCGCCTCGTGCTGGCCGCGTCTGTGCGGCAAGGCGCGCAGGCGAAGGGGCCGCCTCCCCGGCGCCATCGCAGCCCCTTCCCCTGGCGCGCCGCCATGAACGACGATCAACTTCTTCGCTACTCCCGCCACATCCTCGTCGACGAGATCGGCATCGAGGCGCAGCAGCGCTTTCTCGATGCGCACGCAATCGTCATCGGCGCGGGCGGCCTCGGCTCGCCGGCTGCCATGTATCTCGCCGCGGCCGGGGTGGGGACACTGACGCTCGTCGATGCCGATTCGGTCGATCTCACGAACCTGCAGCGGCAGATCCTGCATGCGACGGCGTCGATCGGGCGTAAGAAGGTGGAGTCGGGGCGCGAGGCCATTGCGCGGCTGAACCCCGACGTGCGTGTGGAGGCGGTCGACGAGCGCGTCGACGATACCTGGCTCGACACGCACGTACCGGCTGCCACGGTGGTGCTCGACTGCACGGACAATTTCGCGACACGCCACGCGATCAACCGCGCGTGCGTCAAGCATCGGGTGCCGCTCGTCTCGGGCGCGGCGCTGCGCTTCGACGGACAGATCAGCACCTTCGATTTCCGCGACGAACACTCGCCCTGCTACGCCTGCGTGTTCCCCGAAGATCAACCGTTCGAGGAAGTCGCCTGCTCGCAGATGGGGGTGTTTGCGCCGACGGTCGGCATCATCGGCACGATTCAGGCGGCCGAGGCGCTGCGCGTGATCGGCGGCATCGGCCAGACCCTCACGGGCCGGCTGATGATGCTCGATTCGCTGCGCATGGAATGGACGACGATGAAAATCGCCCGCCAAGCCGAGTGTCCCGTTTGCGGCAGCGGCGGCGACGGCCGCGGCAACTCACGCCTGCGCGAGACGCCGTAGCGCAGCCTGCACTTCTTCGGGCTCGAACGCCGCCAGGACGTCGGCAACGGGCTTTTCCAGCGCGGGCAGATTCGCGCGCAGGATTTCTTGCTTGACGACGAGCACCTGGCTCGGGTGCATCGAGAACTCGGTGAGTCCCATCCCGAGCAGCAGCCGCGTCAGCTGCGGATCGCCCGCCATTTCCCCGCAGACGGATACCGGTACGCCCGCACGCTTCGCTTCACGCAGCGTGAACGCGATCAGATGCAGCACGGCCGGATGCAGCGGATCGTACAGATGCGCGACGGCATTGTCCGCACGATCGATCGCGAGCGTGTACTGAATCAGATCGTTGGTGCCGATCGACAGAAAATCCACGCGCTTCAAAAACAACGGCAAGGCGATCGCCGCGGCGGGGATTTCGATCATCGCGCCGATCCGCACGCCCGGATCGTACGACAGGCCGGCGTCGTCGAGCTGACGTTTGGCCTCACGAATCAAATCGAGCGTTTGATCGATCTCCTGCGCATGCGCGAGCATCGGGACGAGAATACGCACCTGCCCGAACGCCGATGCACGCAAGATCGCGCGCAATTGCGTGAGGAACATCTGGGGCTCGGACAGGCTCCAGCGAATCGCGCGCAAACCCAACGCCGGGTTCGGCGCACTTTCGTAGCCGTCGGCGCCAATCGAATCGAGCGGCTTGTCGGCGCCGACATCGATCGTACGAATCGTCACAGGCAGCCCGCCCATCAATTCGACGGCGCGCTTATAGGCTTCGAACTGCTCCTCCTCTTCCGGCAGCCGGTCCTTGTGGTTCATGAACAGGAACTCGGTGCGAAACAGGCCCACGCCGACCGCACCGGCCTCGACGGCCGTGCGCGAATCCTCGGGCAATTCGATATTGGCGAGCAGAGAAATCTTCGTGCCGCACAGTGTCTGCGTGGGCGAGAACTTCAGGCGCTGCAGCTTCTTCTGTTCGAGCAGCTTCTCGCTTTGGCGATATGAATACTCCTCGAGCACGATGGGGGCGGGATCGACGATGACGATGCCGTTATCGCCGTCGACGATGATCAGATCGTCCTGGCGGATCAACGCACTGGCATGCTGCACCCCGACGGCTGCCGGGATACCGAGACTGCGCGCGACGATCGCCGTATGCGAAGTGCGGCCGCCCAGGTCCGTCACGAAGCCTTGGAACGTTTGCGTTTTGAACTGCAGCATGTCGGCCGGCGAGATATCGTGCGCGACGACGATCATTTCATCGCTCGAATCCGGATCGACGCCATCGACGAGGGCGGCCGCCGACGGCGCCCCCGCCAGCGCCTTCAAGATACGCTCGACCACTTGCTGCACGTCGGCCTTGCGTTCGCGCAGGTATTCGTCCTCGATGTCGTCGAAGTGCCGCGAGAGCCGCTCGAGTTGTTCCGTCAGCGCCCATTCGACGTTGTAGCGGCGCGTGCGTTTGAGATCCATCGACTCTTGAACGAGCATGGCATCGTTCAGGATCATCGTATGCACATTGATGAACGCGCCGACTTCGCTCGGCGCATCGGCCGAGAGGTCTTCGCTCAGCCGTTCGAGCTCGCTTTGCACCATCTTCAACGCGGCGCGAAAGCGTTCGATTTCGCCTTCGATCTGGGGCGGATCGACGAGGTAGTGATCGACGTCGAGCGCTGCAGGCGCAATGAGATAGGCGCGCCCGATCGCGATGCCGCGTGACACCGGAATACCATGCAGCGAAAACGACACGCGCACCTCCTCGATAGTTGTGTAATGCCGCGCAGTAATGCCGCTGCAATAGCGATTGGACCTCAAGCAGCGATTATAAATTCGAGAAGCCTCGCTGACTGCGTGCGGCGCAGCAATACGGCTGACCAATGCGCATTGCATCACAAGAAAAAAAACGCCGCGGCGGGGGCCACGGCATTTTTTCGGATCAAGCAGTTCGAGCTTTCGCTCTTGCGCTTTTCGTTATTGCCCCTCGCCGAATTTATCGGCAATGAGTTTCAACAATGCGTCCATCGCATCGGTTTCGTCGGGACCTTCGGTCTCGATCGTCACCGTGCTGCCGATACCGGCCGCCAGCATCATCACGCCCATGATGCTCTTCGCATTGATGCGGCGTCCATTGCGCGTCATCCAGATTTCCGATTGATAGTTGCCGGCGAGCTGCGTCAGCTTGGCCGACGCACGTGCATGCAAACCCAACTTGTTCACGATCGTTGTTTCTTTTTGAAGCATGTGCTCGTCCTGTCCTGGGTAGCGGAAAGAGAAAGATCAGTGCGCGGGGCCGTCGCGATCCGCCGCGCTCGCGCTTGGGCTCACGGCCTCGCCCGCTGCCGTCGCAGTCGTATCGATAGTCGTGCTCGTATTGGCATTCGACGCCGTGCCGACGATCGGCACGCCCGGCGCCGCGCAGGGCGGTTCATCCTCGGCGCTGGCCGCTTGCCCCGGCGAAACGAGCGGACCGATCGCGTGCACGCCTTTCGACGCACCCGCAAGCGCTTTATCGACCAGCGTGTCGAGATCGCACGCCCGATAGCAGACGCCCCGCACAAGCATCGGCAAATTCACGCCTGCGAGCACGCGTACGGCCGGCATGGAGGCGAGCCGGCTCGCGATATTGGCCGGCGTGGCGCCGAACATATCGGTGAGCACGAGCATGCCGTTCTCTTCGCGCAAGCGCTCGATCTCGCTATGGGCGAACGCGACGACTTGCGTGGGATCGCAGTCGGGCAGGACGTCGATGACGCCGATGCGCTCGGGCAACCCGCCGTAGATATGCGCGACGCATTCCTTTAACGCCGAAGCGAGCGGGGCGTGCGCGATGATCAGTATGCCTGCCATGTCAGTCTTGCCACGAAAAGCGCCGCAAAGGGCCAGATCCTAACGATTATGCGGCCGACGCCACACAGCCAGGCCGTGTGCGCACACGCCGCGGCGGACGCATGCGAGCCGCGGCAAGGGCGCCGCACGCCTGACGAACGAACCGCTTGGGGAGACGGGCATTGTAGCAGGCGCATCTTTCGCCGAACGCAAGCCGTGCGTGCGCACGCCTTCCAAGCCCTCCAAGCTTAGGCCACGGCGCGCTCGAGTGCGTCGACGAACATCGCGGCGACGTCGAAGCCCGTTTGGTCCATGATCTCGCGAAAGCACGTGGGACTCGTGACGTTGACTTCGGTCAGCCAATCGCCGATCGCGTCCAAACCGACGAGCAGCAACCCGCGCGCGGCCAGCACGGGCGCGAGCGTATCGGCGATCTCGCGGTCGCGCGCGGTGAGCGGCTGTGCGACGCCCAGCCCGCCCGCCGCCAGGTTGCCGCGCACTTCCCCGCCCTGCGGAATGCGCGCGAGCGAAAAGGGTACGGCTTGGCCGCCGATCAGCAGGATCCGTTTATCGCCTGCCGCGATTTCGGGGATGAATTTCTGTGCCATCACCGAGCGCGCGCCATCGTGACTGAGCATTTCGATGATCGAACCGAGATTCATGCCTTCGCGCGTGACGCGAAACACCCCCATGCCGCCCATGCCGTCGAGCGGCTTGAGGATGACATCGCCGTGCGCCGCATGGAACGCGCGCAGCCTTGCCGGGTCCCGCGTGACCAGGGTGGGCGCGACGAATTGCGAAAACTCCCCGATCGCGAGCTTTTCCGAGTGGTCGCGAATCGACTGCGGCTTGTTGAATATGCGTGCGCCCGCGCGCTCGGCCAGTTCGAGCAGCCACGTCGACGTCACGTATTCCATGTCGAACGGCGGATCCTTGCGCATCACGATGGCGCCGAAGGACGTCAGCTGGCGATGCTCGTGCGGGCCGCTCTCGTGCCATGGATAACGATGCAGATCCGCGGTATCGCCGACGATATCGACGCGGCGCACCGTCGCTTCGACATTCGCCGCAGTCCAGGCCAGATGCTTGGGTTCGCACGCATAGACGATATGGCCCCGACGCGCGGCCTCCGCCATCATCGCGTAAGTCGAGTCCTTATAGATCTTGAAGTGCGCAAGCGGATCGGCGATGAAAAGAATGTCCATGAAACCCCTATTTCCGTTGCCCGAATGCGGGCTCTCGTTCGTTGGATGCGTCGCACTTCCCGCCGCCCGCACGCAAACGCACGCAGGCGGCGCCGCTCAGACCTGGATGGCTTCCGGGTCCGTCTTCTCGAGTTCGACCGACGCGGCTAGCAGCCCGAGCCGTGCGACGACACCGTACATATAGAAGCGATTCGGCGGTGCCGCCCCCGGTTTGGCGTGCGCGTCGGGCAACGCCGTATGTTCGAAACCGAGCGGCACGAAATGCATACCGGGCGCGTTCAGGTTCTGATCACGCTCCCGGCTGCCGTGCACGCGGTAGAAGCCGCCCACGACATACCGGTCGATCATGTAGACGACCGGCTCGGCCACCTCCTCGCCGATGCGCTCGAAGGTATAGACGCCTTCCTGCACGATCACGTCGCGCACATGCAGCCCTTCCTTCGAGGCCGACATGCGCGAGCGCTCGCCCTTGGTCAGATTCGCCGCCTCCGACGCGTCGTGGACGGTCATCACGCCACGCCCGTCGGTGCCGGCATCGGATTTGATGACGACGTACGGCTTCTCGCTGATACCGTATTCCCGGTACTTGCGGGCGATCTTCTTGATGACGGCGTCGATCGCGTCGGCCAGTGCCTGCTCACCGGTGCGCGCCTCGAAATCGACGTCCTCGACGCGGGCGAAGTACGGATTCACCATCCACGGGTCGATCTCGACGAGCTTGGCGAATTTCTTGGCCACGTCGTGGTAGCAAGAGAAGTGCGTCGACTTGCGGCGCACGGCCCAGCCCGCGTGCAGCGGCGGCAGGACGTACTGCTCGTGCAGATTCTCGAGCACATGCGGCAGGCCCGCCGACAAATCATTGTTCAGGAGAATCGAGCAGGGATCGAAATTCTTCAAGCCGAGCCGGCGCGGCGTACGCTCGAGCGGTTCGAGGACAATCTTTTGCCCATCCGCCAGCGCAATGGTGACGGGGCCGACGATGTTTTCGTCGAGCGTGCCGAACCTCACGTTCAAACCGGCTTGGCGCATGATCATCGCGAGCCGGGCGACGTTCTCGAGGTAGAACGCATTGCGCGTATGCCGCTCGGGGATCACGAGCAGGTTCTTGGCGTCCGGGCAGATTTTCTCGATGGATGCCATCGCCGCCTGCACGGCGAGCGGCAGCACCTCTTCCGGAAGATTGTTGAAGCCGCCTGGGAACAGGTTCGTATCGACGGGCGCGAGCTTGAAGCCCGCGTTGCGCAGGTCGACCGAACAGTAGAAAGGCGGCGTGTGCTCCTGCCATTCGAGCCGGAACCAGCGCTCGATCGCCGGCGTGGCGTCGAGGATCTTCCGCTCCAGTTCGAGCAGAGGACCGTTTAACGCCGTTACTAAGTGCGGAACCATTGATTACTCGATGAACAGGGAGGACAGGGGAGAAAAAGATTGTAGAGCAATTGTTTGGCCGATTTGGGGGCGGTCCGGCAGAACGCAAGGGTATTTGGCCGTTCGGGATCTTTATTGACCCGATAGCGAGCAGGGTCATAGGGACGGCGGGAGACGTTGCGTGACGCCTTGGCGCCTCGATCCCGCTATGCCCCGTTGGCACGGGAATCGGAGACGCCGTAACGGTCGGCAGGGCGGGCGGGCACTCGCCTACGTCGAAAAGGCTGTTCGACGGAAGCGCGCCCCGCCACCCCAGCGGCTGTGACCACTACCGCCAATATGCCGGCACCTGAACTCGGAAAATGCGCCGACGCGTACCGCCCGGTAGCGGCGGGCGGTAAACAAAAAAGCCCGCCGTAAGGCGGGCAAAAGTCGCTGTGCTTCAATCCGATCCGACCAATCCACTGAAGATTCGGATCGTTGGGTCCGAAGCCGGCTCCCCAATCGGCCGGCCTCATCGCCCAATGGTGATCGATTACTCTACGTGTTCGCCGTGCAGGACCACGTCGAGCCCTTCGCGCTCCTCCTCTTCGGCCACGCGCAGGCCGATCGTGAGATCGATAAGCTTGAGCAGGACGTAGCTCAGGACGCCGCTGAAGACGAGCGTCGTCAGCACACCCTTCGCTTGCAGGATCAGGCTGCCGTCGGCGCCGCCGATGTCCTTCACTGCGAAGATGCCCGTCAGCAGCGCGCCGATGATCCCGCCCACGCCGTGGACGCCGAAGCAATCGAGCGAATCGTCGTAGCCGAGCTTCATCTTGAGCCAGGTGGCCGACCAGAAGCAGACGCCGCCGGCAATGAAGCCGATCGCAAGCGCGCCGCCCACACCAACGTAGCCCGATGCAGGCGTAATCGCCACGAGGCCAGCCACAGCACCCGATGCGATGCCGAGTGCGGACGGCTTACCCTTCGTGATCCATTCGACGAACATCCAGCCGAGCGCCGCGCAGGCGGTGGCCACTTGGGTCGTCAACATCGCGAAGCCCGCACGGCCGTCGGCTGCGACAGCCGAGCCCGCATTGAAGCCGAACCAGCCCACCCACAGCATCGCGGCGCCCATCAGCGTCAGCACGAGGTTGTGCGGAGCCATCGCTTCGCGGCCATAGCCGACACGCTTGCCGAGCACCAGTGCGCAGACGAGGCCCGCGATACCGGCGTTGATATGCACGACCGTGCCGCCTGCGAAGTCCAGGATGCCGGCGGAGGACAGCCAGCCCGTCGGTTCCCACACCATGTGGGCGATCGGCGAGTAGACAATGATCGACCAGAGCGACATGAACACGAGCATCGCCGAGAATTTCATGCGATCGGCGAAGGCACCCGTGATCAGCGCCGGCGTGATGATCGCGAACGTCATTTGATAGACGAAGTAGACGGATTCCGGGATCGTCGTGGCCAGGTGGCTCACGGTCAGCGTCGTCGCCTTGTCGCCCTTGATGTAGTTCATCCCGGCGAGCATCACGCGCGAGAAACCGCCGATGAACGCATTGCCCGGCGTGAAGGCGAGGCTATAGCCGATCACCGTCCAGATCACCGTGACGGCGCAGGTGATGGCGAAGCTTTGCATCACCGTCGCGAGCACGTTCTTCTTGCGCACCATGCCGCCGTAGAACAAGGCCAGGCCCGGAATCGTCATGAACAGCACGAGCGCGGTGGACGTCAGCATCCAGGCCGTATCGCCCGAATTGATCTTGGACGAATCGACCGAGATCGGAGCGGTGGGCGTGGCGGGCGCTGCCGCGGCGGCAGTCGCCGATGCATCGGGGGCAGCGGCTGCCGAAGCCGCGCTGGCCGGGGCTGCGGCCGCAGGCGTGGATGCGGCGGCCGGGGCCGACGCCGCATCGTCGGCGAACGCGGTGCCCACGCTGCCCGCGAGCAGCGTGGCGACCATCGCCAAGGACATGAAAAGTTTGCGCATCTTAGGTTTCCTCTATGTCGCTAAATATTCGAATCTTGGTTGTCGAATTACAGGGCGTCGGCGCCCGTTTCCCCGGTGCGGATACGAATCACCTGCTCGATCGGCGTGACGAAGATCTTGCCGTCGCCGATCTTGCCCGTGCGGGCTGCGCGCTCGATCGCTTCGATCGCTTGTTCGACGATGTCATCGGATACGGCCGCCTCGATCTTGACCTTCGGCAGAAAGTCGACAACGTATTCGGCGCCTCGGTAGAGCTCGGTGTGCCCCTTCTGGCGGCCAAAACCCTTCACTTCCGTGACAGTGATGCCCGATACGCCGATCGCCGACAACGCCTCGCGCGCTTCATCGAGCTTGAACGGCTTGATGATTGCGGTAATGAGCTTCATGAAAGTCCTCTGTTCGTTGCGAAAACTGTGTCGCCGCGCGCCTTCGCCGGTACTTCGACCGGCGTCGGGTGCGAGCCCCCGATTCGTGCGGCCAGAAAAAGCAACTGTCGTGCCATGTGGCATCCTGCGATGGTCGGCAGGGGTACTGCATACTCGATGGATGGCTTGGCCGGACGGCCAACGACGGGCCGCCGCGCTGGCGTGCCCCTTCGATCGTTGCTAGAGTGTTCGAACGCCCAGGATTCGGGTACGCACCAACGCCGCTCGTCAGTGCACGAAGCGTGTGCCGTCGGGTGCACCAACTTCGATCACGCGTGCGTCGTCAACGCAAGTCGGGAGAAATGCTGCACATTTTTTGTGCAACGAAGGGGAACCATCATGAAACAACCGAACGATTTATTTCAGGATTTTCAGAATCGCATGAGCGATCTGCTTAAGCACTCGCCGGCGAAGGATGTCGAACGCAACGTCAAGGCCATGCTCTCGCAAGGCTTCTCGAAGCTCGATCTCGTCACCCGCGAGGAATTCGATACGCAAACGCAGGTCTTGCTGCGTACGCGCACGCGCCTCGAAGAGCTCGAGCATCGTGTCGCGGAGCTCGAACAGCGTTTGGCCGCGTCGCAAGAGTCGTAACCCCCGCTGCTGCGCCGCGTCGGCGCACACGTCCATCGCCAAGCGAGCGCCCGGCTCGCGACGGCACTTGAGCTTGAGGCCGGCGTTTCAATACGCCGGCCGGCTCAGCATGACGGCGCCGCTCGGATGCCGTCCGATCCGGAGAGAACAGCCATGTCGCTTGCCGTGGTGCGCTCGCGCGCGCCGGCCGCCGGCCGCGCGCCTGAAGTGACCGTCGAAGTCCATCTCGCCAACGGGTTGCCGTCGTTTTCGATCGTCGGCTTGCCTGATCTCGAAGTGCGCGAAAGCCGCGAGCGCGTGCGCGCCGCGTTGCAGAACTGCGGCTTCGATTTTCCTGTACGCCGCATCACCGTCAATTTGGCGCCAGCCGATTTACCGAAGGAATCCGGCCGCTTCGATTTGCCGATTGCACTCGGCATCCTCGCGGCCAGCGGGCAGATTCCCGACGTCGCGCTAGGGGAACGTGAGTTCGCCGGGGAGCTTTCACTGACGGGCGCGCTGCGGCCGATGCGTGGAGCGTTCGCCATGGCATGTGGAACGGCCCGCAGCCAACGCCGTGCCTGCGCTCCGGCAATGGACGGGTCGCGGTTCGAGGCACAGCGCAAACCGGCGAAGCACTCGTCGGGCGAGCGGGAAGATGTGCATGCCACGCCAGAGCCGGCACACCCGCCTCCGCCCGAGCTGTACTTACCTGCGGCGAGCGCCGGGGAAGCGGCGCTCGTCCCTGGCGTGGCCGTCTTCGGCGCATCGGATCTCCCCTCGCTGTGCGCGCACCTATCGGGGGAGCGGGACGCCCGCCTTTCGCCGATCGCGCCGCCAGCCCTGGACGCACTGGGGCCGAAGCAGCAACCGCCGGACATGGCCGACGTGATCGGCCAGCAAGGCGCGCGGCGCGCACTCGAGGTGGCGGCGGCCGGCGGCCATCATGTCTTGATGGTCGGGCCGCCGGGTGCCGGAAAATCGATGCTCGCCGCACGGCTGCCGGGCTTGCTGCCGCCCATGACGGACGACGAAGCCCTGAGCTCCGCCGCCCTGCTCTCCGCCAGTGCGCACGGTTTTTCACCGGCGCATTGGCGGCAAAGGCCGTTTCGGGCACCCCATCATTCGTCGAGCGCGGCTGCACTGGTAGGCGGCCGCAATCCGCCGCAGCCCGGTGAAATCACGCTGGCCCATCTAGGCGTACTGTTTCTCGACGAGTTACCCGAATTCGATCGCCATGTGCTGGAGATGCTGCGCGAGCCGCTGGAGGTCGGTCGCATCACAATTTCGCGCGCCGCGTTGCAGGCCGACTTTCCTGCCGCCTGCCAACTCGTGGCCGCGATGAATCCTTGCCCGTGCGGCTGGCGCGGCGATCCGGGCGGGCGTTGCCGTTGCACGCCCGACGCCGCAACGCGCTATCTGCGCAAGCTGTCCGGCCCGCTAGTCGATCGCATCGATATTCAGATCGAATTACCGGCACTGACACCGGCCGAGTTGAGCGCTCGCGCGGCGGAAAGCGGCGAGGCGAGCACCGCCGTCGCCGCGCGCGTCGCGCTGGCACGCAAGCGACAGCTCGATCGACAAGGGAAATCCAATCGCGAATTGACGGGCCGCGAAGTGGACGACGTTTGCCGCCTCGACAGCGCCGGCGAATCGCTGCTTCGCGAGGCGAGCGAACGATTCGGGTGGTCGGCGCGCGCGTATTACCGTGTGCTGAGGGTGGCGCGGTCGATCGCCGATTTGGCCGGCGATGTCATGCCCCATGCGGGGCAGCTTGCCGAGGCGATTCAATATCGGCGCGTACTGCCGATCGGATGAGGGCTTGGCGGGGCTAGTGACGTTACGGTCTCCGCGTTCACGCTTTCAAGACAGGCACGGTGCGCTGAAACGGGTGACGTTCTCTATCCGTTCTGTCCCTTATCGCCTCAGCCGCCGTCGTCTCAAATACGGGTCGCATCAAGCAAGCGCCGGCGAAGAAGACAATCTTCGCGGGCCTCAGCGACGAAATATTCGCTGTCAAGACTTGACTTATGCACATATTCCCGTTTTGTACTATCTGACAGATGTTTGAAGGCAATGCTTCAGGGCCCATCCGCAGGCCTTTGATTTAAATGATTTTTCCAGCATTGCGGTGTTCATAGGCACCAGGGGTACAGGCCCACTCCGTGGGCTTTTCGGACCGACAGCGACGATTTCCCCACAGACTTATCCACAGCATCTGTGGATAGCTCAAAAACCTACAAGAAATCCGGGCATTAGCGACTTTTGTTGCGGCGAAACCTTCACTCGTATGCGCGCGTCTCAAGCGTCCGTCCAGCGGCAACCGTGCAGGCCGATGCGCAGCCGGTGGTCAGTTGAGTGCTAGTGCCCTGTCCCGTAAGGGCACTACTTCAGCTTGAGCGACCCAAAAAACTGCTCGGACTGCTCCTGGGGCGGCGCTTGCGCGGCGATGATCGCCGCCTGATAGACGTGCCTTCCGCGCACGGCAATCCACGCGTGAATGGTGC
Organism: Trinickia sp.; assembly: GCF_051961175.1. Classification (GTDB taxonomy): domain Bacteria; phylum Pseudomonadota; class Gammaproteobacteria; order Burkholderiales; family Burkholderiaceae; genus Trinickia. Next base: position 1,498 of record NZ_JBQCDN010000369.1, on the reverse strand, counting down.
GCTGCTCGCGCGCTTCACCAGCCGAACCCGTCGCGACAATATCGAAGCCCAGAACCGCAGCCCCCGTCGATACCGGCACTTGCACGGCGTGCTCGACGGGCGACGCGCTCACATTGCGGGCGAGCGCGTGACGCAATTCGTCCGCTACCGCCTGCCCCAGCTGCGCGTCGTCGCGCGGCAGGTCCACCACGGCAATCGCAAATACGGCGTGTTGCGTCTCGGCGGCGCGCACGTGCATCGGCATGGTCTGGCCGGCAATCGCAACCAGCCGTTCGTCCTCGGTCGGCTTGGCGGGCAAGTCGACGCTGTACCCCTCGGCCGCATCGGTCACCGCCCGCCAGTTGTAGGCCGGCGAGCAAGCACTGGCGAACGTGACGGCCAGCAACGCTTGCAGCGTGACCGACGAAAGACGCCGCACCCGCATCAATCGAGCGGCAGCGAAAGCTTGCGAAGCGTCCAACACAGCCAAGGGGCGCAGCCGGAACATACGCAGCCGGCAAAACCAACGGGGGCAACAAAAGCGCATAGATCACGAGGAGCTCGAAACGACGGCTCTGACCAAAATCGACATTATCCGACATGCATGCGCCGCCGCCGGCCGCGCTTTTCCGAATGCGAGTAAAATGACGACGCCAAATCGCGCCGCTCCGGCCCCCCGCCGTCGAGCCGCCCGCACGCAGCGGGACGCGATTGTCCGCATGAGGTCGTATCCATGAGCCAAAGCCCAGCTTCTTCCGCCCGCCGCGCCAGCCCGCTGCGCTACGTCGCCTTTGCCTGCGCGGCGCTCGCTCTCGCCGTCGCCGCCTATTTCACGTTCGGCCACAGCCAGCAGGTCCCATCGGCAACCTTCACGTTGCTGTCCGGTCAAAAGCTGTCGACGTCCGACTTGAAGGGGAAGGTCTACCTCGTCAATTTCTGGGCGACCGACTGCGAAACCTGCATCAAGGAAATGCCGCAGATGGTCGACACGTACAACCGCTACAAGGGCCAGGGTCTGGAGTTCGTCGCCGTCGCGATGCAATACGATGCGCCGATGTACGTCGTCAATTACACGCAATCGCGTAAGCTGCCGTTCAAAGTGGCGATGGACGACGGCACGGCCGCAAAGCAATTCGGCAACGTCCAGATGACGCCGACGACGTTCGTCGTCGACAAGAACGGCACGATCCTCAAGCGATATGTCGGCGAACCGCAATTCGCCGAACTCGATCAGCTCCTGCAGAAGGCACTCGGCTCGGCGTGAATGGGCGTAGCGGGCCGCCGTCACCCGCCCGCACTCGCCGTCACCTAAAGCCGTCACCTAAAGCCGGTACCTAAGGCCAGCACCTAAAGCCAGCACCTAAAGCCGGTACCTAAGGCCAGCACCTAAAGCCGTCACCGGAATCAGCCGGCGCCGGCCTAGCCCCCTTCCTTCCCGGCCTCGCCACGTTCAGCGAGGCCGTATCGTTTGATCTTCTCGTAAAGCGTGGCCTTGCCGATATGCAGTTCATCGGCTGCG
>NZ_JBQCDN010000368.1:0-6179 GCF_051961175.1 Trinickia sp. | reverse complement strand
ACAGCGGCGGCAAAGGGCTTGGCGGCAAGAGTCATCGGGGAGCAATAAAAAGCCCGCGGGCGGCAGCCTACGCGGGCCTCTATTGTAGCGCCCGATCGCGGGGAAGCACTGGCGGGCGGGGTGTGCCAGACACGCCCTGTTCCCGCAGCAGCGAAGCGTCAGCCATCGCCGCGAGCGATGGTGCAAGTGGAACGCGACGTTCGTCCGCCTCCGCGCTTCAGTCAAATGGGCTTGTCGTCAGCGTACCGCCCGCCTGCGGCGCAATGTGCGCCGGCATCGGCGGCCCCCCGAGCGTGATTCGGATTTTCCCGTGCGAATCGGAGGTCTGATTGAGGCAATCGGCACGCTCGAACGACGACTCGTCGGTCGTTTCGCAGACCGCCGACCGAATCAGCGTGCGATCGGTACACAAGTCGGCAGTTCCCGGGGCGACCGGCTCGACCGCCTTCGTTTGGATCTTGACGCGCCACCACTCGGATTTGGAATCAATGCCGTTGATGAGGCGGACATGACATTGCCATCTGAAGTTGTCTTGCGGCCGAGTCGCGGTGACGATCCAGCCCAATTCCTTCGTTTCGGAAAAGCAGCCGGCTTCGAAAAGCTTTTCGTAATAGTGCCGGCTGAATACCTGGCCCGGCTTGACGGTGAACCCTTCCTCGCCCATCGGTCTGGCGCAGGAAGCAATCTCTTGTTCGAATCGGAACGTTGGATTGCCGGGATCCTTGCTTTCAAAAACGAGGCTATTGAAGCGCCTTTGCGGACCGGCATTCGCATGCAGCGCCCCACAGAGCAGGGCGATCGCGCACGCGATCGCCGTTAGCGCTCTCATGACGAAGATCCGAGCGAGCCTGTCGACGCATTCGATTGCTCCGGCGTCTGCTGGATGCCCGCGAGCAGCCAGCCATCCGCGCCGCGCTTGGGTTTCGTCAATTGCCATGTTTCGGCGAAGGATTCCGCGGCCGCGCCCGGCGCTTCGCGGATCAAGCCGCTGTAGCGCACGCTCGCGACGTACTCGAAGTCGTCTTCCGCCAGATCGATCAGCTCCGCATGAAGCTGGACGACGTCGGTTTGATTGCGCTCGCCGGCCCGCGCATCGAGATCGAGCTTCAATTCGGCGAACATCTGCGGGGTGGAAAACGCACGGATGTCCGCCATATCGCCTGCGTCCCATGCGGCTTGCAGCCGCACGAAATTGACCTTGGCATGATGGAGGAACGCCGACTCGTCGAAATCGGCCGGGCGCGCGAACGCCGCGTGTGTGACGCTTGCGGCCCCAGCCGAAGCGGTCGATGCAGGCAATGTCGATAAGCCACCGTTCGACGCCGGCATGTCGTACCCGCTGCCGAAGCCCTGGCGAGCCGTAGGCATCGCGCCGCCCGCCGTCGCCAGCGCCGCAGGTTTACGCCGCAACGACAGCAGCTTGCGCACGAGCCAGATGCCGATCATCGCCAACAGCGCGACGACGATCACGTTCGCCATCGCCCCGGCGAAAGCGCCGCCCAGCCCGAAGTGCGACAGCAGCGCCGCGATACCGAGCCCCGCGGCCAGACCCGCGATCGGGCCAAGCCAGCGCGAGCGCGCCGGCGTGGCGGCCGCTGCCGGCGCGGTTTGAGCACGCTGCGCCTGAGCACCCGCGCCCGGCTGCGTGCCGGCCTGGGCCGTACGCGCCGGCTGCTGTGCTGGCGGTGCGCTATCGCGCTGCATCGTTTGGGACTGGCGCCCGATACTGCGCCCGCCGCCCATTCGTTTCGCTTCGGCGTCGAGCGTGACGAGCGTACCGGCGGCTATCATCGTCGCCACTGCGAAGAGCCGGATTCGCTTCGAAAAACGCCATGAAAGCTGTTTGGAAGAATCGAAAAGCGAACCGGCCATGTTGGTATTCCCTATAAAAACAAGACGTTAGGTGATCTAATATTTCACCCCCACGTGCAAGGCTACCACGCCAGCTGACAAATTGTAATATTTCACACCGTCGAGCCCCGCCTGCTCCATCATCGTCTTCAAGGTGTCTTGATCGGGATGCATGCGGATCGATTCCGCAAGATACCGATAACTGTCGGCATCCTGGGCGAACCGGGAGCCAAGCCACGGCAAAACCTTGAACGAGTAGACGTCGTACGCCTTCTTGAGCGGCTCCCAGACCTTCGAGAATTCCAGCACCAGCAAGCGGCCGCCCGGCTTCAGCACGCGGCGCATCTCGGAAATGGCCACTTCCTTGCGCGTCATGTTGCGCAACCCGAACGCCACAGTGACGACGTCGAAATGGTTGTCCGGAAACGGGATTTTCTCGGCGTCGCACAGCAGCGATGGCGTCACGATGCCGCGGTCCAGCAGACGGTCGCGCCCAACGCGCAGCATCGATTCGTTGATGTCGGTATGCCAGACCTCGCCTTGCGGCCCCGCCTGCTTCGCGAACGCCTTCGACAGATCGCCCGTGCCGCCGGCGATATCGAGCACCTTATAGCCGGGGCGCACATTCGCCTGCGCAATCGTGAATTGCTTCCAGACGCGGTGCAGCCCGCCCGACATCAAGTCGTTCATCAGGTCGTAGTTCGTGGCCACCGAGTGGAACACGCCCGCGACCTTCTTTGCCTTGTCCTGTTCCTCGACGGTCTCGAAGCCAAAGTGGGTCTTGCTCATCGCGTTTATCCTCCGCGTTTTCGTTTCAGTGACAGTGGCCGCGCGGCGCACCGGCCGCCGCCATCGGCGCATCGCGGTCGAGCCCGGCGCTCGCGAGCTTGTCGAAGTAGGCGCGCCACAGTTCGTCCTGTTGCGTGGCCAGCTCGTACAGCAAATCCCATGAATAGATGCCTGTTGAGTGGCCGTCCGAAAAGCTCGGCTGCAGCGCGTAATTGCCCACGCCGTCGATCGAGACGATCGTCACGTCGCGCTTGCCCGTTTGCAGCGTTTCTTGTCCCGGCCCGTGTCCGCGCACCTCGGCCGAGGGCGAATACACACGCATCAATTCAAATGGAATCCGATAGCTGAGGCCGTTCGGGTAGCGCAGTTCCAACGCGCGCGATTTTGCATGGACGACGATGCCCGTGGGCACCGGCGTCTGGGAAGTCAGTCCGCTCATCGTTTGCCTCTCATTTCCTGTCAGCCGCCCGCAGCGGCGCACGGCATAGGCCCGCGCGAAGCGTTGCGCCGCGGGCGGCGGCGCCCATCACTCAGGGGCCTGCGACATTTCCTGCCGCAGCGCCTCGGCGATCAGCGTGGCCTGTGCACGCCGCTGTGCGAGCAGCGCCTCCGAAACGGAGCGTTGCCGGGGCGCCCAGATCGGCAGCGGAAAGTGCGCGTCGTTCGTAAAACGCGGAATCACATGCCAGTGTACGTGCGGCACCTGATTCCCGAGGCTGGCCAAATTCACTTTATTGGGCGCCAGCACACGCCGTACCGCACGCTCGGTGGCATACACCGCGCGCATCACATGATGGCGCTCGGCGGCCTGCAAATCCGAAAATTCCGCCACGTGCGCGTTCCAGATCACGCGACAAAAGCCCGGGTAGTCGTGCTCGTCGGCCAGCACGACGCGCAATGCATCGTCCTGCCAAAGCACGACCCCGCCTTCCTCACGGCAAAATACGCAATCCATCATCGTCCCTTGGCATCGGCCAATGTCGGTCAGCGCTGTCGGGCGCGGGCGCGAATTGCGCCCGGGCGCCCCGCGCATGGGCGCTATTACACCAGTACGCGCTCGATCCCGCCATTGTTCGCATGCTCGACGTAGTCAGCCATCCAGTTCTCTCCCAGGACGTGGCGTGCCATCTCGACGACGATGTAATCGGCTTCGATGCCCGCATCCTCGTTGTAACGCGAGAGACCTTGCAGGCACGACGGGCAGCTCGTCAGCACTTTGACGTCGGCCGCGCCGTTGCCGGCATGCGCCGTTTCGCCGCCGTTCGCCCCCGCCGACGTCACCGGAATCTCGCGCAGCTTGGCCGCCCCCTTGCGGATCTCTTCTTCCTTGCGGAAGCGAACCTGCGTCGAAATGTCGGGCCGCGCCACCGCGAACGTGCCCGATTCGCCGCAGCAGCGTTCGTTCTTCGCGATCTTGTAGCCGTCGTGCTCGGCCCCCATCAGTTCATTGACGAGCGTGACGGGATCCATCGTCTTGATCGGCGTATGGCACGGGTCGTGATACATGTAGCGCGTCCCGCTCACGCCCTCGAGCTTCATTCCCTTCTCGAGCAGAAACTCGTGGATGTCGATGATGCGGCATCCCGGGAAGATCTTGTCGAATTCATAGCCGGCGAGCTGGTCGTAGCACGTACCGCACGACACCACCACCGTCTTGATATCGAGGTAGTTGAGCGTGTTGGCCACCCGGTGGAACAGGACGCGGTTGTCCGTCACGATCTGCTCGGCCTTGTCGTACTGCCCCGCTCCGCGCTGCGGATAGCCGCAGCACAGATACCCAGGCGGCAGCACGGTCTGCACGCCGGCCTCCCACAGCATCGCCTGCGTGGCCAGACCCACCTGCGAGAACAACCGCTCCGATCCGCAGCCCGGGAAATAGAACACAGCTTCCGAATCGACGGTCGTCGTCTTCGGATTGCGGATGATCGGGACGATCTTGTTATCTTCGATGTCAAGCAGCGCGCGCGCCGTCTTTTTCGGCAAGTTGCCCGGCATCTTCTTGTTGACGAAGTGGATCACCTGCTCGACCACAGGCCGCTTGCCCGTCGTCGCGGGCGGATGCGCCGTCTGCTTCTTCGTGAAATTCTTCAGCAGATCGTTACCCAGGCGCTGCGCCTTGTAGCCGATGCCCATCATCGCCGTGCGGGCGACGTTGATCGTCTGCGGATTCGTCGCATTGAGGAAGAACATGCCCGCGGCCGCACCCGGGTTGAACTTCTTCTTGCCCATCTTGCGCAGCAGGTTGCGCATGTTCATCGACACGTCGCCGAAGTCGATCTTGACCGGGCACGGCGTCGCGCACTTGTGGCAGACCGTGCAGTGGTCGGCCACATCGTTGAACTCGTCCCAATGTTTGATCGACACACCGCGGCGCGTCTGTTCTTCATACAGGAACGCTTCGATCAGGAGCGATGTCGCCAGGATCTTGTTGCGCGGGCTGTAGAGCAGGTTCGCGCGCGGCACGTGGGTCGCGCACACGGGCTTGCACTTGCCGCAGCGCAGGCAGTCCTTCACGGAATCGGCAATCGCGCCGATGTCCGACTGCTGCATGATCAGCGATTCGTAGCCCATCAGGCCGAAGCTCGGCGTGTAGGCGTTGCGAAGATCCGCGCCCGGCAGCAGCTTGCCTTTGTTGAAGCGGCCGTGCGGATCGATCCGTTCCTTGTACGCACGGAAATCGGCAATCTCGGCTTCCGTCAGGAACTCGAGCTTCGTGATGCCGATGCCGTGCTCGCCCGAAATCACGCCATCCAGCGAACGCGCGAGTTTCATGATGCGCTCGACGGCCTTGTGGGCGTCCTGCAACATCTCGTAGTTGTCGGAGTTGACGGGGATGTTCGTATGAACGTTGCCGTCGCCCGCGTGCATGTGCAGCGCGACGAACACACGCGCGCGCAGCACCTTCTTGTGGATCGCCTGCGCTTCGTCGAGGATCGGTTTGAACTCGCCGCCATTGAAGATCTGGCGCAGTTCGGCCCGGATCTCCTGTTTCCACGATGCGCGGATCGTGCGGTCTTGCATCACATGGAAGACGGTCACGCCCGGTTGATCGTCGACACGATCGGCGAATTTCTCAGCCAGCGCTTCGTAGCCGAGTTGAACGAGGTAGTGCTGCGCCTCGCGCAGCGACAGATCGAGCTTGTCGCGCACGAACGTCCAACGGGCACGCACCCGCGCCAGCAGGGCCAGCGCTTGCTGCACGCGGTCCTCCAACAGCTCGGCGCTCGGGATTTCGTTTGCGTCGTCGGTCTTGCCGAGCGGCAGGTTGCCGCCCTTGAAGAACGCTTCGAGGGCATCGACAAGCTGCAGCTTGTTCTTCAGCGACAGTTCGATGTTGATCCGCTCGATGCCGTCCGTGTACTCGCCCATGCGATTCAACGGGATCACGACGTCTTCGTTGATCTTGAACGCGTTCGTGTGCTTGGCGATCGCGGCCGTGCGGCTGCGGTCGAGCCAGAAACGCTTGCGCGCTTCGGCGCTCACCGCGACGAACCCCTCGCCGCTCTTGCCGTTGGCCATGCGAATGACTTCGGAGGTGG
>NZ_JBQCDN010000367.1:0-4210 GCF_051961175.1 Trinickia sp. | reverse complement strand
ACCTTGGTGGCATCGCCCCGGTTCTTGATGAAGATTTCCACGAACAGGTCGAAGCTGACCATCTTCACGATGTTGTGGGTGAACGCGCTAAGCCGGTGGTTTTTGACGTAATCCGCCGGCAGGTATTGCTTGCACAGTTCACCGAGATCGGCAACGAAACGGTCGCCCGCGGAAGGGAAGGTCAGTTTTTCGCGCAGTGCGATATCGGCCATGCGTGCGCCGAATTTCTTGAGCAGTACGCGTCGCAGCACATGTTTGCGGATGCCCAGCTCGGCATTCACCAGGTGGCGAATCGGCATCGAGGTGCCCAGGTCCAACACCTTGTTGTCGAGGAACGGGACACGAATCTCGAGGCTGAATGCCATGCCGAATTTGTCCACACGGTGCAGATGGGCGCGGTCGAGCTGATCCTCGCAGCTATACCGGAAAAGCTTATCGAGGTACTTCTCATAGGAGGAAGCGCTGATGATCGGGTCGACATAAGCTTCGGCTTCGCTCGAGAGCGCAAGGCCCATCCCGCCAGCCATCTTGATTCGGTCCTTCAAGCCGCCCACTTTGTACCAGCGGTCGACGAATTCCTGATAGCCGCCAAATACCTCGTCCGCTCCCTCACCGCTGAGGCAAACCTTCGTCTCCTTGCCGATTTCGCGGTTCATGACGTAGTGAGGAATATCGGTCAAGTCACTCGGCGTTTCCTCCACGGCAATGAAGCTCGGAATTTCGTGGAGGTAGTGGTTGTAGTCAATGACTAAGGTACGGTGATTGGAATCGATGTGGTCGGCGATAAACTTCGCCTGGCCCACGTCCGGATGCCCCCAATGGTCGGCTACCGTGTAGGTTCGCAGTTGGGCTTGTTTTGTGGAGTCGGCAATAAGTGCCATTAACGCGGAGTCGAGGCCCCCGGATAGCACGATGCCGAGATTGCCGTCGGTGGTGCGGGCATGCAAATCGATCGCTTCTGTCAGCGCAGCCAGCGTCATCTCCTCCGCTGTCGCCATCGTGATGCGCTCGTCGCGACGGTATTCGAGCGTGAAGTATTTGCGCGGGCGCAGTGCTTTTACCGGATCGGCGACGTCAACCCATACCGTTTCGCCGGGGCCTAACAGGCGGATGCCTTCGAACATCGTACGGTTGGCGACGGAATGGCCGATGATGGCCCAGTCGATGACGGCAATGTCGTCGAGCTTTGCCGGGACGATGGGGGCAGCCAATAGAGACTTGATCTCGGAGCTGAACAGCATGGCATTGTGATTGCGCAGCTGCGTGTAATACAGCGGCTTGATGCCAACGCGGTCTCGTGCGAGAAAGACTCTGCGGCCGTCGGTAATCGCGAAGCAGAACATGCCGCGCAGATGTTCGACGCAGGACTCTCCGTACTGTTCGAAGAGATGAACGATGACTTCCGTGTCCGAGGCAGTCAGGAATGTGTGTCCCTGTGCCTGCAGCTTGCTGCGCAGCTCGTCGTGGTTGTAGATCTCGCCGTTGAACACGAGACAAAGCGAGCGATCTTCGTTATAGATCGGTTGGCTGCCGCCGATGGGATCGACGATGGCCAGGCGCGTGGTCCCCATGGCAACGGGTCCGAGCGATGCCACACCTTGCTGATCGGGCCCACGGTGATGCAGAGCCGCAAGCATGGTGTTCGCGATCGACGTATCAGCAATTCCAATCGTTCCCGCTATTCCGCACATGTCTTCCTCTCAGGTTCTCAGTTTCTATTGTTCTTCGCCGTGATAAGTGCCCGGCATTTGAAAATGACGAGTAATATCGCTCCAATATCCGCACTGGAGGATCGGTCAAAGCTCGGCGTTCTCAATGGATGCGGCTCGCAACGCATTTAACGCACTGCGTCTCAATAGTGGACCGTTGCGTCTGCCGCATTTTATTCAACAGTTAATGTCTAATAGCTACCCATCGCCCTGCCTGCCGGGAAGGGCGGTTCCAGTGCTTGCATGTTTGATCGGACCGATGGGCTTTAAACTTCAAGACATGTAAAAATTAGCCATCGATCAGGACTGGTTTGTCTAAACCAGTCTGTCTATATTTGTTCGTCTATACCAAGTTGTCTAAACCAGGAGTCAGTTTTGCTAAACAGATCTGTCTATTTGAAGCTATCTGCTTGAATTTGTCTAAATCAGTCTGTCTAGGCTACACGCGTTCAAAATTGTCGTAAAGTGCGTCGACTCCCAATTGTTCAAATCGTTATGGAGTCTTTGGGGACCCCACATGGCTTCGGAGAATGGGGCGATGAACAAGTCGGAAACGTTTTCTGCTGAAGTGCACGAACGTGCTTTGCGGGGATTTCGGCCTTACAATTCGTCCCGCGTCAAATAGCCCAGACGACCGTTCGGGCTACGCGCGCGGCATCAAGCAAACCGCTCGTCATTCCAGCGGTTCCTCGATATAACAACATCCAACGCAGCATTCATGAAAAGAAGACAATTTCTCGCCCTTTCGATGGCGGCCGCGTCCGGCCTGGTAGCCGGGTGCGAGGGCCCCGGTCCGATTACCGAAAGTTGGCTCGCAGATGGGCAGTACGAAGAAACACTGACCGCATTCCTGATTACCCCGGACGGGAAGAAACTGGTCGTACTTGGCAAGCGGTACCACTACATCTTCGATATGCCATCGCAGCTGTATCGGGTGATGACGTCGTCATACCGCCCCAAGCTCCATACGGACTTTTATGGTTTCGTGGCACAGGGCGACAAGATCTCCGGTCGCTATACGATGGTGCTTGGGGAGAAGGACGCGCCTCGCGATAGCGACACACGCGATCATGCACTTGCCGACGGGTTCAAGGACGAAGGCTACCAGCTCGCCGAATCGGGGACGATCAGCGGGACACGCTACATGCCTACGCCTCTCGATGGTGCGGTGATACCGCAGGCGTTCAATGTGGAGTACAGGGTGCCTGTCACGGAAAAACCAACACCCGCCGGTAAAGCCGCCAAGCTGGCGCTCTCTCCGATCACTGTCGCAGCGGACGGTGGACTCCTGTTGGCTTTCATCGCCGTTTCCCCCATCGTCCTCGCGTATGTCTTGTTCAGGATAACCCACAATTCGTAGCGCGGCGGTCCGAGCCATCGCGGCAAGCCCCTCCAGGCCGCTCTTCTGGCGCACGCTGATATCGCGCCCACTGCCACACCAGGCAGTCGATACAGCGTGCCATCGCCTAAATCAAGAAGCGACTTCAGACCGTGACAGGTGCGCTGTCTTCTTCCGGGGCCTGCGCGCTGGGAATGTCCTGAATCACTTCATCGGCCGAAACGCGCACCGCGGACCCGACCCGTGCATGATCCGCAATCGCCTCATCCAATGCGAGCGTCGCCTTCGCCCGATCTGCCTCCGACAAACTCGGCAGCTTCATCGCCAGTACCGCATTGATCGTCTGCAACAGCCCGTTAAACCCCTCAGCACCATCCCCGCCGGCGATAAGCGTTTGCGGCACGATCGGCAACCGCCCCTTCTCGACAGCATGAGCAAACTGCGAAGCAACCGTCGAAATCAATCCGTACTCGACGCCCCCGGCCGCTTTCATCTTGGCCGCCGTCGCCGCCGCTTCTCCGCGCCCGATCGAAGCAAGCCGGTCACCTTCGCCCGCCCCCTCGATACTGGCCGCCTCTGATTTCGCGGCAGCGAGCAGCTTGATCTTATCGGCTTCCTTCTGCGCAGTGCTCACCGAAGCGGCCCCTTCGTTCTCGGCCACTTGAATGCTGATTCGGGATTGCGTCAAGGCCGCTTGTGCCTCGGCCGCCGCCTGCGCGTCATTCAACTCGCGCTGTTTTTCGGCCGCCGATTTCTGTGCCTCAAACGTCGCCAACTGTTCCGTCGCAATCTGCCGCTCGCGCAACTGATCGAGAATCGGCTCGATGCTTTGCCCTGTCGGCGTATACATCATCACGTCGACAAGCTCGAGATCGTAACTGGCGAAACGCTCGGCCATGATCGTCTTCGCTTGATCCTGGACTGCCTTGCGCTCTTGAATGAGTTCGATGACGGTCTTCGTCTGCGCTACATCCTTGAACCAGCTCGAGACGAACGGATCGATCGTCTCATTCACTAAATGTCCAAGATCGCCGAAGCGCTGCACCACGCGCGGGGCCTTGGTCGGATCGATGTGCAGCACGCAACTGACAGGCAGAGTCGGCTCGAACGCGTCCTTGGTAATCAGCGTGACTTCTTTCAGGTTTGCATCGAGCTGATGCGC
>NZ_JBQCDN010000366.1:0-2588 GCF_051961175.1 Trinickia sp. | reverse complement strand
CGGCGGGCGGTTCAGCGAGCAAAAGATTGAGCGGTAATAGGTTAAGGACCATTCACCATCATGGTTGAACTTGAAATAGACGGGAAGAAGGTCGAGGTGCCCGAAGGCAGCATGGTGATCCAGGCTGCCCACAAGGTCGACACGTACATTCCTCACTTCTGCTATCACAAGAAGCTTTCGATCGCGGCGAACTGCCGCATGTGTCTCGTCGAAGTCGAGAAGATGCCGAAGGCTGTGCCGGCCTGCGCCACGCCGGTGTCCGCCGGCATGGTCGTGCGCACGACTTCCGACAAGGCCGTGAAGGCGCAGCAATCGGTGATGGAATTCCTGCTCATCAATCACCCGCTCGATTGCCCGATCTGCGATCAGGGCGGCGAATGCCAGTTGCAGGATTTGGCCGTGGGCTACGGCAAGTCCGCCTCGCGCTATCAGGAAGAAAAGCGCGTGGTGTTCCACAAGAACGTGGGGCCGCTCATTTCGATGGAAGAGATGACGCGCTGCATTCACTGCACGCGCTGCGTGCGCTTCGGCCAGGAAGTGGCCGGCGTGATGGAACTCGGCATGCTGGGCCGCGGCGAGCATTCGGAGATCACGACGTTCGTCGGCAAGACGGTCGATTCCGAACTGTCGGGCAACATGATCGACCTGTGCCCGGTCGGCGCGCTCACGAGCAAGCCGTTCCGCTACAGCGCCCGCACGTGGGAGCTCTCGCGCCGCAAATCGGTGAGCCCGCACGATTCCGTCGGTGCAAACCTCGTCGTGCAGACCAAGAACAATCGCGTCATGCGCGCGCTGCCGCTCGAGAACGAGGCGATCAACGAGTGCTGGATCTCCGATAAGGACCGCTTCTCGTACGAAGGCTTGAACAGCGAAGCGCGCTTGACGCAGCCGATGATCAAGCAAGGCGGCCAGTGGATCGAAACGGACTGGCAGGCGGCGCTCGAATACGTCGCGAAGAGTTTGAAGGGCGTCGCGGCCGATCACGGTGCCAACGCCATTGCCATGCTCGGCAGTGCCCATAGCACCGTCGAAGAGCTGTTTTTGCTGAAGCAACTGGCCCAGGCGGTCGGCACGCCGAACGTCGATTTCCGTCTGCGCCAATCCGATTTCTCGTCCGCAAGCGCCGGGACGCCGTGGCTTGGTATGCCGCTGGCCGATCTGTCGACGATCGACGCAGCATTCGTGATCGGCTCGTTCCTGCGCCGCGACCATCCGCTGATGGCCTCGCGCCTGCGCCAAGCTGCACGCAGCGGCGCGAAGCTGCATCTGCTGCATGCCACGGGCGACAACTCGCTGATCCCAACCGCGAAGACGATCGTGGCTGCGCCGTCGGCATGGGTCGATGCGCTCGCCGGCATCGCCGCCGCCGTCGCTCAGGCACGCGGTGTTGCGCTGCCGGAAGGGGCGGCTGGTGTTGAAGCCTCGGCTGCCGCGCAGGAAGTGGCGGCATCGCTCGCGAACGGCGAACGCCGTGCGGTGCTGATCGGCAACAGTGCCGTCCAGCACCCCGAGTTCTCGCGTATCCATGCGCTCGCGCAGTGGATCGCCGAACAAACGGGCGCGACGCTCGGTTTCCTCACGGAAGCCGCGAATACCGTGGGTGCTCACCTCGTCGGCGCGCTGCCCGGTGCGCAAGGCCTCGATGCGCGCGCCGCATTCGAGCAGCCGCGCAAGGGTTACGTGCTGCTGAACCTCGAACCGGAATTCGATACGGCCAATCCGGCGCAGGCGCTTGCCGCGCTCGGCGCGGCCGAAACGGTTGTCGTGCTGTCGCCGTTCAAGACGGGCCTCGACTACGCCGATGTCCTGCTGCCGATCGCGCCGTTCACGGAAACGGCCGGCGCGTTCGTCAATGCGCAAGGCACGCTGCAAGCATTCAACGGCGCCGTGCGTCCGCTCGGCGAAACGCGTCCGGGCTGGAAGGTGCTGCGTGTGCTTGGCAACGTGCTCGGTTTGAGCGGGTTCGACTACGACACCGTGGAAGACGTGCGCGCCGCGGCGCTGCCGAACGGCGTCGACGCTTCGCGCCTGAACAACCGCACGGACACGGCGGTGGCACGCGGTGCGAAGGCAAACGCGAACGCTAACGGTGCGCTCGAGCGTATCGCCGACGTGGCGATCTATCACGCCGACGCACTCGTGCGCCGCGCTCCGTCGCTGCATCTGACGGCGGCAGCACGGACGGCGAACACGATCGGCTTGCCGGCCGCGCTGTTCGACCAGCTTGGATTGAAGGAAGGCGACACGGTGCGTGTCCGCCAGGGCGATCGCACGGTTCAGGCCGGCGCGACGCGCGATGCGGCGCTGGCGGAGCGCGCGGTGCGCGTTTCGGCGGGCACGCAGCTCGGCGCGGCACTCGGCGGCTTGTTCGGTGAACTCGTGGTGGAGAAGGCGTAAATGAGCTTGTTCGATACGATCAACGCAGGCGGCGCCCAGGCGCTCGGTGACGCATGGCCCACGGTGTGGGCGCTCGTGCGCATCGTCGTCGTCTCCGTCGCGATTTTGCTGTGCGTGGCGTACCTGATCCTGTGGGAACGCAAGCTCATCGGCTGGATGCACGTGCGTCTCGGGCCGAACCGCGTCGGTCC
>NZ_JBQCDN010000365.1:0-12751 GCF_051961175.1 Trinickia sp. | reverse complement strand
GCACGCCGCATTCCCGGCCTCGTGCTGCTGCGCTGGGACGCTCCGCTGTTCTTCGCAAACGCGGAGATTTTTCGCGAACGTGCGCTCCGCGCGGTGCGAGAGGCGCCGACCAAGACGAGTTGGATCGTGATCGCGGCCGAGCCCGTGACCGATATCGATGTCACTGCCGCCGATGCGCTCGTGCAGATCCACGATGAACTGCTCGAGCGAGGTGTGACACTTTCCTTTGCCGAGATGAAAGGGCCGGTGAAGGACAGCCTGAAACATTACGGCACCTTCGAACTGATTGGCGAGCGCAATTTTCACCCGACAATCGGGCAAGCGGTGGATCGCTACTTGCAATCACACTCCGTCGAGTGGCACGATTGGGAGGACAAGGCATAGCGGCGAGGTGACGCAACGGCACGTGGTTGGCACCAGCCCGATCAGGTTTGTCCCGCGACTTCCTCCACCGTCGTCCCAATCGGGATACGGGCGCAAATCGTTGTGCCGACATGTCGCGCACTTTCAATGGCCAGCTCGCCCCCGACGGCCAGCGCGCGTTCGCGCATCCCCACCAACCCGAAGGTATTGAGCTTGGGCCGAGTCCCGGTATCGAACCCCCTACCGTTGTCTGTCACTTCGAGAACGAAGCACTCGGACTCGCGTCGAAACGCGATCACGATGACCTCAGCCTTCGAATGCTTGGCAGCGTTGGTCAACGATTCCTGCGCGATACGAAAAATCGTCACCAGCTGCTCTTCCGTCATGTCGACTTCACCATGGGGCACGCGAAGCGCGCAATGCAGTCCGGTATGCCGCATGAACGTCGCGGTCAGCCATTCCAGCGACGGAATCAGCCCCATGTCGAGTACGGGCGGCCGCAACGATGACGAAACGTCACGCGTCGTTTGAATGGTCGTATCGACAAGGGCGAGCATCCGCCCCGTCGCCTCGCGTAGCTGCGGTTCTCCATCGCCGAATTGAATACCCAGCAGCTTCAGGTTCATTCTCAATCCCACCAGTTGCTGCCCCAACTCGTCGTGCAATTCGCGTGCGATGCGGCGGCGCTCCTCCTCCAGGTCGGTATCGCGCCGGCTGACAAGCGCACGCAGCGCCCGTTCCATTCGCTTATGAACGGAGATGTCCGAGCAGATGGTGAGTGCGCTCACGACTTCTCCGCCAGGACCGAACTCCGGTGCAATTCGAACAGCGTGCCATGCGGGCTCTCGATCGCGCGTGAGGCAAAGCTCCAGTTCTGTCGGAATACCGCTCGCGATGACCTTCATCACGCCATGCAACAGGTGATCCGCGGCCGATGCCGGGGTCACGCAACGCTGCGCAATCTCACCCGCCGACAAATCGGGCACCAATAGATCGGCGTCCCCTTCAAACCTCGGATTCACATAGATTCGTCGGCCGCTACGGTCATAACGCGCGATGGACATGGGAAGGTTTTCCGCCAGCGTCCGGAATTCGCGTTCGCGGGCGGCCAGCGTTTGCGCTATGCGATTGCGCTCCGTGATGTCACGCGCCACACCGAGTACCCCTGTCAACTTGCCATCGGCGTCGAATACCGGAACCTTACGCGTTTCCAAGAGGGCACGCTCCCCGGTACGCGGATCGGTGATCCACTCTTCATTGATGCAGACCCGTCCCGCTTCAATCGCAGCCCTGTCTTTCTCTCTAAAGAAATCGGCCAGTTCGGCGTCGAAGAAGTCATAGTCGGTTTTTCCGATGATCGCGGACGCCGGCTGGCCTACGAGCTGTTCGAGGACATGATTGCAGAGCAGAAAGACGCCGTCCGGATCTTTCAGCCAGACCATGTCCGGTATGGTCTGCAGCACGCCGAGCAGCTTGACGTGCGTCTCGTTGAGCGCCTGTTCCACCTGTCTACGGGCTGTAATATCGCGCGACAGCACAAGGAAGGTGTCGGCGGCAGGGCAGTCGCCTGGCTTCCTCGCGACCGAATGCTCGAACCACCGCCGACCGCCACTCGGCAGATCGATGGCGATCGTGTGGCCGTACGTCACCCCATGCTCGCCGGCTTCACGTATGGCTTGCATCGCGACTTCAGCTTGCACGGGAGCCAACACTTCACGGACAGATCTGCCGACCAGTTCCTTCGCCGGGCGCGCCAGCGATTCCGGATTCTTCGTCCAGACATTCAGGTAACGGCCGTCGCCGTCCACCTCGAACAGCACGTCGGGGATAGCGGCGATGACCCCTTCCGCAAGATCGAGTGCTTTCTTATGCGCGAATTCTGCCCTTTTGCGCTCAGTGATGTCGTAGCCGACGGCGAGCACCGATGCAACGGCACCTGCCTCGCCGCTTTCGGCGACGCAACGAATCTCATGGATGACCTGCTGCCCGTCGCAAGTCACGAACCGCAGCTCCTTGACATGGGGACAGCCGGTCCGTGCCGTTTCGAGCACCATGGATTCGTATGCCGAATAACCTTCCCCGATAAAAAGCTGCGTGGGCCGCTTGCCGAGCATATCCGCAGCGGCAATGCCCAAAAAGGCGGACAGCCTCGGGTTCGCATACCGATAAGTGCCATCCGCGTTATGACGCGCGAGATGGTGCGGCAGGTTTTCGGCAACGGCCCGGAACTGACGCTCGCTCATCGCGAGTGCGTCACGCATTCCAAGATGGCTGGCGGCACCCGCCGCGATGTTCGTCGAAAGATCGGCACTGAGGTCCCGCAATTGCCCGCCAAGCAGATTCAGCTTAGCTTGGACCGCGTGCAACGGCTCGCTGCTCGCTCCCAGCGCGAGCAGTTCGATGGCAATCGCATCGATGGCTTTCGCTGCCGCGAGGAATTCTGTGGTTTTTTGTTCGGTATCAAATGGCAATCGGAACCCCCGCTTGTTCGCGTTAGCGCTGTTGCGCAGCATCGCTGCTCGATCGATACGTGGAGAACGCACCACAAGCAATGGCTGCGACGCACCGCATGCCGGCGACGACGCCTACGAGAGGCACGATGGTGTAGGGTGAGACATCAACGCATTTCAGGATTCGCCCAGCAGCACGAGCGACGAGCGTCTTTATCGGTCAATTTGAAGGAACATTGCAGTCGGCTTGCCCTGAAAACGGAGTAAGGATTTTCTGAAGCGCGGCGACAGCGAAGTCTCGGCGGCTTCGTTTCAGTTCTGCGTCAGTTGGCAATCGGTCATCGAGACACGGTGACGGCCCTCGTCCTTCGCGCTGTACAGCGCACGGTCGGCCCGAAGCAGCAGCGCCTCCGGCGCCATGAAATCTTCGGCCGCGGCAACCGCCATACCCACGCTGATCGTCACGTATCCGAACGGCGACGTTTCATGATCGATCGACGACTCCCTCACGGCAGCGCAAAGTGCTCGTCCGATCGCGAGCGCATCATCGCGTTCGGCAACATGCGCGAGAACCGCAAATTCCTCGCCGCCATATCTCGCGACGAAGTCGTGTTCGCGCCGCACGTTCCTCGTCAATATTTCCGCGACACGACGCAGACAAGCATCACCGGCCGGGTGCCCATACCGGTCGTTGTAGCGTTTGAACCAGTCCACGTCGATCATCGCCAGAAGCAGCAATCCGCCATCACGATCAAGTCGAGCAAGCCCGTCCTCAAGGGCCTGGTCAAACGCACGCCGGTTGGCCACGCCGGTCATCTCGTCGGTCATGCTGACTCGAAGCAGCGTCCGATTGAGTTGTTCCAATTCGGAGGTGCGGAGCGACACCTTCTGTTCCAGCGCGTCGTGAGCCGCACGAACGCGCGCCGCCATGCTGGCGAAGTCCCGCGCAAGCTGACCGATCTCGTCCCGCGACCGCGTGGGCAGTTCGCCTTCTTCGACCACCACACCCGACTGGCCGACCCGTTCGGTGGCGCGCATCAGGCGCTTCAGCGGCTCTGCCACCTGCCTTTGCAGTATCGAGCGCAAAATGAAAATCTCGACGAGCAACGTGAGAAGGCCTACCGCGATCACGATCGCGAGGTTGGTCAGGATCGCCGGCCGCATCAACGATTTCGGGTAGTGCACGGCGAGGACCCATGGCGTCTCCGGAATGCGGCCAACGGCCGCGATCTCGCTTCCGCTCTCGACGAGCGCCGCGGTCCCGGGCGCGAGTTTCCGACTGGCATCGAGCAGCGCCCGGTAGCCGGTCAACCGCAGCGAGGCGATGGACGCATGCCCCTCACTGCGCGTAATGGCACCCGCGTAATCGCCGTCAAAGATAAGCGTACCGTCGCCGTCGGCGGCAAAGATGGTACTGCGCGTACCTGGCAACACCGGCGTTGCCGTTCGCTTCATCAGTCCTTCCAGTAGCAAGTCCACACAAGCCATGATCCGGTGTTTGCCGGAAGCATCGGCCGCGTCCGGCGTCGCAATCGTCGTCATCCAAGCGGCATTCGACGAGTCCCAATAGATTCTTGTGAACAGCGCCTCGCTACGCGTCTGGCCGAAGCCTCGCGAGTAAAACTCGTAAGTCTCGAGCCTTAGCGCATCGGGACCCTCGTATTTGAAAACTTTCGCGATATCCGCGGCCTGATAAATCGGAAAACCCTTCTCCGGCACGACGCCGTAGAAATTGAAAAGCCGCCCCTTCGTCGCGGAGCCGTACTGGTAAGACAGTAGATAGGAGAGCGCGAAGCGCGCCTTCACATCATCGTTCGGCGGCACGTCGGGCGCGTAGGTGGCCGACATATTCGGGAAGCGGCGGCCGTCCGGCAGCGGCTTGCCTTCGAACAGGCCGGGCCGCTGTGTGTAAGAGCCATCCGGATGCCGATAGAAGACAGCGTCGAAATCGTGCACCAGCGAGCGTCTCACTTCGGGCATCGAATCGATTCGATGAAATTCGTCGAGGAAGTTCCTTTCGAGATCCCTGACCTCCCGGAAAGGCAGCGATTCGCGTTGCAAGGCTTGCTCTGCCGAGAGCGAAAGCTGCGTACGCACCGAGTTCTCCAGCGCCGCGTGATTGACGCAATAGGAGACGGCGCCCGCGCAGAGGGAGACGAGAGCGATGCGCACGCCGGCAAGACGCAGCGCGCGCGACGTCAGGGTAGGGTTCATGGTTGAGCCACCGGGCGATACCTCGGCAACGAAACCCTGTCGGATTTGGGTCTAGGCTTGCTCTGCCATGAGAACCCCATTCGCCTGCCCCTCTATCGATCTATGTCCGTAACACTCCTTTAAACGACAGAAAATCACGTATCTGAAGGGCGAATGACAGTAAGGATTTCCCTATTTCGATTGACGTTTTTCCCCGGGGTCACCATCGTACGAGATGGCCGGTCGCCCGGCCCTGGCCCCAGGAAGCCTCGCTTGACATCGATATTCCCGCTTTCTCCTGGCGGCGATCAATTGACGTTCGCTGCGAGCGCGCTGGCGCGCAGCTCGGCTTCGCGGGCCTTGTGCTCGGCGCTGAAACGCACGGCGAATGCACAGACTGCCGACGCCAGCACGAAGCCGCCCATGATTGTCAGCGTCCGTTGCACGTCGCCAACGCCTTTCATCAGGAACCCGGCCGCGACGGCACCGACGTTGCCCCCGGCGCCCACAATCCCTGCCACCCCGCCGAGCGCCTGGCGGTCGATGAACGGCACGAGCGCATAGCTCGCGCCGCATGCCATGTGCAGGAACAGGCCGAACACGATCATCGCGCCGATTGCAGATCCGGCATTACCGGCGTACGCGAACGCGAGCAGACCCACCCCTTCGGCGGCGATCAGACCACCGAGCAACACCGAGCGGACCTCGAGGCCGCGCGCGGCTGCGAAACGATCGGACATCCAGCCGCCGAGCGCACGGGCGAACAGCGCAATGGCGCCGAAGATTCCACTCGCGAGTCCCGCATCCTTCAGCGAAAGGTGGAAGTGATCGACGTAGTACAGCGATGCGATATTGTGAATGAACACCTCGACACCGAAGCTGGCGGCGTACGTCGTGGCGAGCATCCAGACACGGTAGTTCCGGCACGCGGCGGCAAAGCTCGCCCAGCCCCCGGGCTTGTCACTCGCCACCGTCGCGCTCGCGGCACGCAGTGCGATGAAGTCGCCACCTGGACTGTCCTGCGTATAGCGCCAGTACAGCACCGCGACAACCAGCATGGCGATGCCGGGCACGACCAGCGCGATGCGCCAGGCCGACGCGTCGCCGAACCCGAGCATCATCGCCACAGCCAGCAGCACCGGCACGAATGCTTGCGCGAGGCCCGCGCCGGCGTTACCCAAACCGGCCGCCGTCGCGTTCGCCGTGCCGACGATGTTCGGCGCGAACATGACCGACGTGTGGTACTGGGTGATGACGAAGCTCGCGCCGACCGCGCCGATGCCGAGCCGGCAAAGCAGGAACGTCCAGTAGTCATGGCTGAACGCGACGGCAAATACGGGGATGGCGCCCAGCGTCAGCAGTCCTGAATAGACGCGGCGCGGACCGAAACGGTCGCACATGGGACCGATTATCAGTCGCGCCAGGATCGTCGCGGAGACGGCTGCGATGTTGATATTCGCGACGTCAGCTGCGCTCAGGTGAAAGTCCCGTGCAAACAGCGGCATCAATGGCGCACACGCGAACCACGCGAAAAAACAAACGAAGAACGCGATCCAGCTGAGTTGAAACGCACGCATCGGGGCGGTGCGCAGACTGAAAATCTCGATGCGGGTTGCTTTGCCTGACATGGGGTATCTACCAAACGAAACGGCGCCCTGCGCAGCCCCGACCGAGAGATCGGGGGCGCAGGGCGCCGTTGCCCAGGGCGCCCGTTACCGGGCGGCACACTATGAATGAGGTTCAATACATTATTGGGGGCGAATCGCCGTTGACTCGCCGGGGATTCCCTAAGCGAGTTCCGTGCCAATTCCCTATGTGCCCGTCAGGCAAGGCTTCGCCCGATATTCCAAGGAGCCGCACGGGGGAAGGAAGTCTCACGATGAAGCAGTACGGCACAGATACGGTGCGGTGCATGAGTTCTCGTTGCGCACGGATGTACCGCATGAACGCGCTCGGCGCGGACAAGGTTGAGATGTCGTTGCACCTTCGCGTGTCGTGGAGCTTGCTGCTGTGACAAGGGATTGGCGGCGCGGTATTGCTACGGTTGATGAGCAGCTGAAAATCGTTGCCGATAGCAAGGCTCCGGCTACGTGTCGCGGTCCGGCACGCCCGATCGCGAGATCGATCAGCGGTTTCTCATTGGAACACGGCATTGCGTCATCGACGCAGCAGGAACTGCCGCGGATCACCGCGAAAACGCGTGAAACATGTTTTTGTACTCATCAATTCGGCGCGGCTGCGAAGCCCTCTCCGCTTAAAGTTTAGCTGCCGGCATCGCCATCGGTGCATTACGAAGCGGCTCGTGGCGAGCCTGTGGTTCTTGCGTCCCGCGTGGACAACGTTGGGTCGCGTGCTTGCATGGACGAAGAGCCGTCCAGGAATTCATAGGAGCAAAAGTGATCGCAGCATTCGTATTGCACCGTGCCGAAGGTGCGCCTGTCTCGACCTCCTTTCGCAGGGGCGCATTCGGTCAGAACGATCCATTCGCGCGACATCGGGAGATCGCGTGGGAAGGACCGGACTCGATTGCCGCCGGTCGTATCAGCTTTATCGGCGAGCTCGACGTAGCGAGCTTTCCCCACATCGAAACCATTGTCGTCGTGGAAGGGGCGCTTGCGCTGGAAGCGGCCGGGATGCCGCCGTTGGTGCTGGGGCCGGACGAGGGTGCAGTGATCAGCTGCGGTACCGCACTGCGGATCAGAGCCGAATCCCGCACGCGTTTCGTGTTCTGCGCCGCCGCTTGCGAGCGGCCGACACAGACCGGCCTCGTGCCCTTGCGCGCCGACGCCGACTTCAAACCATCCGCGACCTTGCCGGCGGAAGTGTTGCTGGGCCCGGCTCCGGAATGCCGCAGCGATAACGTCTTCACCGATGACGGCGCACAGTACAAGGCGGGTACGTGGGATTCGACGCCCTACCACCGGATCATTCGCCCGCATCGCTTGAACGAATTCATGCATCTCGTGGCCGGCAGCGTACGGTTCGCCGCGTCTGACGGCAGCGTGCTGTCGCTCAGCGCGGGCGATGCGCTCTTCGTGCCCGAGGGTGCGCCGATCGGATGGGAAAGCAGCGACCGCGTCGCGAAGTTCTATGTTGTTCAAACCGTCCAGGCTACGAGCGAACGAGATTAATCATGTCCCCTCCGCTGCATCACATTGAAACTCCGTCCACGCCGCCAACTGCCGCCGACGTGGTCGTGATCGGAGGCGGCATCATCGGCGTCTTTGCCGCCTACTACATGGCGCAGCGCGGGGTTTCCGTCGCCTTGGTGGAGAAGGGGAGGATTGGCGCCGAGCAGTCGAGCCGCAACTGGGGCTGGTGCCGGCAGCAAAACCGCGATGCTCGCGAATTGCCGATGGCGAGCAAGAGCCTTGATCTTTGGGAACGATTTGCCATCGAATCCGGTGAAGACACCGGCTTTCATCGCTGCGGCCTGTTGTATCTGAGCAATGACGAGGCCGAGCTGTCGCGCTGGGCCAGTTGGGGCGAGTTTGCAAAGACAGCCGGCGTGACGACCTACATGCTCGACAGCCGCCAAGCGGCCGAGCGCGGGAAGGCGACGGGCCGGGCCTGGAAGGGCGGCGTCTTCTCGCCCAGCGACGGCACGGCCGACCCGGGCAAGGCCGCGCCTGCCGTGGCCACTGCGCTCATGAAGCTCGGGGGCAGCGTCACGCAACGCTGCGCGGCGCGCGGCATCGAGCTGGAGGGCGGACGGGTTTGCGGCGTAGTAACCGAAGCCGGGGTCATCAAGACGCGGACAGTCGTGCTCGCGGGTGGCGCGTGGGCGTCCGCATTTTGCCGGCAACTCGGCATCCGTTTTCCTCAGGCCTCGATCCGCCAATCCATCCTTAGCGTGTCGCCTGTGGAACATCGCTTGCCGGATGCTTTGTTCACTTCGGGCGTATCGATTACGCGCCGCACCGACGGACGTTATGCACTGGCCATCAGCGGGCGGGCACGCGTCGATGTGACGCCGCAGTTCCTGCGATTTGCGCCCCAGTTCGTCCCTATGTTTGCCAAGCGTTGGCGCAACCTTCTTCCGGGCGGCCTGGAAGGCGTCCGCGGGGGCCACGAGACGCTCAAGCGGTGGCGGCTCGATGCGCCGACACCCATGGAGCACGTGCGCATCCTGGATCCGAAGCCTGATCGCGCGACGGTCGCCGAAACGCATCGTCGCGCCATCGAACTATTGCCCGAATTACGCGACGCGAAGATTACGCATGCGTGGGCCGGGTTCGTCGACAGCACGCCCGACGGCGTTCCGGGCATTGGCGAGGTGCCGGGCGTGCCCGGATTGATCCTGGCCGCGGGCTTTTCCGGTCACGGTTTTGGCATCGGGCCCGGCGCCGGGCATTTGATCGCAGATCTCGCCACCGGTACGGAGCCGATCGTGGACCCTCTACCGTATCGGCCTGGCCGATTCGCGCATTCCGCATGGGGCAAGGTGGCGGATTTTTAGCGACGACTGTTCGATGATGACTAGGCATCACAATCGACGGTGGAAAAACACTAGATCGACGCGGAACCAAGAGTCGTCAATTCTCAAGCGACGTTGTCGCCCGATGAACGCGAAATCATCCCCGAGCACAACCGGTATCGACGGTGATTTTGCGGACAGCGTCTGCAAAATCTGGTCAATCGGCCATGCGAGGTAGAACGCGCGCATCTGCGCAAGGTTGCGCCAGCCGAAGCCGCGGCCGAGCCTACGATTTGCGTCCAGCATTTGTTTTTGGACACAACGACCCACGGTGTTGCAAGCGAGCATTTAGTCCATACCGGTTCAAAGGGCAGCTAGCCCACTGCTTGAAAGAGCTCCCAAAAAAATTGCAGTCGGGGCTGAAATCTCCTACCGTGGCGATCAGGCGCGAAACAAGGCTGTGATCGCCTTCGCTGTGCAGTGCAGCTCCAGATCGCCCCCATGCGTACCGCGGCAGCGCAAGGCATCACGCTCAAGATCGATGATTCGCTCCTCGATCATCTGACCGACGCCGGTCATGGCCAAGGGCCATCAAGGTAGCCGCAAAAAACGCTGCCCAATGACGGCTGACCGACAAAGGAGGCGCGCGATGAATCAACGTTTCGATGCAATCGTCATCGGCACCGGACAGGCCGGCCCGGCGCTCGCCGCGCGGCTCTCCGGTGCCGGCATGAAAGTCGCCGTCATCGAGCGGGGGCGGTTCGGCGGCACGTGCGTGAATACCGGTTGCATCCCCACCAAGACGCTGGTGGCCAGCGCTTATGCGGCCCGCCTGGCCCGGCGGGCTGCCGAGTACGGCGTTGTGATCGGCGGGCCGATCACGGTCGACATGAAACAGGTGAAGGTGCGCAAAGATCAGATGTCCGAACGCTCGAGCGGCAACGTGGAAAAGTGGGTCCGCGGCCTGGAGCATTGCACGGTCTACCAGGGGCACGCCTGCTTCGAGAGCGCGAGTACCGTGCGCGTTGGGGCCGAATTGCTGGAAGCGGAACGGATCTTTATCAACGTCGGGGGACGCGCGCTGATTCCGCCCATGCCAGGGCTCGATCAGGTGCCTTACCTCACGAATTCGACCATGATGGACGTGGACTTTCTGCCGGAGCACCTGATTGTCGTCGGCGGCAGCTATATCGGGCTCGAATTCGGTCAGATGTACCGGCGCTTCGGATCACGGGTAACGATCGTGGAGCGAGGCCCGCGCCTGATTCAGCGTGAGGATGAGGACGTGTCGCAGGCGGTGCGGGAAATCCTGGAAGCCGAAGGCATCGATGTCCAGCTCGATTCCAACTGCCTGAGCGCGCGGCGCGAGGGAGACAACGTGATCGTCGGACTCGATTGCTCCGGCGGCGCTCGGGAAGCTGTGGGCTCGCATCTGCTGCTCGCCGTCGGGCGCGTGCCGAATACCGATGCTCTCGGGCTGGACAAAGCCGGAGTGGTGACCGATAAGCACGGCTACATCGAAGTGGATGAACAGCTGCGCACCAACGTCCCCGGCATCTGGGCGCTCGGCGACTGCAACGGCCGCGGCGCGTTCACCCATACGTCGTACAACGACTACGAGATCGTTGTGGCCAATCTGCTCGACAACGATCCGCGCAAGGTGACGGACCGCATCCCGGCGTACGCATTGTTCATCGACCCGCCGCTCGGCCGCATCGGCATGACGCTGAATGAAGCGAAACGGTCGGGCCGCAAGCTGCTGGTAGGTACCCGGCCCATGACGCGCGTCGGACGCGCCATGGAAAAAGGCGAGAGCCAGGGATTCATGAAAGTGATCGTCGATGCGGACACCGGGGCGATTCTTGGCGCGTCGATCCTCGGCGTGACGGGCGACGAAGTGGTGCATTCGCTGCTCGATGTGATGTACGCGAAAATGCCGTACACCACGATCAGCCGCGCGGTGCACATTCATCCGACCGTGACCGAACTGGTGCCGACGATGCTGCAAGATTTACAGCCTGTGGCATAGCGCCGGAGCGTCCGCCGCGCCGCAGCGGTCTCGGGATGATGACATCCTGGGCGGCGGTCGTCCGAATCCCGAAATGATGGCGCAGATGGCCGGTGCACTGAAGCAGCGCGTATGAGCGGGCCGCGGTGGCTGCCTCCCCGGCCATGACGCATGCGCTGAATGCGGCGGCCGGTTGCCGCCGCTCAGGACCCCAGGCAAAATGAGAGCGCTGCCGAAGCGTGATGTGGATCATGCAGAACTGGCGGCCCTTCCAGATAGGGTGAATCGGACGCAAGCGATGCCCCCGATCGCAAACAACGAAGACCGCTACGGCATCGTCGCGATCGCGTTTCACTGGTCAATGGCCCTTCTGATGATCGGGCTCGTGGCCATGGGGCTCTACATGGCCGCCCTACCGGATGTCGGCTTCGATACCAGAAAGATCATACTGATTCTCGAACACAAGCAATTCGGGATGCTGGTCCTCGTGCTGGCCGCTTTGCGCTTAGGCTGGCGTGTCACCCAGGTACGGCCGAAACTGGTCGAACATCTGCCCGAATGGCAAATGATCGCTGCCCGGTTTGTCCATCTTTGCTTCTATGGCTTGATGTTCGCCTTGCCCATGACGGGCTGGCTCATGTCGTCGGCCGCCGGCATCCCGGTATCGCTTTTTGGGATCGTGACGCTGCCAGACTTCATCCACCGCAGCGACCGTCTGTTTGCCCTGTTCATCGGCATCCATAAAGCGCTCGGATACCTACTCATTCTCTTGCTCGCCGTCCATATAGGTGCCGCCCTGCGACATCATTTCGGCTTTAAGGACGATACCTTGCGCAGAATGCTGCCTTGGAGATAGGCGCCTCAAAGTCGATTCGACGAATATGCGCATTTAGATCTCCCTTCAAGGGCATGCTCGCCCTCACCGGTAGTCGACATCAAAACTCGATCGATCTCGCATCCAGTCAGGCTCGATCGTATTGAGCTCGATGTGATGGCTGGCAGGGAGGATCTCAATGGAGGCGATGGTCATGTGGTCCGGATTGACGCCCTCAAGCGTGACAAGCGCCTCAAAGTCGATTCGCTCTTCGGTCGTGCCCATCGGCATCGATTCTTTATCGACGCCGTCCCATTTTTTGAAATTGAAGTGGCTCGTCACCGTGGCGAGCGCCGTCGCCCGGACGTTTACGACAACTTCGACATCGCCGTCATCGACGGCTTCAAATTCTTCGACGGGCTCGGCAGGCAGGTCCACGTCCTCGAAGTCCGGCTCCACCACATTCTCTTGGAATTCAAACGACGAGTCGGCTTCCATATCGAACC
>NZ_JBQCDN010000364.1:0-8347 GCF_051961175.1 Trinickia sp. | reverse complement strand
CGCTCAATTGTAAGCGATTCGTCAGGAAACGGCTGATGCCCTCGCATGCAACCGAAAATCCGATCAGCGGTGCGCAGTGGCGAGCTTGAGTCCGAGCCCGACGAAGGCGCTGCCGACCACGCGGTCGAGCCATTTCTTGACGACGGGCTTGCCGCCGAGACCGCGCGTGATGCTGCTGGCGACCCAGACGAGGAACACGCACCAGACCACGCTCATCGCGACGAATACGCCGCCGAGCGTCAGAAAAGCCAGCGCTTTATGTTGGGTGTCGCTGGAGACGAACTGCGGAAAGAACGAGACGAAGAACAGCACGACCTTCGGATTGAGGACGTTGGTCCAGAAGCCTTGCAGATACAGCTGCTTGAGGGGGCGGGCGGTTTTCACCGCGTCCTGGGCCGATTCGCTCTGCGCGGCCTGCGCTTTGGCCGGCGATGCGAACGCAAGCCGCACGCCCAGATAAATCAGGTAGAGGGCACCGGCGAACTTAATGACGGTGAACGCCGTGGCGGATGCGGCCAGCAAGGCCGTCAAACCGAACGCGCAGGCGATCGAATGCACGCAGCAGCCCGTGCAGATCCCGAGCGCCGACATCAACCCGGCACCGCGGCCTTGCGCGACACTGCGCCCGATGATGTAGGCGGTGTCGGGGCCCGGCGTCACGTTCAGCAGCAAGACCGCGACAACAAAAAACGGGAAATGGACGATGCCGAACATGCTCGAGTTCTCCTCGGTTCCTCGGTTAGCGACGAGATACTGATTTGCCGTGATGATCGCACCACGGCGCTTGCCTGAGCACGGCCGCCCCCGGAAGACAGCGGCCGCCCTCGCTCGAGCGGCGGTTTCAGGCGGTTTCTCAGGCGGGTGTCACGCAGCTTCGGCCATCCGCAGCCGTTGACCGGCTTCGAGTGTCGTGCCGGCCAGAAATTCGCGTACGGGCAAGCGCTTGCCGCCCGGCTTTTGCAGTTGCGTGAGCCGGAGCAGGCCCTGTCCGCACGCAACGACGACCCCTTCAGCCGACACGGAAACGATCGTTCCCGGCTTGGCTTGAGCGCTCGAGGCCGCCGCATCGACGGCTTGCGCGGCCCAGACTTTCAATGCCGTACCGTCCTCGAGCGTCGCGACGCCCCCCGGAAACGGGTCGAACGCGCGCACTTGCCGCGCCAGCGACGCAGCAGGCGCACGCCAGTCGAGCGCCGCCTCGTGCTTGCCGATCTTCTCGGCGTACGTCATCCCATCGGCGGGCTGCGGCGTCGCCGTCAACGCACCCGTGCGCTCGAGGGTCGTCAGTGCGCGGACGATGAGTTCCGCGCCTTGCGCCGCCAGCTTGTCGTGCAGTGTGGCAGTCGTGTCACTCGGATCGATCTGCGTGCGCGCGACCTCGATCATGGCGCCCGTATCGAGCCCCGCGTCCATCTGCATCAGCGTGATGCCCGATTCCGTATCGCCGGCTTCGAGCGCACGGTGGATCGGCGCGGCCCCGCGCCACCGCGGCAGGAGCGACGCGTGAATGTTGATGCAACCGTGCGGCGGGATATCCAGCACTTCCTGCGGCAAGAGCAAACCGTAGGCGGCGACGACCATGACGTCGTGCGGCGTCGCGCGCAGCCGGTCGACGGCCGCCGCTGCCTCGCCCGGAAATTTGCCGGCGCGGCGCAGCGAAGGCGGCTGCGCCACCTCGAGCCCGTGCTCGAGCGCATAGCGCTTGACGGCGCTGGCCTGCAGCTTCATGCCGCGCCCGGCGGGGCGATCGGGCTGCGTCAGGACGAGCGGCACCGGAAAGCCGGCTTCGTGAATGGCCGCGAGCGCCACGGCGGCGAACTCGGGCGTCCCGGCGAAAACGACGCGCAGCGTATGGGTCATAAGTCGGACGAAAACGGCGGATTAGGGATGCGCGTCACATCGCGTGCGCGAGCTTCTTCATCTTCGTCTTGATCCGCGTCTGCTTGAGCGGCGACAGATATTCGACGAAAACCCGGCCCATCAAATGATCCATCTCGTGCTGGATGCAAACCGCCAGCAGGCCTTCGCAATCGAGTTCGAACGTCTCGCCCTTTTCATTGAGCGCACGGACGCGCACGCGTTCGGCCCGTTCGACCTCGTCGTAAACGCCGGGCACCGACAAGCACCCTTCTTCGTTGATCCGGCGTTCGTCGCTCGACCACAAGATCTCGGGGTTGATGAACGCGCGCAACTGGTCGTGCGTTTCCGATACGTCGATCACGATCACGCGCTCGTGCACGTCGACCTGCGTCGCGGCCAAGCCCACGCCCGGCGCGGCATACATCGTCTCGGCCATGTCGGCGACGAGCTTGCGGATGCGATCGTCCACATTGGCGACCGGTTTGGCGACCTTGTGCAGCCGCTTGTCGGGGAAATTGAGGATGCTCAGTAAAGCCATGGTGTCAAAAGTCGTTACCGCGTTGCGATGCAGCCGGGACCGGCATCGTCGATTCGGGTCATTGCGCGGGATTCGCCAGGCCGTTCGGCCGACTGGCGCGGCCCCGGCCAATGATCGAAGATACGCCGAACCGCGCGCGCCGTCAGCGCGCTTGCTGAATCGATGAGCGCGCGCATCGGCTGCGTGCCCGGGGGATTTCGGATGGTGAAAATTTTATCACGGCGCTCGCGAGTTCGCTGGCGATCGGCCGCAGGCGGGCGTCGATGGGCGCGCGCCTGATGACGCCGGCGAACCTGGCCGCCTGGCTCGCGCTAGCGAGCGTCCGCGCGCTCGCGCCGGCCGCACTGCGCGCCTTGTTGGCGGCGTTCGGGGACGTCCAGACGCTGCTGAGTCAGCCGTTCGGAGCGCTTGCGCGAATAGCGGGCGCGGATGCCGCGCGGGCGGTCTGCGCGGCGGCGCGGGCGGACGTCGGCGATCAACTGGCGCGCACCCTCGCATGGTGCGCGCGGCCCGGGAACGTGCTCCTCGCACTGGATGATCCCGCCTATCCTTCAGCGTTGCTCAACATGCATGATCCGCCGCCGCTGCTTTACGTAAGTGGCCAGCTCGAATGGTTGCATGCGCCGGGCCTCGCGATCGTCGGCAGCCGCAATGCCACTGCGCAGGGCATCGAGGATGCAAGGC
The DNA here is from genome assembly GCF_051961175.1 of Trinickia sp. GTDB lineage: Bacteria > Pseudomonadota > Gammaproteobacteria > Burkholderiales > Burkholderiaceae > Trinickia. Next base: position 5,265 of record NZ_JBQCDN010000364.1, on the reverse strand, counting down.
GCTTCGCGCGCGAGCTCGCTGGTGCGGGTCTCGTCATCGCCTCGGGCCTTGCGCTCGGGATCGACGCGGCCGCCCATCGCGGTGCGCTGGAGGCAGGCGGCTTCACCGTAGCGGTGGTCGGCACAGGCGCCGATATCGTCTATCCCGCCAAGCACCACGCACTGGCTCACGACATCGCCGCGCACGGCGCGATCGTGTCCGAATGGCCGCTCGGCACGCCGGCCAAGCCCGCCCATTTCCCCCAGCGTAACCGCCTCATCGCCGGGATGACGAAGGGGGTGCTCGTGATTGAAGCGGCGCCGCGCTCGGGATCGCTGATCACCGCCCGGCTCGCCAACGAAATGGGGCGCGACGTGTTCGCGCTCCCCGGATCGATCCATGCGCCGCTTTCGCGCGGGTGCCACCAATTGATCAAGGACGGCGCCATGCTGACTGAAACCCCAGAGGACGTGCTGGACGGGCTCGGCCTGGCACCGAAGCCGGCCGGCCGCGCCCATCAAAACGTGGCCAAACGGCGCACGGAGCAGCCCCAATCCCGCGGCGCGGCGCAGCCCTTACCCGCACAAGCGGAGCCAGGGCCGAATCCAACGCTGCCGCTGTTCGAGTCGCCGCCGGCGCCGCCCTCGCGCGCACTTTCCGTCGGCGCGACGCGCGTGCTCGAGGCGTTGGGCCACGCGCCGGCTGCCCTTGAAATGCTCGCCGCCCGCACCGAGATGGACAGCGCGACGCTGCAAGGGACGTTGCTCGAACTCGAACTGCGCGGGCATGTTGCCGTACTGCCCGGCGGCCGTTACCTGCGCCACGTCCCGGCGTGACACGCACCGGCGGCTGAATCCGGCGTGCTAAAGTCCAACCAAACCGCTACAGGCTAGAAAGAAGGAACGCATCATGCCCGCGCTGAACCTGGACACCGACTCAGACCAGATCGCCGAGCGCGTCAACGATTCGAACACGCTGCTCGTCGCCTGTCTGTGCGCCCAATGGTGCGGCACCTGCCGCGAATACCGGGACACGTTCGATCGGCTTGCCGACGCGCATCCCAACATGTGTTTCGTCTGGATCGACATCGAAACGCATGCGGACCGCTTCGACGATCTCGATGTCGAAAACTTCCCGACACTGCTCATCGAAGATGGCACGACGGCCCGCTTTTTCGGGACGGTCCTGCCGCACGGCGCCATTGCGGAGCGCCTGTTGTCGGACCTGACGGCCTTGCCGGACGCAGTGGGCGCGCCGAAGGTCCGTCCGGCGCTTGCCGCCGTTTGACGAACGTGTGGGCGCCGGCGCGCAATGGCGCCCTTTGGCATAGTCCGTGCACACAGAGCACGCCGGTTCGCCGTCTGCCAAGGCTTGCGCCGCACGCAACTTGGCCCTGCGACCGGTGCCGGCGGGTATCCGCCGGCCCTCGCTTTTTCGCGCAAGCCGGCGCCGGTTGTGCGCCGTGTGCTATAAAGCGGTCGTTGAAGGGAACACAATCCGGGATCCGACCCCGGTCACTACATTAATCCTGTCATGTCCAAAGCACTGATCATTGCGGAGAAGCCCTCGGTCGCGAACGACATCGCGCGCGCACTCGGCGGCTTCACCAAACATGACGAGTACTACGAGAGCGACGAGTACGTCCTCTCCTCGGCGGTCGGCCATCTGCTCGAGATCGCCGCGCCCGAAGAATATGAAGTCAAGCGGGGCAAATGGAGCTTTGCCCATCTACCCGTCATTCCGCCGCACTTCGACCTGAACCCGATCGCCAAGAGCGAATCGCGGCTGAAGGTGCTGACCAAGCTGATCAAGCGCAAGGATGTCGACCGCCTGATCAACGCCTGTGACGCGGGGCGCGAGGGCGAGTTGATCTTCCGTCTGATTGCGCAGCATGCGAACGCCAAGAAGCCGGTGCAACGGCTTTGGTTGCAATCGATGACGCCGGCAGCGATCCGCGACGGGTTCGCGCATCTGCGCAGCGACACCGACATGCAACCGCTCGCCGACGCCGCGCGCTGCCGCTCGGAGGCCGACTGGCTGGTCGGCATCAACGGCACGCGCGCCATGACGGCGTTCAACAGCAAGGGCGGCGGCTTTTTCCTGACGACGGTGGGGCGCGTGCAAACGCCGACGCTCTCGATCGTCGTCGAGCGCGAAGAGAAGATTCGCCGCTTCGAGCCGCGTGACTATTGGGAAGTGCGTGCGGAATTCGTCTGCGCGGGCGGCTTCTACGAAGGCCGCTGGTTCGACCCGAAATTCAAGCGCGACGAGTTCGATCAGGAAAAGCGCGACTCGAGGCTCTGGAGCCTGCCCGCAGCCGAAACCGTGGTGGCGGCATGCCGCGATCACATCGGGACGGTCAGCGAGGAATCGAAGCCTTCGACGCAGCTCTCGCCGCAGCTGTTTGATCTGACGAGCTTGCAGCGGGAGGCGAACGGCCGCTTCGGCTTTTCGGCGAAAAACACGCTGGGGTTGGCTCAGGCGCTATACGAAAAGCACAAGGTGCTGACGTACCCGCGTACCGACGCACGGGCGCTGCCGGAGGACTACATCGCCACCGTCAAGAGCACGCTCGAGATGCTCAAGGAGAGCAACAACTACCTGCCGTTCGCCAAGCAGGCGCTCGACAAGGGTTGGGTCAAACCGAACAAGCGCATCTTCGATAACTCGAAGATCAGCGACCACTTCGCCATCATCCCCACGCTGCAGGCGCCGAAAGCGCTTTCGGAGCCCGAGCAGAAGCTGTACGACCTCGTCGTGAAGCGCTTTTTGGCCGTGTTCTTCCCTGCGGCCGAATATCGCGTGACGACACGCATCACCGAAGTGGCCGGACATCACTTCAAGACCGAAGGCAAGGTGCTCGTCGAGCCCGGCTGGCTGCAGATCTACGGCAAGGAGACGAGCGGCGAGGATGCCAATCTCGTCCCGGTGCAAAAGGACGAGAAGGTCAAGACCGACAAGATCGCCGCACACGGCCTGACGACGAAACCGCCGGCGCGCTACAACGAAGCGACGCTGCTCTCGGCGATGGAAGGCGCGGGCAAGCTCGTCGAGGACGACGAACTGCGCGAGGCCATGGCGGCCAAGGGGCTTGGCACGCCGGCCACGCGGGCTGCGATCATCGAAGGGCTGCTCGGCGAAAAATACCTCGTGCGAGAAGGCCGCGAATTGATCCCCACCGCCAAGGCGTTCCAGTTGATGACGCTGTTGCGCGGGCTGGGCGTGAAGGAACTGACGGCGCCGGAGCTCACGGGCGAATGGGAGTACAAGCTGTCGCAGATGGAGCGCGGCAAGCTTGCGCGGGACGCGTTCATGCAGGAAATCGCGCGCATGACGCAAACGATCGTCAAGCGGGCGAAGGAATACGACTCCGATACGATCCCCGGCGATTACGTCACCCTTGCGACGCCTTGCCCGAACTGCGGCGGGCAAGTGAAAGAGAACTATCGCCGCTTCGCTTGCACGCAATGCGAGTTCTCGATTTCGAAGATTCCGGGCAGCCGGCAATTCGAGACCGAGGAAGTCGAGACGCTGCTTGCGCAGAAGGAAATCGGGCCGCTCTCGGGCTTTCGCAGCAAGATGGGACGGCCGTTCTCGGCCATTCTGAAGCTGACGTTCGACGAAGAAACGAAGAACTACAAGCTCGAGTTCGATTTTGGCCAGGATACCGGCGGCGAGGATGGCGAAGCGCCCGATTTCTCGGCGCAGGAGAGCGTCGGCGCGTGCCCGAAATGCCATGCGCGCGTGTTCGAGCACGGCATGAGTTATGTCTGCGAGAACTCGGTGGCCAATCCGAAGACGTGCGATTTCCGCTCGGGCAAGGTGATCCTGCAGCAGGAGATCGCCCGGGAGCAAATGGCGAAACTGCTCGGCGAAGGCCGCACCGATTTGCTGACAGGCTTCAAATCGTCGCGAACGGGCCGCAACTTCAAGGCGTATCTCGTCAAGCAAAGCGACGGCAAGATCGGCTTCGAATTCGAGAAGAAAGAGCCGAAGGAGCCGTCCGCAAAGACTGCCGCGAAAACGGCGGCGCGCAAGAGCGCCGCTGCCGGCGCGAGCCAGCCTGCCGACGAAGCCGCAACGGCTGCTACGGCGGCGCCAGCCAAGAAGAGCACCGGCAAAACCGCGGCGAAAACAGCCGTCAAGACGGCCGCCAAAACGCCGGCCAAGAAGGCGGCGGCACGAAAGGTCAACGCGTAATCCAAGCGGCCGGGCATTAAAAGCGCATAAAGCGAGCACCCGTGGGTGCTCGCTTTATTTTTTTGCGACGACTGATATTCGGCCCGTCTCGAGCCGCCCGATCCACCGCTTCTCGCCCGATGCGGGCGAACGAGCCTCTACAACGGCGAAGGCGTACTCATCCGTCCGCGCGGCGGCCGCGCCATCTTGCGCAGCGTGCTTTCGCGCCGGCTATCGAAGGCATCGCGTTCGCCTTCGGTTTCGAATACCTCTTCGTCCCCATCGCTCGATTCCACCGGTGACAGCGCCGGCGTCGCCACCTGCGGCGCAGCCTTGAGCCAGAGTTCGCCGAGCGTGCCGTTCGGCGTCTGGCTGAAGTGATCGACGAGGTGGTCGATGAACGTCCGCACCTTCGCCGGCAAGTGCCGCCGGCTCGGATAGCCGATGTTGATTTCCACCTGCGGCAGCCGGTAATCGGCGAGTACGCGCACGAGGTTGCCGCGCGTCGCGTCGCTGCCGATCAAGTAGCTCGGCAAAATAGCGATGCCCATATCGAGCAGGGCGAATTGACGCAGCATTTCCGTATTGTTCGCAACGATGACGTTCGACGGCCGAACACGCACCTCGCCTTCCGGCCCCGTAAAGATCCGCTCGTCGCCCCAATACTCTGTAGGCAGGCTCAGGCAGGCGTGATCGAGCAGTTCCTCGGGACGCGTGGGTGTGCCGTGCTTTTCCAGATAGGCGGGCGTGGCGCAGACAATCATGCAGCCCGTCGTGAGCCGGCGCGTGACGATGCTCGCGCTGCGCACCTTCTGAGCGATGACGATCCCGACGTCGAATCCTTCCTCGACGAGATCGACACTACGATCCACGAGCGTCAGATCCGGCACGACTTTCGGATACCGCTGCGTGTACGTCTGGAGAACCGGCGCGAGGTTATGCAAGCCGAACACGACAGGGGCCACGATCCGCAACGTGCCGACCGGTTCGTGGTTCCTCGCGACGACCATTTGCTCGACGTCCTCGAGCTCATCAAGAATTTGGCGGGCGCGTTCTAGGTAGACCTGGCCCGATTCGGTCAGCGAGAGACTACGCGTAGTGCGGTTG
>NZ_JBQCDN010000363.1:0-5730 GCF_051961175.1 Trinickia sp. | reverse complement strand
CACGAAGATCGGGCTTAAAGGAGTGCGGACTGCCTTTACGCGCAATCTAGGGGCTTTTGTTGGGCGATCGATCCCGCTCGTTGGCGAAGTGTTTCTGGCCCGAGACGCATTCTTGATCATCCGCAATACGGTCGTGACCTACAACCGCCTCGCGCAACCGGCTGATCGGGTGCCGCTGTGAAGGACGAGACATGGGATCGGTTGGAGGCGTTTGCGCGGGAGGAACTCGGTCGACCGCTATTCGGCGGTCAACTGGATATTCAGCCCACGTCGCGCCTTGAGGATGACTTGGGCCTCACAGGGCTCGATGCTGTCGAATTTATTGATAAGTGGGCTGACACCTTCCACGTGCAGGTGCACGAATTCCCTTACCGGCGCTACTTTAGCCCGGAAGGCCAGCAGTTGCTTTCTTCGTTCCTTGGCCTATTTTCGACGCGGTTTCGCAGACCGGCGCTCGTGCCTTTAACGCTCGGGATGTTGGCTGAGGCGATGCGTCGTGGGCGGTGGGACACGGCCGAGGCCGAGGCGATGCTCAGTAGGAACAATTGAGGTGCGAAAAGCGCGCGATTAAACGTCACTGGAAGGTGACAATGCCGTCGCGAAACGGTGCCAAAACGCGCGTGACGCTACAGCACCCTGTAAGTACCTGCGGCGCCCCAAACGAAAAAGGGTTTCCGGAAACAAACCGGAAACCCTTATCAATACTGGTCGGGGCGAGAGGATTTGAACCTCCGACCACCTGCACCCCATGCAGGTACGCTACCAGGCTGCGCTACGCCCCGAAAGCATGAAAGTATAACAGACACTTTCACTAAATAGAACCACCTACGCGAAACTATCTGCGCAGCAGTTCGATGATGCCGAAAAGATCCTTCCGCAGCTGCGCGACATCGACGTTCGCTTCAACATCCGAAGCCGGCGCAGGCGCCGAAACACCGGCCCCCTGCCGCCCTTCCTGCTCAGGCTTCGCAGCAGCGGCCTCTTCCTCTTCAATCACCGCACCACGCGCATCGAGCTTGTTGCGCGCACCGTTGATCGTGAAACCCTGCTCATAGAGCAATTCGCGAATACGGCGAATCAACAGGACTTCATGGTGCTGATAGTAACGACGGTTGCCGCGACGCTTGACGGGACGCAGCTGCGTGAACTCCTGCTCCCAGTAACGCAGCACATGCGGCTTCACACCGCACAGCTCGCTCACTTCACCAATCGTGAAGTAGCGCTTTGCTGGAATCGGGGGCAAGACGACTTTCTCGACCGTCGTAGTCATCGTCGGTTTAACCGTCGTGGTAAAAGACGCGCTGCAATACTTCGGAAACTGCCGCTATTCAAGCGCCGCTCAACGAGCCTCAAGCCCCGCTTTCAACCAGCGCCTTGAGCTTTTGGCTTGCATGGAACGTCACGACACGGCGCGCCGCGATCGGAATCGCCTCGCCCGTCTTGGGATTGCGCCCCGGCCGCTGCGGCTTGTCACGCAACTGAAAGTTGCCGAAGCCCGACAGCTTCACGCTATCGCCCCCTTCGAGCGCATCGCGGATCACCTCGAAAAACGCCTCCACCATGTCCTTGGCTTCGCGCTTGTTCAGTCCCACATTGTCGAACAGCAGCTCGGCCAATTCGGCTTTGGTCAAGGTAGGCGTTTCCGTTGAGCTGGATACGCCGACAGAGGATGTCGGTATTTCGCGAATCATGGCGCCACGCTGCGCCGCAAGTAGGGCTTCGAAATCACTCGAGTTCATTTCGTTCATGTCTAAAAACGGCGACTATCCGATGGCGACACACCGCACGAACGCTCTTGCGAGCGTTCCCGCGCTCATCAGCGCAACCGCGCGCCGTAGACTCGAGCCAAGCGATCCACCAAGGTCTTGACGGCCAAATCCACCGTCTCGTCCTGCAGCGTGCCGCCAGTATCTTGCAGGGTCACGCGGAAGGCAAGGCTTTTCTCATGCGCCGCCATGCCACCGGAAGTGCTTGATTTTGCACGAAATTCATCAAAAAGCGCAACCCTCTGGACGAACTTGCATGCGTCTTCGCCGAGCGCCTTCTGCATCTCGTCGAGCAGCGCCTGAACCTCCACGTTCTGATCGACCACCACCGCAATATCGCGCCGCACCGGCGGGTATTTCGAGACGTCCGACGGCGTCGGCAACGCGCGGCCCATCAGCGCGTCGGCATCGACTTCGAACAACATCGGCGCATGCGGGAGATCGTATTGCTGCATCCAACGCGGATGCAGTTCGCCGATCCAACCCACGGCACGGCCATCGAGTTCGATGCGCGCGCTGCGCCCCGGATGAAGCGCTGGATGTTCCGCCTTGACGAAGCGCGCCACGCGCGGCGCGAATAAGGCTTCCACATCGCCCTTTACATCGAAGAAATCCACCAGGCGCGTGGACAAGCCCCACTGCTCGTCAGCGGCCGGACCATAAGCGAGCGCGCCGATGCGCTTCGGTTGAGCATAGCCTTCCACCGTCATCTCGCTCGCACCGACCGACGCGTCGCGCAGGAACACGCGCCCCGCCTCGAACACGCGCACGCGATCCGCGCGGCGATTCAAGTTGTGACGCAAGACGTCGATCAGGCTGCCGAACAACGTCGTGCGCATGACCGCCAACTGGCTCGCAATCGGATTCACCACGCGAACCGGTGCGTCGTTGCCCGCGAAGTCGCGCTCCCAGCTTTCGTCGACGAAGCTGAAGTTGATCGTCTCGGCGTAATCGCGCGCGGCCAACGCATGGCGCAGCGTGTGAATCGAACGGCGCGTCTCGTTTGTCGCGCGCATCGCGTTTGCCGCAACCGGCGGACGTGCCGGAATCTTTTCGAAGCCGTAGATGCGTGCGACTTCCTCGATCAAGTCTTCCTCGATCTCGATGTCGAAACGATACGACGGCGGCGTCACAGCGAAGATCTCGCCGTCGAATTCATACTGGAGCCCGAGGCGCGTGAAGATCCGCGCCATTTCATCGGCATCGATCATCACGCCGATCACGCGCTGCGCCCGTGCCACGCGCATCGTGACGGGCGGACGCTGCGGCAGGTTGACGACGTGATCATCGACAGGCCCCGCCTCTCCGCCGCAAATATCGAGGATGAGGCGCGTAATGCGTTCGATGTGCTGCACAGTCGTGTCGTAATCGACACCGCGCTCGAAGCGATGACCGGCATCGGTCGAGAAGTTGTACTTGCGCGAGCGGCCGCGAATGCTGTCCGGCCACCAGAACGCGGCTTCCAGATAGACGTTGGTCGTGTCGAGCGTCACCGCCGTGCTGTCGCCGCCCATGATGCCGGCCAGGCTCTCGACTTGATGGCCGTCGGCAATGACGCCCACTGTTTCATCAAGTTCGATCGTATTGCCGTTCAGGAGCTTCAGGCTTTCGCCGCGACGGCCCCAGCGGACTTCGATGCCGCCATGAATCTTGTCGAGATCGAACACATGCGACGGGCGGCCGAGCTCGAGCATGACGTAGTTCGAAATGTCGACGAGCGCCGAAATGCTTCGTTGTCCTGAACGCTCGAGGCGTTCGACCATCCACTGCGGTGTGTGCGCGCGGGCGTTCACGCCGCGAATCACGCGGCCCGAAAAGCGGCCGCACAGATCGGGCGCCGTCACCTTCACGGGCAAGCGCTCGTTGAGCTTGACGGCGACGGGCTCGATCGCAACCGGCGTCAAAGGCGCGCCGGTAATGGCCGCTGTTTCCCGCGCCACGCCAAACACGGACAAACAATCGGCCTTGTTCGGCGTCAACTTGATTTCGAAGAGGGTATCGTCCAGGTTCAACGTTTCGCGAATGTCCTGTCCGATCGGCGTGTCCTCGGGCAGGATCATGAGGCCGCTATGATCTTCCGAGAGCTTGAGCTCGCGGGCCGAGCACAGCATGCCTTCGCTTTGCACGCCACGCAGCTTCGAGAGCTTGATCACGAACGGTGCGCCGCCCTCTTCCGCCGGCGGCAGCTGGGCACCGACGAGCGCGACGGGCACTTTGATACCGGGCGCGACGTTCGGCGCCCCGCAAACGATGTTCAGCACCGAGCCCGTTCCGGCATCGACCTGACAGACGTTGAGCTTGTCCGCATCCGGATGCTTGACGACTTCGAGCACTCGGCCAACGACGATCTTCGACGTGGGCGGCGCGGCCGGGCGCAGCGACTCGACTTCGAGACCGGCCATCGTCAACGCATGCGACAGTTCGTCCGTCGTCAGTTGCGGATCGACAAACGCTCGGAGCCAGGATTCAGGGAATTGCATGTGTGTCTACGTTCGAAGGAGTGGGTCCATGCCCGGCGGCTTGCAAGCGCTCGTGAATCAAGCGCTCGCAGGCCCAGGCACCGCTTGCGGCTTTCGTTCGCGCCGTCGATATGACGCAACGGCGCTTACGCGAACTGCCGCAAGAAGCGCAGATCGTTCTCGAAGAAGAGCCGCAGATCCTGCACGCCATAGCGCAGCATCGTCAGACGCTCGAGGCCGCTGCCGAATGCGAAGCCGATGTAGCGCTCCGGATCGAGGCCCATGTTGCGGATGACGTTCGGATGCACCTGGCCCGAGCCCGAGATCTCGAGCCATTTGCCGGCGTTCTTGCCTTCTTCGAACTTCATGTCGATCTCGGCCGACGGTTCCGTGAACGGAAAATACGAAGGCCTGAAGCGCACGAGGATGTCGTCGCGCTCGAAGAATTTCTTCAGGAAATCGGTATAGACGCCTTTCAGATCGGCGAAGCTGATGTTCTCTTCAATCCACAAGCCTTCGACTTGATTGAACATCGGCGAGTGTGTCGCATCGCTATCGACGCGGTACGTGCGCCCCGGCACGATCACTTTGATCGGCGGCTGATTGCTGCGCGCATAGCGAACCTGCATCGGGCTCGTGTGCGTACGCAACAGCAACGGACGCCCGCCTGCATCCTTGCCGTCGACATAAAACGTATCTTGCATCGACCGCGCCGGATGGTTTTCCGGGCTGTTCAGCGCCGTGAAGTTGTACCAATCCGTTTCGATTTCCGGGCCGTCGGCCACGTCGAAACCGATCGAGCCGAAGATTTGCTCGACGCGTTCCCAGGTTTGCATCACAGGGTGCAAGCTGCCGGCGCCGGTTCCGCGCCCAGGCAAGGTGACGTCGATCGCTTCGGCCGTCAGCCGCTGCTCGAGCAGTGCCTGCGCGAGCGCATCGCGACGCGCCGTGAGGGCGGCCTCGACTTGCTGCTTCGCGACGTTGATGCGTGCACCCTCGGCCTTGCGCGCCTCGGGATCGAGCTTGCCGAGCCCCTTCAGCAGTTCCGTCAGCATGCCCGCCTTGCCGAGAAAACGCGCCTTCTCGTTTTCGAGCGTCGTGCTGTCGAGCGCTCCGGAGAAGGCTGCTTGTGCGTCGGCGACAATCCGGTCCAGATCCATTGATCCCATCATTTCAACGTCGGTGAGTTACGTGAGTGCAACCAGCAAAAAAAAGGGGCTCGGTGAGGAGCCCCGTTTTCTTGTCGGGAACGACGGCTTGCGCCAGCGCTCCCGACGAACCACGCAGTGACTAATTGTTCAATCAGTGATCAATCAGGCTGCAACGGCGGCTTTCACCTGCTTCACGATCGCGGCAAAAGCGGCCTTGTCGAACACAGCCATATCGGCCAGCACCTTGCGGTCGAGTTCGATCGACGCCTTCTTCAGGCCGTTGATGAACACGCTGTACGTCATGTCGTGCTGACGAACCGCCGCGTTGATACGCGTGATCCACAGTGCACGGAA
>NZ_JBQCDN010000362.1:0-5372 GCF_051961175.1 Trinickia sp. | reverse complement strand
CTTTTTCGTCATGGAGTTCGCCGTACCGGCTATAGTCTCGACTCGCGGCTGCTGGACTTCAGCCGGTTGCACCGTGGATACTTGGGTATCGCGCACTGCCGAATCGTCCGGCGTGGCAGTCGCGCCCCCTGCGCTTTTCGAACCAGCTCGCCTCGCGGCGGCGGCCCTCGTCTCCGGCTTGGCGGACGTCTTTGCCGCCTTGGTCATATCGGCGGCTGCCGCCGAAGTTCGCACAGCCCCCGAGCTTGCCGATCTCTTACCGGCCCGCCCGGCTGTACTTGCAGCCGATCTCTTTTCGGCAGAAACGACAGCCGATTCCGCAGACACCACTTTGCGCGCCGGCCCGGTCGCGCGCTTTTCGGAGCCCCGGGTATCCCCCTTGCCCGCTTTCGTCGCACGCCCCGCAGCCGCCCGTTCGCTCGTAGTCTTTGCCATCGCTATCTCGCCTCTGCCCCAGCGCTCCTGCTTTGAAAAGACAAACTAAACCGCTGAAAACCTTTTATTATATCACACACGGCGCAGTCCCTCCCCCGAACTCAGAGCCCAAGTTGCCGTTTCATGTCGGCCCGCTGCCGGTTCAGTTCCGCGTATTGTTCGATCTCTTCAGGGGTGAGCTTCGACTGTCGCGACATGCGCTCCAGCCGCTCGCTGCACGCGTCATAGCGGATTTTCAGGATAGCCGCCTGGAATTCCTCGGCGGCAATGCGCTCGCGCTCTTGCTGCTGCTCCGCCGCCGCGGCGTCTTCCGCATCCAGCATCAGCAAATCACGCACGTTTTCATCATAGTCCAGAATTTCGCTGAAGATTTCTTCGAAAGTCGCCGCGTTGGCCCCATTTCTGAGCAAATCCGACACTAGCCGAAACTCGGCCGCCTCACCCAGCGCACGGGCGTGCGTCGCGACTTCCGCGAACAACTCGCCGTGGTGGCTCTGGTTGAACAAACTCTCTTCGCTGTCCTCGTCGAGCACCGACACAATGCGCGGGTACATCACCATGTTGCGCAACGCGCGCTCTTCGATGCCCGTCACGCGGCGCCGATCCTTGCGCGCCGGCGCCGGCCGGGCAGCGGCGACGATCCGCGTATCGACATCGCATAATGCCGCCACCTCTTCGAACCGCACATCCAGCCGATCGGCGAACATATGCATGATCTGCGCGCGCAACGCATTGGCCGGTAGTGCCTGCAACAGCGGCTTGGCATCGAACAGCGCCCGCGCCCGCCCTTCGGGCGTATCAAGTTCCTTGCCGGCCAGTACTTCGTTCAGCATGAACTGGGACAGCGGCACCGCGTGCTCGATCTGTTCCGAAAAAGCCGCCTTGCCGAACTCCCGAACGTAGCTGTCTGGGTCATGCTCAGACGGCAGAAACAGGAAGCGGATCGTCCGGTTGTCCGCTGCGTGCGGCAAACACGCATCCAACGCGCGGCGCGCCGCCCGCCGGCCCGCCGCATCGCCGTCGAAGCTGAAGATGACCGTATCGGTCTGCCGCAACAGCTTTTGCACGTGGATCGGCGTACAGGCCGTGCCGAGGGTCGCAACGGCATTCGGAAATCCGAGCTGAGCCAGCGCCACGACATCCATATACCCTTCGACTACCAGCACCGAGTGCGCCTCGCGTATCGCCAGCCGCGCCTCGAACAACCCATACAGTTCGCTACCCTTGCTAAATAGAGGCGTTTCCGGCGAATTCAAATACTTCGGCTCGCCGCCGTCGAGGACGCGCCCGCCGAACCCGATCACCTGCCCTTTCACATTGCGAATCGGAAACATGATCCGCTCGCGGAAGCGGTCGTAGCGGCGCGGCTGGCCCTGCGAATCCAGCTTCTCGCTCAAAATCACGAGCCCGGCTTCGACAAGCCCATCGTTGCGGTAATCGTCGAATACGGCTTCGAGGTTCTGCCACCCGTCGGGGGCGTATCCAAGGCCGAAACGCGCCGCGATCTCACCCGTCAGCCCGCGCTTCTTCAGGTATTGAATCGCCTGCGGCGCACCCCGCAGGGCCTTGCGATAGTAGTCGCAGGCCGTCTGCATGAGATCCGACAACGCCGCGGCCGCTTTGCCATCCACAGGCGCACTGCGCTCGAAACCCGAGCCGCCCTTGTCCGCGCCGTAGCCGCCGCGCGCAGGCGAAGGCTCTCGCGGCACTGTCAACCCGACCGATTGAGCCAGCTCGCCCACAGCCTCCGGGAACGACAGCCCGCCGTGCTCCATCAAGAAGTTGATCGCCGTGCCGTGCGCGCCGCAACCAAAGCAATGATAGAACTGCTTAGTAGGACTAACCGTAAAGGAAGGGCTTTTCTCGTTATGAAACGGGCACAAGCCCATGAAATTCGCTCCGCCCTTCTTGAGCTGGACGAACTTGCCCACCACGTCGACGATGTCGACGCGGTTCAGCAGGTCCTGAAGAAAGGCGTGCGGAATCACAAGCGATGCAATAAGGCGAAATACGTGCGGATGCGGATGCGGTGACGAACGCGCGCTAAGCGCATGCGGACGGCACCCGGCCATCCAGCGTTCGGTTACTTGGCCAATGCCGCCTTCACGAGCGCGGATACCGCCGTCATGTCGGCGCGGCCCGCCAGCTTGCCCTTGAGCACAGCCATGACCTTGCCCATATCCTGGGGACCGGCTGCACCGGTCTCGGCCACCGCGGCCTGCACCTGCTCGGCGACTTCCGCTTCGGACAGTTGCGCAGGCATATAGGCGGTCAGAACCGCGAGCTCGGCGCTTTCCTGTTCGACGAGATCGGTGCGGCCGGCCGCCTCGAATTGGCTGATCGAGTCCTTGCGCTGCTTGATCATCTTGTCGACGACGGCGGTAATCCCCGCATCGTCCAGCGTGATGCGCTCGTCGACTTCACGTTGCTTGATGGCCGCAAGCAGCAAACGAATCGTGCCCAGACGGCCCGTTTCGCGCGCGCGCATTGCAGCTTTCATGTCGTCGTTGATGCGATCTTTGAGACTCATCTGTCACCCGAATGCAAGAAGAGGAATGGGATAACCAAATTGTACGGCGCGGAGCGCAAAAACCCGCTTGGGACGCTTCCTCAAGCGGGTCTGCGCAGGCTGCGCTGCTGGCGGGATCAGCGCCGGGCGATCAACCGAACCGACATCGCGATTCAGGATGGCACTCGAGCCGATACCACCACAAAACCGGACGCCAAATCAGTACAGGATGCGGGCCGGCACGCCCATAACGGCGCGCTCAGAGCCGATGCCGGCACAGGGACAATCAATAGAATTTTTTCGGGAGCATCTGGCTGCGAAGGCGCTTGAAGTGGCGCTTCACCGCCGCCGACTTCTTGCGTTTGCGCTCGGTCGTGGGCTTCTCGTAGAACTCTCGCGCGCGAAGCTCGGTCAGTAGGCCGTTCTTCTCGATCGTGCGCTTGAAGCGGCGCATCGCGACTTCGAAGGGCTCGTTCTCTTTTACGCGAATGATCGTCATGTTTCCAAACGGAAATTCACCAAAGGTCCGGGAGTATAGCAGACCTTCTGCACAATTACACGAGCGTTGTCAAGCGCTACGCGTGAATTCGAACGCCGCCTCACCTGCCGCCACGCCGGACGCCCATGCCCATTGAAAGTTATAGCCGCCCAGCCAGCCGGTCACGTCCACCGCTTCGCCGATGAAGTAGAGCCCCGGCACCCGCGAGCTCATCATCGTCGAAGACGACAGCTCCTTGGTGTCCACACCGCCCTTCGTGACTTCCGCCTTGCGATACCCTTCGGTGCCAGACGGCGTGAGGGTCCATCGCGCGAACGCTTCGCCGAGCCGGCGCAAGGTTTTGTCGGACAAATCGGCCAGCCGTGCTTCAGCCGAGACGTCGTGCGCCGCAAGCCAGGCATCGGCCAGACGCGCCGGCAGCCACTGCGCCAACAGGTTGCCGATCTGACGCTTCGTGCCATTCGATTTCGCTTCGATCAGTTCGGCTGCCACATCGCGCCCGGGCAGCAAATCGACGACGATCGGATCGCCGCTCGGCCAATAGCTCGAGATTTGCAAGATACCCGGCCCCGACAGCCCCCGGTGCGTAAACAGCAAATCCTCAACGAACGAACCTTGCGCGCGCTTCGCCCCCGTCGTCACTTCAACTTCGAGCGAGACACCGGCCAGTGTCGAGAAGGGCGCCCAATCGTCGGATGAAAACGTCAGCGGCACCAAGGCCGGCCGCATATCGACGAGCTTGTGTCCGAACTGCTTCGCCACGCGATAAGCGAAGTCGGTCGCCCCGATCTTCGGGATCGACAGCCCGCCCGTTGCGATCACGAGCGCACGCGCCTGGATCTCGCCGGCACGCGTCCCGAGCGCAAAGCGGCCATCTTCCCCACGTCGGACGGCCTCTACGGCAACGGGACGCCGCCACGCAATACGGCCGGTGTCGCACTCGGCCTTGAGCATGTCGATGATCGACTCGCTCGAATGGTCGCAGAACAGCTGGCCGCGATGCTTCTCGTGCCAGGTGACGCGGTGCGCTTTCAGCAGTGCCAGAAAGTCGCGCGGCGTATAGCGTGCAAGAGCCGAACGGCAAAAGTGCGGGTTGGCCGACAGGTAGTTGGCGGGACCCGCTTGCAGGTTCGTGAAGTTGCAGCGCCCACCCCCGGAAATGCGGATCTTCTCCGCCAGGCGCGGCGCGTGATCGATGAGCGCGACGCGTGCTCCGCGCTGTCCGGCAACGGCCGCGCACATCCTGCCGGCGGCGCCCGCGCCGATCACAGCGATATCGAAAGATTCCATGGCGCGCATTTTACCTGCGCAGCTGCCCGCTACGGCGCGCTGGTATACTTTTACGTTTTTCACGCCTGCCCTGCGGGGACGGCCTTAAAGCCGGCCGCGCTCATCTACCCACCATCCCACCATGCTCGTTCTCGGCATCGAAAGCTCGTGCGACGAAACCGGGCTCGCGCTCTACGACACCGAGCGCGGCCTGCTCGCCCATGCGCTGCATTCGCAAATCGCCATGCATCGGGAATACGGCGGTGTCGTTCCCGAACTCGCCTCCCGGGATCACATCCGTCGAGCATTGCCGTTGCTCGAGGATGTCCTCGCGCGCTCGAACGCATCGCGCGCCGATATCGATGCGATCGCGTTCACACAGGGTCCGGGGCTCGCTGGCGCGCTGCTCGTCGGCGCCAGTATCGCGAACGCGCTCGCCATGGCGTGGGACAAGCCGACCGTCGGCATTCACCACCTCGAAGGCCATTTGCTTTCGCCGCTACTCGTGGATGAACCGCCGCCGTTTCCGTTCGTCGCGTTGCTCGTGTCGGGCGGCCATACGCAGCTCATGCGCGTCACCGACGTCGGTGTCTACGAGACGCTCGGTGAAACGCTCGATGACGCCGCCGGCGAGGCGTTCGATAAGACGGCGAAGCTGCT
>NZ_JBQCDN010000361.1:0-5734 GCF_051961175.1 Trinickia sp. | reverse complement strand
GCACGCAGATGACGACGAAACGACTCTTGACCGAAGCCGAAATCCTGAAGATGGGCGACAAGGATTACATGAATGAGGATCAGCTCGCCTTCTTCAAGAACAGGCTCGAACAGCTTCAGGCGGAAATTCTCCGCAACGCCGGGCAGACGACTGAAAATCTGCGCGAAACGGTGATCGTGCCCGATCCGGCGGATCGCGCGACGATCGAGGAAGAGCATGCGCTCGAGCTGCGCACGCGCGATCGCGAACGCAAGCTGCTGAAGAAAGTGCAGCAATCGCTCGCAAGGATCGACGCGGGCGATTACGGCTGGTGCGAGGAAACGGGGGAGCCGATCGGCATCCCGCGTCTGCTCGCGCGGCCCACGGCGACGCTTTCGCTCGAGGCGCAAGAGCGCCGCGAGTTGCGCCAGAAGCTCTTCGGCGATTGACGCACCGGCGGCGCGGCCCGGGTTGCCGCGCACCTACACGCTGCTTCCAGACGAGGCGCGCGGAATCCCGCGCGCTTTTTGTTTTTGTGCCCCTTCCCCTTCCCCTCTTGATAACGCCGCGCACGCCCTAAAATGGGCTGAATGTACGCGCAGGAACGAGCACGCGCATCACGCGTTCTCGATGCCGCCCCGTTCTCAGCTCGCGCGGCACCGCGCCGCCGAACCCCTTCCGTATTCTCGAGGAATGCACCATGGAGCAATTTCACGGTACGACGATCGTCTCCGTGCGCAACGGCGATAAGGTTGCGCTTGGCGGCGACGGCCAAGTGACGCTCGGCAACATCGTCATGAAAGGCGGCGCAAAGAAAGTGCGGCGCATCTACAACGGCAAAGTCCTCGTGGGTTTTGCCGGCGGCACGGCCGACGCCTTTTCGCTGCTCGACCGCTTCGAGGCGAAGCTCGAGAAGCACCAGGGCAACCTGACGCGCGCCGCCGTGGAACTCGCCAAGGATTGGCGCACCGATCGCATGCTGCGCCGGCTCGAGGCGATGCTGATCGCGGCCGACGCCCAAACGACGCTCGTCATCACCGGCAACGGCGATGTGCTTGATCCCGAAGGCGGCCTCTGCGCCATCGGCTCGGGCGGCGCCTACGCGCAAGCCGCCGCGCGTGCGCTGGCCGAGAACACGACGCTGTCGCCGCGCGAGATCGTCGAAAAATCGCTCGAAATCGCGGGCGACATGTGCATCTACACGAACCATAACCGCGTCATCGAGACAATCGAGTAAGCGAGTAAGCACCAGCACGCAAGTGAGCGAGAGTGAGGAACCGATGAGCACCATGACCCCTGCCGAGATCGTCTCGGAACTCGATAAACACATCATCGGCCAGAACAAGGCCAAGAAAGCGGTGGCCGTCGCGCTGCGCAATCGCTGGCGCCGGCAGCAGGTGGCCGAGCCGCTGCGCCAGGAAATCACGCCGAAGAACATTCTCATGATCGGGCCGACGGGTGTCGGCAAGACCGAGATCGCACGGCGGCTCGCAAAACTCGCCGATGCGCCGTTCATCAAGATCGAAGCGACGAAGTTCACCGAAGTGGGCTACGTCGGTCGCGATGTCGACAGCATCGTGCGCGATCTGATCGAAATCGCCCTGAAGCAAACGCGCGAAACGGAGATGCGCAAGGTCCGCACCAAGGCACAGGATCAGGCGGAAGATCGCATTCTCGACATCCTGCTCCCGAGCGCCCGCCCCGTCGGCTTCGGCGCTGCGAGCGAGAGCGCCGACGACGGCAACGCCACGCGCCAGACGTTCCGCAAGCGCCTGCGCGAAGGCCAGCTCGACGATAAGGAGATCGAACTCGACGTCGAACTGCCGCAAGCCGGCATGGACATCATGGGCCCGCCCGGGATGGAGGACATGACCGAACAGATCCGCTCGATGTTCGCGAATCTCGGCGGCGGCAAGAAGACGCGGCGCAAGGTCAAGGTCAAGGAAGCGCTGAAGCTTTTGATCGACGAGGAAGCGTCGAAAATGCTCAACGACGAAGAAGTGAAGGCCAAGGCCGTGCAGAACGTCGAGCAGAACGGCATCGTGTTCCTTGACGAGATCGACAAGATCGCCTCGCGCAGCGAAGCGGGCGGCGCGGAAGTCTCGCGCCAGGGCGTGCAGCGCGATCTGCTGCCGCTCGTGGAAGGCACGACGATCAACACCCGCTACGGCATGGTGAAGACCGACCATATCCTCTTCATCGCGAGCGGCGCGTTTCACTTGTCGAAGCCGAGCGATCTGATCCCCGAGCTGCAAGGGCGTTTCCCGATTCGCGTCGAACTCGATTCGCTGTCGGTGGAGGATTTCGAGTCGATCCTGATCGCGACCGATGCAAGCCTCGTCAAACAGTATCAGGCGCTGCTCGCCACCGAGGAGGTCGAACTCGAGTTTGCCCGGGACGGCATCAAGCGCATGGCCGAGATCGCTTTTTCGGTCAACGAGCGTACCGAAAATATCGGCGCGCGCCGGCTCTATACCGTTATCGAAAAACTACTCGAGGAAGTGTCGTTCGCGGCCGGCAATCATACCGGTCAGAAAGTGACGATCGATGCGGCCTACGTTGACCGCGCGCTCGGCGAAGTGGCCCAAAGCGAGGATTTGTCGCGCTACGTGTTGTGATTGTCGCGCCGCGCGCATGAGGCGCGGTTTCGGCATCCGTCCGATTTAAACGCACGGAGCGATCTGAGATGCATTTCGCGTCAATGATCGTCTCTCCCACCCAACGGTGGGAGTCAATCCGCAGTTCAATCGGAAAGGAGGCAAAACCGTGAGCGTTTCATTTCATCGCGCAGGCCAGTATCGTCTTGCGGCGGCCGTTGCGGCCGCCGCATCGCTTTTTTACCTGGCCGCCAACCCCGCGCAGGCCGCCCTGGCGCCGCTGGCCCCTCAAGCACAGCTGGCGGACGGTATCGTCGAGGGCCTCAAGATGCGTGGCCAACATAGAGACGTGCGCGTGTTCCGCGGCATCCCCTATGCGGCGCCGCCCGTGGAGGATTTCCGCTTCCGCGAACCCCAAAGCGTCCCGCGCTGGGCCGGCGTGCGCAACGCGAAACAGTTCGCGCCCCGCTGCATGCAACCGAACGCGGCGGGCAAGCCGGACTTCCGCTCGGCCACGATGAGCGAGGATTGCCTCTATCTCAATGTGTGGACGCCTGCGAGCGGCGCGGAAAGCAAGCTGCCGGTGCTCGTCTTCTTCCACGGGGGCGGGTTTGTGTCTGGCGATGGCTCCGAGCCTCGTTACGACGGCGCGAATCTGGCCTCGCGCGGAATTGTCGCGGTCACCGTCAACTATCGGCTCGGCGTGTTCGGCTTCCTCGCGCCGGCGGGCGCGGCCGGCGAATCGTCGCACGGCACGGCCGGCAATTACGGGCTGCTCGATCAGGTCGCGGCGCTGCGTTGGGTGCGCGATAACATCGCCCAATTCGGCGGCGATCCGGCGCAAGTCACGATCGCCGGCAGTTCGGCCGGCTCGGTATCGGTGAGCACTCACATGAGTTCGCCGCTCTCGCGCGGGCTGTTTGCACGCGCGATCGGGCAAAGCGGCGCGGCGTTCGCACCCAACGCCCTATGGACACGCGAGGAGGCCGAGCGTTCGGCGGCCGAGTTCTCGGGGCGCGTCGGCGCGGCTACGCTTCAGCAATTGCGCTCGCTGCCGGCAAAAGCGCTGCTGGCGGCGACGGCTCAGCCGCTGCGTTCCGAACAACCGATGCTGTTTCGGCCGAGCGTGGACGGCTACTTTCTGACTGAATCGCCCGAGCAGGTATTCGCCCGAGGCGGGCAAGCTCAGGTGCCGCTGTTGTTGGGATCGAATGAGCAGGACCCGCCTTCGGCCGAGCCCGCGAAGCATCACGGGATGGTGACGTTGCGCGAAAGGCTCGCGAAGTTCCGGGATCAGGTAGATGAGCGGCTCGCACACTATCCCGGCGTCGAAAGTGTCAAGCAGAGCACATGGCGATGGATGGACCTGCATCGGCAGACGGGGCAAGCGGCTCTCTTTTACTACCGCTATACGCAGGGGCTCCCGCGTGAGGCCGACACCGCTACAGCGACCGTTACGCCCAACAAGACGGTTGAGCCGCCGGTGCTCGGTGCCGCGCAGGACGCGCAGGTCTCCTATTCGCTCGGCAATCTCGATAATCAGCGGCGCTACGCTTGGACCGCCGCCGATTACGACGTGGCACGTATCTTTTCGCGCTATACGGAGCAATTCGTGAAGACGGGCAATCCCAACGGCGCTGCCCCCATCGGCGCGGGTGCAACGACCGAAGCCAACGCGCCTCGAAATGTGGGTTCGGTGCCGGATTGGCCGGCCTTGCGGGTTGAAAGCCAAGGGGTCTTGCGGCAGGTCATCGGAGAAAACACGCAGTCGGTGTGGGATCGAAACGAGCCGCAACAGCAACAGGACGGGCCGCTCGCCGAGGCTGAACAATCGGCGCAGGCCGCTGTCCCCGTCACCCGGTAACGCGCCGCGGAAACGTCGCGTTTAAATGCTTCGCCGGCCGCCGTCCAACCGCGGCCGCCGCCCCGGGCACCGCAGTGGCACCGCCCCCGCAATAAACGCGCTTAGGTCATGCGCTTCGGCGGCACGCTTGCGGCCGAAGCGCATCCGCCGACACCGGCGTCTACTGCTTCACCGGCCGCTTCGCCAACTTGCGCTGCAACGTCCGCCGATGCATGTTCAACGCCCGCGCCGTGGCCGAAATATTGCCGCCGTTCTCGGCCAGTGCCCGCTGAATGTGCTCCCATTCGAGCCGCGCCACCGACAGCAGCGTCGGATGCTCGATCGCGGCCTCCGCTTGCGTCACGCTCGCCTCGGTCTGCAGCGCCGCGAGAATCGATTCGACGTTCGCCGGCTTGGCCAGATAGTTATCGGCACCATCCTTCACCGCTTGGACGGCCGTCGCGATGCTCGCGTACCCGGTCAGCACGAGCATCCGCGCATCGGGCTGCAGATCGCGCAGCGGCGCAACGAGGTTCAAACCCGAATCGCTGCCCAGATGCAAATCGACGGTAATGAAATCGAATTGATGCTGATTGGCCAGGCTGATCGCCTCTTCGGCGTTGTGCGCTTGATGCGTGGTAAAGCCGCGACGCGTGAGCCCGCGCGCCAAAATGCCCGCAAAAACCTCGTCGTCGTCGATGACGAGAAATTGATTGCCGCTCATAGTTCATTCTCCTTGGTATTCGATAAGGTGGACTCGCCGCGCCGCGGCTGTCCGTCGTCCTTTGCCGCCGGCACGCGCAGCACCACGCGCGTCCCGCGCGGCTCGCCGTCGAACAATTCGATCGATCCGTTCAGTCGCGAGGCCGCCGCGAACGCGAGATAAAGGCCAACGCCATGGCCGCCCTGCGTGCTGTCGACGGGCGCGCTGCCCAGCTTCGTGCGCAGCGCCGGTGAAATGCCGGGCCCTGAATCGCACACTTCAAATTCGATGAACCCGTCCGCCACCGCGGCGGCCAGCGTCACGCGGTCGCAACTGGCGCGCGCCGCGTTGTCGAGCAGGATCGTCAAGATCTGGCCGACGGCCGCGGTCTCGTCGAGCCAGACCTCGCCGGGCGCCGTGCCGAGCCGGACGAACTTCACATGCGGATGACGCAGGCGCCATTGCTCGCAGAAACTGGCGAGCCAGCTATCGAGCCGTTCACGGGCGGGCGATACCGACGCCCGGGGGCGCCCCCCGGCCCCCCCCCCCGTGCCCACCCGCGAAGCCTCCGCGCGCCCGGCGTAAACAGCGGCCAAACCCGCGACCCCCCCA
>NZ_JBQCDN010000360.1:0-10132 GCF_051961175.1 Trinickia sp. | reverse complement strand
AGCCGAAGCGAAGCATGCGGCTGGCATTGGATAACTTTGGTGCCGACGGCGAGACTCGAACTCGCACAGCTTTCGCCACTACCCCCTCAAGATAGCGTGTCTACCAATTTCACCACGTCGGCACTGTTTGCAATCCGGGACAATTCGTTGAAACCCGCGAATCGCTTCAAGACTTAGATTCTAACGTGCTTCCAAGAATTGTTCAACGCACAAGTGCAATTTTATGCGAAATTTCTTACTTCGGCACGGCGCTGCTGGACGGTGCCAGCGCAGCCGCAGGCGCTGACGCGACCGGAGCCGAAGCGGCCGTCGTGGCGGGCGCCGCCGGCGCCGTCACCGAACCCAACACGCCCGCGGACGGACGGGACTTGTACGAACCGATGTAGGTGAGCGCGAGCGTCGTCACGAAGAAGATCGTCGCGAGAACCGCCGTGGCACGCGACAGGAAATTGGCGGAGCCCGTTGCGCCGAACAAGCTGCCCGACGCCCCGCTACCGAATGCCGCGCCCATGTCGGCGCCCTTGCCATGCTGCAGCAGCACGAGGCCGATAATGCCCAGTGCCGACAGCAGCTGCACGACGATGATCAACGTTTTCAAAAACAGCATCTGACTCACCTAATAAGTGGTTTGAGCGCCCAGTGCGCGATCGATCGCCACCGGACACCGCTTCGCATTTGCGCGCTGGTTAGCGAGCT
This sequence comes from Trinickia sp., assembly GCF_051961175.1. Classification (GTDB taxonomy): domain Bacteria; phylum Pseudomonadota; class Gammaproteobacteria; order Burkholderiales; family Burkholderiaceae; genus Trinickia. Next base: position 9,436 of record NZ_JBQCDN010000360.1, on the reverse strand, counting down.
TGGCTCGCTGCCTTCTGAGCCGCGCAGATCGCGAGGAAATCCTGACTCTTCAACGATGCACCGCCGATCAGGCCGCCATCGATATCGGCCTGGCCGAACAGCGCCAATGCATTGTCGGCTTTGACGCTGCCGCCATACAGCAACGGCACGCGCGCGAGCGACGAATCTTTTTGCGCGAGCCGCGCACGCAGGAACGCATGCACTGCCTGCGCCTGCTCGGCCGTGGCGCTCCGCCCCGTGCCGATGGCCCAGACGGGCTCATAGGCGATAACGATGCGCGCCGCTTCTTCCACCGACAGCAGATTCAGGACCGCATCGAGCTGCGCCCCCACCACCGCCTCGGTCGTACCTGCCTCGCGTTCGTCCAGCGTTTCGCCGATACAGACGATCGGCGTGAGCCCGGCTTCGAGCGCGCGGCGCGCCTTCGCGGCGACGAGCTCAGAGCTTTCCGCGTGATACGCGCGACGTTCGGAATGACCGACGATCGCGAGCGTCGCGCCGAATTCGCACGCCATCTCGGCCGCGACTTCACCGGTATAGGCGCCGTGCGTGTAGGTGGAAATATCCTGCACGCCCCAGGCGACCGGCTTGCCCGACAGCACCGCTTGCGCCTGTGCGAGATACGGTGTCGGCACACAGACGCCGATGCGGATCGTATCGGCCATCGCGGCCGCGCCGTCAGCGACCGCCTGCAACAGCGCCGCGTTCTCTGCAAGGCGCCCATGCATCTTCCAATTGCCGACCACCCACTTCACTCGCTGTTCCGACCGCTTTTCCGACATGTATCTCGCCCTGTGTAATGTCCGCCGCGGCCGTGCCGGCAACCCGGGTTGTGCCGGGCGACCTCAGCACGCACCTTGGAACCCGAACCGGAAGCCGACGGGCTTGGAAGCCCGAGGAGATTAGCAGCCCGATTGGGGAAGTCCGATTCTGGAAGCCCGATTTTCGAAGCACCAGGCAAGAAGGCGCACGCAAAACGCTCAATTTTACTGTGCTTGGGCGGGGCCGGTCAAACCGGGCGCGCAGCTGCCGCTGCGGGCCGGCTGTGCGGCTCGCCCCGGCGCGCGCAGAACGGCGGGTGACGACCGCTGGCACGGGCGTCGTATCCAGCGGTTCCTGGACCGAGCGCAGCTTACATTCTGCGCGGCGACTCGACGGGCGGCGTGCCGTCGTGGAACAGCGTTTTCAGTTGGGCACGCAATTCGGGCGAATCGACATGGCGATGTACCGAAACGGCATGCTGAACCGCCGCCTCGATCAGTTCGTTCTCGCTGTCCGCCGCGAGAGAGACGGTGCAATTCATTTCGCTCGGGAACTCCCGGCAGTCGATGTATTTGCGAGACATGATGTCCCTCCGTGATGCAATGGGTTCGGTGGTGCGCCGACCCCCCCGCGCGCGGCAACGGCGTCATAACGCCGATGGCCGGATGTTTTGGTTGTGACGAAAGAGGTTGCCCCGGTCGTAATGCGTTTTCGCGGCCATCAGCCGCTCGTAGTTCGGTCCATAGGCGGCGCTCACGCGCGGGCCCTCTTCTTGCGTGAGGAAATTCACGTAAACACTGCCGAGCGCGAACGGCGCCGATGCCTCGAAAAAGCCGCGCGCCCAGTCGATACAGCGCGAATCCTCGCTCGGATCGTCCCATCGAGCATGTACGTTCATCACGTACTGCGCGTCGCGGCTGCTATAGGCGGTCGCCTCGACCGGCACGCGGGCGGTTGCGCCGCCGATCTGGCCGAAAAATATTTCACATTGCGGGGACGGAAGGCGCTCAATCGCGGCAACGGCCACATCCAGCAGAGCGTCGGGCAAATCGGCGAAATTGTGCGACTTCCAGTAGTTCCGCGCACCGGGCGTCAGCAACGGATCGAACGCCGTTTGCCAAGCGGCGTACGGCATCGGACCGAGATGTTCGCCGTAGGACTGGCCGAAACTGCGCACCACTTCGACGGCACGTGCGCCCATGTCCAAGGGCCCCGTGTAACAGAGCGCGAAGGCGATGACTGGCTTACCGTGGACGTCTGACGATAGGAACGGCAGCGGCGGAGCCAAGCGCATGACGGCCCAGACCGACAACTCGTCGGGCATGGCCTGCGTCGCGGCGTTGTAGCGATGCAAGGCTTGCGCGGCTTGCTCGAAGGGCAGGACCACCAGCCCCGCGTAGACTTCGGGGCCCACCCGATGCAGTTCGAACTCGAACATCGTCACGACGCCGAAATTGCCGCTCCCGCCGCGGATCGCCCAATACAAATCCGGGTCGTGCGTCGCGTCGGTGTGAACAAGTTCGCCATCGGCCGTCACGACATCGGCCGACAGCAGGTTATCCACCGACATTCCGTACCGGCGGCTCAGCCAGCCAAAGCCACCGCCGAGCGTCAGGCCAGCGACGCCCGTCGTCGAATTGATGCCGAGCGGCGTCGCCAGTCCGAACGCCTGCGCCTCGTGATCGAATTCGCCAAGCGTGACGCCGGGCTCGACATAGGCACGGCACGCGCGCGGGTCGATGCGCACCGATTTCATCGGAGAAAGATCGATCACGAGCCCGCCGTCGCATATCGCGCTGCCTGCGATGTTATGGCCTCCGCCCCGGACGGCCAACAGCATCTCGTTTTCCCGGGCGAAATTAACAGCGCGGCGTACGTCCGCCACACCGGCGCAACAGGCGATGACGCTCGGCCTGCGATCGATCGTCGCATTCCAGATGTGACGCGCCTGCTCATAGCCAGGATCCCCGTCTTGCAGCAATTGCCCACGCATCGCGCCCTTTAGCGCGTCTACCGCACTCTTCGTCACTTGACTCATGGGATCCTCCGCGCGGGGTTCGGCTATGCGTCACACGATCTTCCGACGAATTGAAAGCACGATGAAAGATCGCACCGTAACCAGTATTAGTGCGTGCGCGCTCAAGTCCAAAGCACGATATGCGGATGAACGCAGCCCCGCGTCATATGCGTGGCGTATGAGCGCATGGCATCGTTCGTGCCGAGCCCCGGGGCGATGGGGAAACTGTGCCCGCTCAAGGGCCGGTTACATCGGATGAATCAGCGGTGTCGTGGAATCGCCGTTACTTCGATTTGCCGCTCCAATCCAACACGATCTTGCCGATGTGCTCGCCGCTTTCCATCAACGCATGTGCCGCGCTCGCCTCGTGCGCGGGTAGCACGCGGTAGACGATGGGCTTGATGCGTCCCTCCTCGATGAGCGGCCAAACACGCTCCTGGAGCTGCGCCGCAATCCTCGCTTTGAATTCGATCGAGCGTGGGCGCAGCGTCGAGCCTGTCACTGTCAAGCGCCGACGCAGCACCTCGGCAAGATTGAGCTCGGCTTTCGCGCCGCCCAACAGCGCGATGATGACGAGCCGGCCGCCGTCGGCCAGTGCGGACAGTTCGCGCGGCACATAGCCGCCGGCCACCATATCGAGGATGACATCCACCCCGCGGTCGTTCGTCAACGATTTCACGACTTCGACGAAATCCTCGGATTTATAGTTGATCGCACGCTCGGCCCCGAGCGCCTCGCAGGCTTTGCACTTGTCCGCCGTGCCAGCCGTGGCGAAGACGCGGAATCCGAGCGCGTGGGCGATCTGGATAGCGGCGACGCCAATCCCGCTCGAGCCGCCCTGCACGAGCAACGTCTCGTTCGCTCCACCCTCGCCCGCTCCGAGCCGCGCGCGATCGAACACGTTGCTCCAGACGGTGAAGAACGTTTCCGGCAACGACGCGGCCTCGATGTCGGTCAACCCCTTCGGCACTGGCAAGCACTGCGCGAGGGGCACGCTTGCATACTGCGCATACCCGCCGCCGGCGAGCAGTGCACAGATGCGATCGCCGATCTTGAGCCCGAACGGGTTATGCTTTTCGTCGATGTGGCCACCGACGATCTCACCTGAAATCTCGAGCCCCGGCAGATCCGATACGCCGGGCGGGGGCGCATAGGCCCCCTTGCGCTGGAATACGTCCGGGCGATTCACGCCCGACGCCGACACTTTGACGAGCACTTCGCCCTGGGCGGGCACCGGCTCGGGCCGCTCGGCGAGCGCCAGCACTTCAGGGCCACCGAACTCCGTAATTTCGATCGCTTTCACATCGCCTCCGAGGCAGTCGGATACCTATGGATGGACGCCATTCTGACGAAAAAACGGCCGGCGCGCTTGGAAGGCGGCCGGCCGTTTCAGGCATGGGGACGACGACGCGTTACTGCGGCGTCGGCTCCGAAGGAGCAGCGCCCGCGCCGCCTTCGTTCAGCAGCGCCTTCGCCGACAGACGCACACGGCCCTTTTCATCCGTTTGGATGACCTTGACCTTCACCTGCTGGCCTTCGCTCAAGTAGTCCTTGATGTCCTTGATGCGCTCGTTCGCGATCTCGGAGATGTGCAGCAGGCCGTCCTTGCCCGGCAGGATGTTCACGATCGCACCGAACTCGAGCAGCTTGAGTACCGTGCCTTCGTACACCTGGCCGACTTCGATTTCGGCGGTGATGTTCTCGATACGACGCTTGGCTTCAGCCATGCCTTCGCTGCTCGTGCTCGCGATCGTCACGACACCGTCGTCGGAGATGTCGATCGTCGTGCCCGTTTCTTCCGTCAACGCGCGGATCACCGAACCGCCCTTGCCGATCACGTCGCGGATCTTCTCGGGGTTGATCTTGACCGTGATCATGCGCGGCGCAAATTCCGACAGCTCCGTGCTCGCACCCGAGACGGCAGCCGTCATCTTGCCGAGGATGTGCATGCGGCCTTCCTTCGCCTGAGCGAGCGCCACCTGCATGATTTCCTTCGTGATCCCTTGGATCTTGATGTCCATCTGCAGCGCCGTCACGCCGTCGGCCGTACCGGCCACCTTGAAGTCCATGTCGCCGAGGTGATCTTCATCGCCGAGGATGTCGGTGAGCACGGCGAACTTGTTGCCGTCCAGAATCAGGCCCATCGCGATACCGGCGACGTGCGCCTTCATCGGCACGCCTGCATCCATCAGTGCGAGGCAGCCGCCGCAGACCGAAGCCATCGACGACGAACCGTTCGATTCCGTGATTTCCGACACGACGCGGATCGAGTAACCGAACTCTTCGGCGCTCGGCAAGCAGGCGACGAGCGCACGCTTGGCCAGACGGCCGTGGCCGATTTCGCGGCGCTTGGGCGTGCCCACGCGGCCCGTTTCACCCGTGGCGAACGGAGGCATGTTGTAGTGCAGTATGATGCGCTCGCGGTATTCGCCTTCGAGCGCGTCGATGATCTGCTCGTCGCCCTTCGTGCCGAGCGTCGCCACGACGAGCGCTTGCGTCTCGCCGCGCGTGAACAGCGCCGAACCGTGCGTACGCGGCAGCACGCCCGTGCGGATTTCGATGGGGCGCACGGTGCGCGTGTCGCGGCCGTCGATACGCGGTTCGCCGTTCAGGATCTGGCTGCGGACGATCTTCGCTTCGATGTCGAACAGGATGTTGCCGACGGCGGTTTTGTCGACCGGCATTTGGCCCGCGGCCAAGGCTTGTTCGTCGAGCTTGGCGTTCGTCGCGGCGTAGACTTCCTTCAGCTTCGTCGAACGCTGCTGCTTGTTGCGCAGTTGGTAAGCCGCCACGAGTTCGCCGTGCGCGATTTCTGTCACGCGCGCGATCAATGCTTCGTCCTTCGGCGCGGCTTGCCAATCCCATTCGGGCTTGCCGCCTTCGCGCACGAGTTCGTGGATCGCGTCGATCGCCGTTTGCATCTGCTCATGGCCGAACACCACCGCGCCCAGCATGACGTCTTCGGGCAGTTGATCCGCTTCCGATTCGACCATCAGCACGGCACGCTCGGTACCGGCGACGACGAGGTCCAGGCTCGATTCCTCCTGCTGCGTGCGCGTCGGGTTCAACACGTATTCGTTGTTGATGTAGGCGACACGGGCGGCGCCGACGGGGCCTTTGAACGGCAGGCCCGACACGGCCAGCGCGGCCGAAGCGCCGATCAACGCGGGGATGTCGGCCGGCACTTCCGGGTTGATCGACAGCACGTGAATGACGACTTGGACTTCGTTGTAGAAGCCTTCCGGAAACAGCGGGCGCAACGGACGGTCGATCAGGCGCGACGTCAGCGTTTCATGCTCCGAGGGACGGCCCTCGCGGCGGAAGAAGCCGCCCGGGATCTTACCGGCCGAGTACGTTTTCTCGATGTAATCGACGGTCAGCGGGAAGAAATCCTGGCCCGGCTTGGCGCTCTTCGCACCGACCACAGTGGCCAGCACGACGGTGTCTTCCACGTCGACGATGACGGCGCCCGATGCCTGGCGCGCGACCTCACCCGTTTCGAGACGAACGGTATGTTGTCCCCATTTGAATTCTTTGACGATCTTATTGAACATGGACATGTATCACTCCTTCTCTCTTCTCATCTATTTGGGATCGCCGCCGCGATACAGCAACATCGACGGGCGGCGCCGACAGCCGGCGCACCTGCGGGAAGAGGAGTGTTATGCCATTCCAGCGCCGGCGCCCGGTGAACGAGGCCCGCTCGCCGCGCTGGAATGACACAAAGCTCTGCCCGCCTTTGCCGACTGCTTTGAAGCAACCCGCAACGCGCGATCGATGCGTGTGCGGGCTTGGTACGTCTTGTGGCATGGGCACGACGCATGGTGCGTGCCGGTGGTGCTTGGCCGGACCAACGATGCGCAGCGTAGGTGGGACCAGACAGTCCCACCTACGCTGCGCTTGAGGCATCACCAGGCGCCAAAGCGCCAAGTGATGCCGCAAAAACAAATGCCTGCATCAGCAGTACTGACACAGGCATCTTGCATAACGCGGCAACGGCCGTTTACTTGCGCAGACCCAGCTTCTCGATCAGCGAACGGTAACGGTCGGCGTCCTTGCCCTTCAGGTAGTCGAGCAGCTTACGACGACGGCTCACCATGCGCAGCAGACCGCGGCGGCTGTGGTGATCCTTCGTGTGCGACTTGAAGTGCGAGGTCAATTCGTTGATGCGCGACGTAAGCAACGCAACTTGAACTTCGGGCGAGCCCGTATCGTTCGTGCCGCGTGCGAATTGCGCGACGATGTCAGACTTCTTGATATCAGCAACAGACATTTGATTTCCTTTAAAACAAACAGGCGGTCACGGAAGAAAGGCCGTGCCGTGGGTTACGACGAAGGGCGCATTGTAGCACAACCGAAAGCCGCTGGACGGCTGCGCCCACTGCGGCCCCGCTTCCCGCCCTCAGGGGCGCTTCATCTTGCACTCGCCCGGCAGCGCCGTCCGCTCCGGCGGCAAAGCCAGGACCGTTCGGAAGCCATAACCCGAGCCCTCATTGTCGAAACGCACCCCAGGCGTACCCGCCTTGTCCATTTCGATCACATAAAGGGGTTGGATCAACTGATGATCGTCGGCGCGCATCCAGGCCCGATCGAAACCGTTGTCGTATTTCGCCCCTTCGAGCGCCTTGGCAACGGCAACAGCATCGGTGCCGTGCGCCCGCGCGATGGCGTCGGCGAGCATCTCGATCATGACGTCGATGCGGGCCAGCGCGTAATCGTCGTGCGCGGCGGGAAAACGGGCCCGGAAGGCCGCATAGTACGCATCGGAGGCCGACGCGTTCGCATGGGGCAAACGCTCGTCCGCGGCCGCGGCTGTCCCGGCGTTCGGGTGCCAGTCGGCGACGGCAACGACACGCTTGACGCCCGCCTCCCCAATGGCCGCCGGTGCATCAAGGCTGTTGCCGTAGAACGTATAGAACTTGCCGGCGAAGCCCTGCTCCCGGGCAGCCTTCACGAGCAGCGCCAGATCGTTGCCCCAATTCCCCGTGACGACGGCGTCGGCACCGCTTGCCCGCAGCTTGGCGATGTAGGGCGTGAAGTCCTTGACGCGGCCGATCGGATGAAACTCATCGCCAACGATCGAGATATCGGGCCGCTTGGCTGCCAGCGCGGTACGCGCGAGCGAACTGACGTCATGGCCGAAGCTGTAGTCCTGGTTCAGGAGATACACATGTTTGACCGATTGATCGCGCGCGATGACATCGGCGAGCGCGTTCATCCGCATGCCCGCGTGGGCATCGAAACGAAAATGCCAAAAGCTGCACGATGCCCCCGTCAGCGCCGGATCATCGGCCGAGTAGTTCAGAAACAGCTCACGGTTCTCGGGTTCGCGGGTGTTTTGCTTGTCGATGGCCGCGACGAGCGCCGCGGCCACGGCCGAGCCATTGCCCTGCAAAACGAACGGGATGTGACGGTCGGCCGCGGCGCGCAACTGCACGAGCGCCTGCTCGACGCCGCCCTGGCTGTCGAGCACCACGAGTTCGAGCGGATGCGCGCCGTCGGGCAGCTTTACGCCGCCGCGCGCATTGACGCGCTCGATCGCAAAACGCACATTGCGCTCGACTGCCGCGCCGGCGTCCGCGAAGGGCCCCGACATCCCCTCGATCAGTGCGAGCCGGATCGGCGCCGCGGCGTCATTCGCGCCGGCGGCCTGCGCGGCCGGCGCCGCCAACGCACAGACGGCACCGGCGATCGATGCCCATTTCGTCCATTTGGCCCATTTAGCCCATTTAGCCCGCTTCGTCTGCTCGCCCTTCATCATGCGTTCCTTGCCGCCATTCGAAGCGCGGATATTAGGCCTCACCGGCACCGCTCGCAAGCCACCGCATGGGCAAACGCACACCGCATTGACATGCCCGTAACTCAAATCTTTGTGCGCTGCCCCTGTCCAAACCAGGCGGGCCCGTGTTACAACGCCGCTCGTGGAATTATCGGAGGCATTTATGTCCAAACGTCTTTCCGCCGCCCTCACCTGTGCGGCCGCCTTTATCCTCGCCGGGTGCGCGCAACCGTGGCAGGGTTTTACGGCCGGCGAGGATCAATCGGCCGTCGTCGCGCGTCTCGGCCCCCCGCGCGAGATCTACGACTTGCCCAATGGGGGCAAGCGGCTGATGTGGCCCACTCAACCGATGGGCGAAGTCACGACTGCGGCCGACGTCGATGCATCGGGCAAGGTACTGAACGTGCGGCAAGTGCTGCAGCCCAGCGAGTTCTACAAGGCACAGATCGGCACGTGGACGAAGCAGGACGTGCTGGTCAATTTCGGGCGCCCGGTGGAGACGTCGTACTTTCCGTTGATGAAGCGCGAGGTATGGACGTACCGCTATCTCGAAGCCAACGTCTGGTATCAGATGTACAGCTTTTACTTCGACCCGCAGGGCATCCTGCGCATGACGCAAAAGACGCCCGACCCGATGCACGAACCCGAGCGCGGCCGCTTTTGGTGAGGTGGAGTGAAGCGAAGAGGCCTCGGAAGCCCGTTTATCGGCCAGTGACCCCTTGGGTGGCCTACGCCCGGATACGCGAGCAAGTGTAGGCGTCGGCGCTTTTTCTGGTTGAGGTGCCTGCTTATTGGCGGCAGTGGCCACAGCCGCGGGGGTGTGGGGGGGGGGGGACAAGGAAACGGCCATTTAAAAAAACCAGGGCCCCCCCCACCCC
>NZ_JBQCDN010000359.1:0-31085 GCF_051961175.1 Trinickia sp. | reverse complement strand
TTGACGCTAAAGCGTTTCGTACCCCTTGGCATAGCGCTTGCATAAAAAGTTACCCGCAGGCAGTGCATAACAGCCATGAGAGCAAAGCACGCGAGGGCCGACACGAAATGGCGCACGGCGTTGCCTGCAGGAGCTCCTTCGCCTTCGCTGCCGCTCGCATGATGCGACGGCAGCGAAGCGCCGAAGTGCATTGCCGATGTGTCCACCTGCACGGGGCCAAACACCGCTGGTATCGAGCCGACCGCCGCGTGCTGCCAGCGGGCACAGCTAAACGACGTTCAAAAATGCGCAGCACGCCCGGATAAATCGGATAACTTGGATCGGCCGTGTTCGGCGGTTTGCCCGGCCGGGTGCCGATTCCGATGCCGAAAAACAATCAGGCAAAGGAGCAACACGAGAACCGCCGGCGTCCAATGCCCCAACCCTTCGATCATTGTGGCCGCGACGGACTGCAAAGGCATCGCCCATGCAGCGACGAGCAGGAGCCATTCGAAGGCGCGCCCGGCATGCCGATAGAGATCGACCGCAATGAAAGCAATGGGAATCGCGAGCCAGGCAAGATCGTAGTACAGCAGATAGGGCTGAACGAGTAGCGTGCAGCAACCCAATGCCGCGGCTTTCAGTTCGTCTCTCGCCGTGCCCCTCCATAGCCATGCCATCACGGCGCAAGCGGGGACCGCAACCGCTGCCTGTAGCCCATACGCCCATTGAGCCGATGCGCCCGCTCTTCGTGCTGCGGCATAAACCGTCGGCATACCGCGCCATATCTCAGGGTTATGTTCGATCCAGGTATGTCTGAACCAGGAGACGGTATGGACCCACGCCGGCAGCATGTCGACGCCAAGCATCAGCGCACTCACGCTCCACAATAGGAATGAGCATATCGCTGCCGATACCAAGCAACGCCACTGCCGCGAGCAGATCAACGCCAGCGGAAAAATCAATCCCAGCTGAGGCTTCACGCTAAGCAGACCGATAAAGATGCCGGCCAATATCGGCCGCGTCGGTAACAGTGCGAGAGCAGCCGCGGCCGCAGCCGCCGTCAGAAGGGAGTTCTGCCCGTAACAGAGCGCAAGCCACAACCCGGGGAATGCAGCCACAGGAACGAGCGCCAGCGGTCCAATAGGGCGCACGATCCCCCACATGGAGCGAAGGTAGGCAGCGATCCCAACGCAGCTGAACGCGGTCAGCGCCACGTTCAAAGGCATCATCCCAAGAGGCAAGAGAAAAATGAGAAACGCGGGCGGATATAACCAAGGCCCACTCGTGCCCGCGAACAGTTTGCCCGATCGGACCGTTTGCTCGACGGCCATCATCAGATCTTGATTGAAGACGGCTGCCGGGCTGTGCGTGAGCGCCACGACCGCCGCACTCCAGTACACGGAAAAGTCGATCCCGAATCCCGCCTGCGGCGGCCCCGATTGTGTGAAGGTGCCCCACGCCAGACTGAATGCGAAGCTGAGCTCAATGGCGAGAACAACGCTCGAGCACAATGCAACCCGGAATAGCCAACGCCGATCGAGTTGTCTCATGGTTTTCCTTCACCGGGCGCAACGAGTCTTTGGCAGCCGCTTCGGCGCTTAGACGCTTGAACGCTTCGGCCGCAAGACAGTGCGCGGTTCCTGGGGAATACGAAATACCGCGCCCCGACATACGCGACCGCGGTGTAGGTCAGCATTCCATCGATCTGCACGAACAGGCTGCCTTGACCCAGCAGCTGTTCTACCCGTATCACCACGAGCAGGTTCATACCGTAGGCCACGCCTGTTGCAAGTAAATAACGCAGCAACGCGAACCCCACAGCGCCCTGGTGATAAAATGTCCACTTCCGGTTGAGCGCAAAGCTCCATAAGAATGCAACCGAATAGCCGGCGGCATTTGCTATGACATTGCCGAGGCCAAAGCCGCGCAACGCAATCCAGATCACGGCAAAGCCGACTGCCGTGTTTGAAAAGCCGACTACCAAGTATCGGATCGACGAATGAGCGAACGGCCTCATGAGCCTCTCGGCAAGACGAGTCGGTTCGGGGCTCGATGCACGATTCGAAGCCCGCTCCGCCGAGCCTTTCTGGCCAGGCATCACTAATCGGACTTCAACACGGCGAGCAACGAAACACCAAAAGGCAGCCCGTGACGCGCCAGCCATGACGACTCGCGTTTGAAAATGCCGTACAGCATGGCATTCAACGGCTCTGCCGGCACCGCATCTCCGCTCGATCGGCCGCGCCGAAGCAGCCGATCACACAATCGGACCGCCACCGCGAGCGGAAAGAGCAGCGTGTTGAAATAGGTGACGCGTTCGATGCGGTAACCCGCTGTCTGTGCACATCGTGTCAATGAGGCGCGATCGTAGCGGCGATGATGGTGAAGAAACTCGTCGTGTGCGCTCCACAGCCATTGATACGCCGGCACCGTCACCAGAATCGATCCGCCCGGCGCCAGCAGCGCGTGCATGCGCCGGAGCGTGCAGACGTCCTCTGCGATGTGTTCCAGACAGTCGAGGAAGCAAATCAGATCGAAGGCACCGTCTTGGAACGGAACGTCGTCGGGGCAGCGTCCGCGACGAATGTCGAAGCGGCCAGCAGTCCGCTCGATGCTCATTGCAACCGCATTCGCATCCATCTCCAATCCGCTCACACTGCCGAATCGAGCCAGTATGTCCAGGTTTCCGCCCGTGCCGGAGCCCACCTCGAGCACACGCGTGTCAGGCGCCAGGGCGAGCTGACGAAGGATTGAACAAACGACGTCGCGCCGGCCACGGAACCACCAGTGTTCGTGCTCCGTCTCCGCCATTTCCAGATAGGCTTCAGGTGACATGGCAAATCTCTCCCAGGCTATTTCAACGACCCATCCGCGCGTCGGCCATCGCGCGCCTGCGCGGGGCGTGCAGCGCCGTTACGTTGCGCGTGGCGCCCTCGCTGCGCCGCAGGGGTACCACGCTTGTGTTGTTGTTCACTTGATAGCGACGCCGCACGATGTAAATCGGGCGTTCTTTCGTCTCGTCATAGATGCGGCCGACATACTCGCCCACCATGCCGATGCCGATGAGTTCGATCCCGCCCAGGAAAAGCACGATCGAAAGCAGCGAAGCGTATCCGGGCACCGGATTGCCGAATAGAAGCGTGCGCCCGATGATCGCCCCGCCATAGCAAAACGCGAGCGCCGCCATCGCAAGCCCGATATACGTCCAGCTGCGCAGCGGTACCGTGCTGAAGCTGGTGATCCCTTCAAGCGCGAAATTCCAGAGCCGCCATCCCGAGAACTTCGACTTCCCGGCTGTGCGCGGCTCGCGCTGATATTCAACGATGACCGTCCGGAAGCCGACCCATGCGAAGAGCCCCTTCATAAAGCGGTGCCGTTCCGGCAGACTTCGCAAAGCATTGACGACCGAGCGGTCCATCAAGCGAAAATCACCGACATTTTCAGGCAGCTTGACTTCGGACAGCGCGTTATGGACGCGATAGTAAAGTGCCGCTGTCGTTCGTTTCAGAAACGTATCGCAAGCCCGGTCGCTTCTTTTTGCAGCGACAACCTCGGCTCCTTTCAGCCAATGTTCGATCATGACCGGAATGAGACCGGGCGGGTCCTGCAGGTCGGCATCGATGGGAATCACCGCATCGCCCGAGGCTTCCTCGATACCGGCTGTCAGCGCGGCTTCCTTGCCGAAATTACGCGAGAAATCCAGCACCCGCACGCGCGTATCCGTCGTCGCCACGTGCACCAGTTTATCGAGTGTGCCGTCGGTGCTGCCGTCATTGATGCAGACGATCTCAAATCGTATCGATTCGATCGCCTCGAGCAACGGCACGATCTTGCCAAAGAATCCGTCAACGCCTTCGACCTCGTTATAAAAAGGCACGACGAGCGAAATCAATGGTTTGCCGATCGGTGCGTCCATGTTAGCCCCCGTTATTCACACTTTCCCGCTGCATCGATACCGTAGGGGCCGTCACGCACACCCGTTTCGCAGCGATCACATTGTCGGCACGTGAAAACGTGCCCTCAGCCGTTGCACGCATCCGCCGGGGTATGACCAGCAACGCGGCCAGCAACACAATCGGGCCGAGCTGCGGCAGGTCCAAATACGGATTGAAGTATTCATACAGCGGCAGCAGCCACGCCAATGCGAGGATCTCCTGCTCCCCCCGCAGCCATCCTTCCTTGAACCCGAGCGATAGCAGGCAAGCCATCGCGATCCCGAGCCAGGTCAACTCGTAGTGCCATACGTAAGGATTGGCGATCAGCGTCGAAATAGCCAAAACCGAACAGCGCAGCCGCGTATCGCCCGTTCTCCTCCAGACTTGACATGCGGCCGCTATGGCGGCGAACGCCACCCACGCCTGCGCGCACTCCGCAAGCGTGAGTCCGACGCCGTTGATGCGCAGCGCAGCGAGGGTCGTTGGCGAGGCGCGCCAGAAGTGGAACGCATGCTGGATGATCACGCTGCGCACGAACTCCGCGTTGAGCAGGAATAGGTGCACCGTCTCTGTGCCACCCGCCAGCACGCCAAGCGCAGTAATCGACAATGCAGTGACCGCGGCAACCACAAAAGTACGCCACGCCCCTGCAGCGATCAAAACAAACGGAAAAACGATAGCCATCTGCGGCTTAATGGCGAGCAAGCCGATGCAGAACCCGGCGAGCACGGGTTTTCGATTGACCCAGTGCACCGCCAGCCCGGCAAACGTCGCGGTAAGCAATGAGTTCTGCCCCGCGGCAGCGGCGACGAACACGCTCGGGGCAACCGCCACGAACAGTGCAGCCAGGCGCGGTTGTCCGATCGCCTGACCGAGCCCTGAAACACGCAACGTTGCACGCGTGAACAGCAGGACACTGATGCCGACGAACAGGAGGTATGAGACGGCGAGCGGAAGCAATGCAAACGGGGCAACGACGAACAGAAACGCGGGCGGATAAAGCCAGGGCAGAAAGTTGCCCGATTGGAAGCTGGGCAAGAGCATCGCTTCGGCTTTGGCGAACACGAGGTGGCTATACACTTGCCATGGCGAACCGTGGAGCACGACATGGGACGCCACCCAGAAAACCGCGAAGTCGATACCCGGAGGAGAGATATCCGATCGGCTGAAACCGTCTGTGGTCCACGCCCAGACGCCCATCACAATCGCGTAGATCACGATCAAGGTGCTGCTATAAAGCAGCAACCGGCTCGGCGTCAGCCAACCGTGCACGCAGCGGCTCGCGCCGCGCTTCCCCCGACTCAAATGGTCCATGTGCTTCACCTTATGCGGCCATCACCCGACATGCGGTGGGCCAGTCCTTATTGATTTTGTTCTTGCTTGTATCGCGTGATTTTTTTCCCTCGATAACTAGGACGAATCACCTGGCTCATTGTTGGCAGAATCCAATCGAGCTTTCAAGGGCGTTTTCCCCTTGAAGAGACGATGCATGCTCCCGCTACGTTCGGTAACGCACGCAAGCCGCCCCGCGTGAGAATTGATGCCTCGTAGAGGCGCGTTTCAACATCGATACACTTCTGTCAATCCCACCCGGGGCCGGACTGCTGTCTGGCCGAAAGCCTTGTGGGCCTTCGAATTCCGACTCCCTGAGCCGCCTCAATCGAGCCTGCACGAAAACAATTCGCCATCCACGGGCGGCACAACGCATTGCGCCATAACCTCGAAATCCCCTCGAGGTTGTCGCACGCCTGAGACAGTCAATCCACAAATCGTACGAAGCAAAGCGGCAGCCGTTGCGGAAACCCTTGCAAATCATAGGCTTTGGGGGCGTTGGTCCAGACCTTGCCTTGGTAGCCGCGCAGTCGACGACGTAACGACCCAGTGATTCGGACCACCCGACATAGATCGAGCCGAAGAACCACAAATGGGCGTTACTCGCGGGGGGGATCCTTCCCGTTCCCGCCACCCTTCTGGATGGCGGGAACGAGGCAGGAACCAAGGCGAAGCGCCGACTGACAAGTTGGCATCGGGTTTAACCGGATGCCGGAGAACAGCGCTGAACACCCGGGGGGGATCAGCATGAGTGCCACGATTCGACGCGGGGTATCGCCTGTCGCAACAGCGAGAGGACTCGCATGCCTCAGGCGCATTGCTCGCCATGCCCTTGCTGCCGCCCGCCGTTGCGCGTCGCGCCGGCAACCTCGTCACTTGATGCCCGGCATCACGCTACGTGATTACGTGTGCACGGCATCGAACCTGCCGCCTGTTCATGCACGTGTTGCTATTCCGATCGGCGCGCGCATCTGCCGACAGGCCGATCGCCCACGTTTTTTTCCGCAGCACCCACAGCAGCACCAATAGCAGTTCCTTCCCGAAGCCAATCCTGGCGAGGGCTTTGTCACTTTGCATCTCATGGAGATTCACAAAATGCAAACCATCATCAACCGAGCCAAGCATTTCCTTCGCGACGAAGACGGCGCCACGATGGTCGAGTACGCGCTCATGCTCGCCCTCATTGCCGTCGTATGTATCCTGGCCGTTACAGCGATCGGCAAGGGTGCGAACACTATGTTCAACACGGTTGCGGATGCAATCTGATGAGCTTGGGGCGGGCAAAGCATGACACATCGTGCAGTCCGCCGTTTCATCGAACGTAGCTGTTTTTCGCCACTCACAGAGGCCCTTCGGTCTCATCGGAAGGAGACGACGAATGCAAGCCCTTATCACGCATACAAAGCAGTTTTTGTGCGACGAAGACGGCGCCACCATGGTCGAGTACGCACTGATGCTCGCCCTGATTGCGATCGTCTGCATCTTGGCTGTTACCGCGATCGGCAACGGCACGAACGGTATTTTCAATTCGATCGCCGATGACATCTAACTGGTGCTGATGCAACCGCAGCTTCAGGTGATCGTTAATGGACCCGGCAAAACGAACGGATTCCCATAGGGCTCGTTCGTCTTGCCGCCCAACAAACACAACTGGCACGCGCTTTCGCAGCGCCCGCTGGACACCAACCAACCGGACCGAGGTTTTCGATGTTGACCGTACCGCTGCCGCCGCAACCGATCCCGCCTCTCGTGGTCGCACTGGTCATCCTGACCGCCAGCACGGATATCGTGTGCCGTCGCATCCCGAACCGCGTGATTGCGGCCGGTCTGCTGGCCGCGTTCCTGGTTAATGCCGTTCTTCTCGGGCCTGTGACAGGGATGGGCGACGCGCTCGCCGGCGCGCTGACCGGCTTCGCCTTGCTGATTCCGCTGTACCTGCTGCGCGCGACCGCGGCCGGCGACGTCAAGCTGCTCGCGACGATCGGTGCATGGGTCGGCCCCAGCATGATTCTCTATGTGGCGCTCGTGTCTTTTGTCATTGGCGGAGTGTGGTCGATCGCGTGGACCCTTTTCCGCGGCCGCATGACACAGCTTTTCTTGAATCTATGGTCGATCGCACATGGCGGCTGGCGTCTGCAACAGAACGGAGTGGGCGCTTCGTCCGGCATCAAATCAGTCGGGACGTTGCCCTACGGCGTCGCCATCGCCGCCGGGACGTTAGTCATGCTCTTCATGTCCGCGGTGTAACGACCAGAAGCAAACGACGCTTCAAACAACGGTTGGACCCAGTCAATAGCTATCCGGGGAGTGGGACATGGACGGACATCACATCGAACAAGGCAGCTCGGCGCACATTACGCGGCTGCCAGAGCCGCCCGTTTTGCGCGCGCGCAATGCAGAAGCACCGCCCGTCGGGCTGCGCACACCGCGCACACTGGCGGACACGGGCCTGCCGCCGACGTTCGTCGGCCGTCTCGTGCTGAAATCCACACTGCAGAACGGCAAATCGACGTTCTCCGATTTGTCCGCGCGTCATCGGCTGCCTATCGCTGTCCTCGAAGATGTCCTGTCGTTCCTCGTGCGTGAACATCTTGCCGAGATCACGCACCGCGGCGCGACCGATATCGATGTGACGATGCGTCTGACCGAGGCGGGCCGAACACTTGCCGCGGACGAGCTGGCGCGCTGCAGCTATTGCGGCCCCGCGCCGATCGCATTTGAGCACTACGCCGAAGTCGTACGCGAGCATTCGGTGCGTAAGCAGCGCATCACGCCTGCCGATGTCGATGCCGTATTTGGCGAAGTGCGTGTCAATCACGCTTTGCTCGAGAGCGCCGCGGCCTCACTGAATGCCGGGCGGCCTCTGTTGATGTACGGCGCCGCCGGCAGCGGCAAGACGTTCATCGCCGAACGGCTCGGCAAGCTCCTTCATGGTGACGTTCCGATCCCCTACGCGCTGTTTATCGGCGGCGAAATCGTGCAATTGTATGACCCCCTCGTCCATCAGGAGGCGCCCGCGGCAGCCCAGGGCGCCGTCGGCGATAAGCGGTGGCGGCTATGCCGCCGGCCGGTCATCCTCTCCGGGGGAGAGCTGACGCTCGAGGGTCTCGATCTTCGCTATGACGTCAACGCAGGCTTTTATCAGGCACCGCCGCACCTGAAGGCGAACATGGGCCTGTATATCGTCGACGACCTCGGACGTCAGCGCGTTGCGGCTCATGAACTGCTCAATCGCTGGATCATGCCGCTCGATCGCGGCGTCGACCTCTTCACGCTGCAGTCCGGCACGCGCTTTACGGCTCCGTTCGATGTATGGCCGGTGTTCTCGAGCAACCTCGATCCGGCTCAGATCGGCGACGAGGCATTCCTGCGTCGACTCGGATCGAAACTGAAAATCGGTCCACTGTCGATCGACGACTATCGCGCGGTGTTCGATGCATGTTGCGCATCGATCGGCTTCAAGATGCACCAGTCGGTATTCGAGTACTTGTTGCATGAGCTGCATATGGCGACGAATAAGCCCTTTCTTGCGTGCTACCCGCGCGATCTGCTCCACCTGCTTGCGGCCTCCGCGGAATATCGCGGGGCGGCGCGCGAAGTCACCGAGGACGGGCTCCTCGAAGCATGGCAGAGCTATTTCGGCGACATCGGAAGCCGAAACGGACCTCATCCGCCCGCCACGAAGCAACCCGATAAACGTTTGGCGGCGCGCTGATCCGCGCTCGTTTCTTGATCCACGAGGAGTCTTGTCATGAAAAACAGTCGCGCTCTCATCATGCTGGCGCTGGCCATGATCGCCGGCCTTGCGGCGGTTATTTTTGCGTCCCGATGGCTGATCCATACCTCATCGAGTGCGCTGACACCCGTCGCCGTCGCGAGGGATGACATCAATCTCGGGCAGCCGATCAACGTCAATATGATCCGCATCGTCAACTGGCCGTCCGGCAGCGTGCCACCCGGTTCGTTCACGGATATGAAAAATCTCGACGGACGCGTGCTTCGCACGAGTCTCGCTCGGGGAGAGCCGGTGCTCGAAACGAAGCTCGCGCCGATCGGCACGAAAGGCGGCCTGTCCGCGGTGATCGACAAAGGCGACCGCGCCATCACGGTTCGCGTGAACGACGTGGTCGGCGTGGCGGGCTTTGCGTTGCCGGGCAACTACGTCGACGTCATCGTGAATACGCAAGAGCCCGGAAAAGGCGATCAGCAGAGCATTTCGAAGATCGTGCTCGAAAAAATTCTGGTGTTGGCGGTCGCGCAGCAGGTGAGCCGCGACGATACCCAGCCGAAGGTCGTCAACGCGGTCACGCTCCAAGTGTCGCCCGATCAGGCGGAGAAACTCGATCTCGCACGCAGCGTCGGCACGTTGTCGCTCGTATTGCGCAACCAGGTCGATAAAGATCAGCTCACGACGAAAGGCGCCACGAAGCTCACGCTGCTCGGTGTTCCCGTCGCGGCGTCGGCGCCGGCACCGGCACCCGCTGCCGCGCCCGTGAAGACGGCACGCGTGCGCTATGTCGAAGCCCGCCCCGCCCCTCGCGCAAAACGCGATTGCGTCGGCGTGCTGTCCGGCATGACAGGCAGCGAAGAATGTTTTTAGCGGCGAATGTCAGGCGCACGTCAGGACCGGCGTGCGCGTGAAAAGTGAAAAACGCAAAAAAGACTACAGCATCGATTAACGAAGTACAGGTATCGCCGATATCGGTAACCGGGGGCATCATCAAATGGATACGAGAACAAAGTTGAGTCTGGGCCGAGGCCCACGGCGCTGCAAGACCAGCAGCGCAGTATTCGCGGCGCTTGTCGCAGCGGGTGTGATCTGCATGCAGCCCGTCGGCGCCAAAGAGGCCCCCAAAGGCCGCGCGGATCCCAAGGCGGCGGCGCCGGCCGCCGCACAGCCGCTTCGGGGGCCGAGTTGTACAGGCGAAGTTCGCGAAGGGGGAAATGTCGCCGTGCCCGTCGGCAAGTCGACCCTCGTTCCGCTCGACGAGCCAACCATCGCCCGGACGATCGGCAATCCGGTCGTCGCCCAGGCAACGCTGGTTTCGCCGCGCACGCTCTATATCGTCGGCATGTCCGTCGGTACGACCAACATGATCATCCAGGGACGCAGCGGCGCCTGCCAGATGATCGATGTCATGGTCGGCGCCGACGCCGACGGCTTGCAGCATACGTTGAGGCAGCTGATGCCGGCCGAACGCGGGATTCGCGTCACGACCGCGGCGGGCAACCTGGTGCTGTCAGGCGATGTATCGAGTGCGCCGGCCGCTCAGCAGATCGTGCAAATCGCCAATGCGTATGCGGCGTCGCAACCGACACAGCAATCCCAATCGAGTTCGTCGAATGCGGGGGGAGGCGGTTCGAGCCAGCAGTTTTCGAGCTCGGGCGGCTCGACGAGCGTGCTCAACATGATGACGGTCGATTCGCCGCAGCAGGTCATGCTCGAGGTCAAGGTTGCGGAAGTGGCAAAGACGGTCGTCAATCAATTGGGCTCGCAGCTCAACCTTCAAGGCGGATTTGGAAGTTGGACCGGCGCCTTGGTGAGCAGCTTGCTGACCGGCGCACAAACGGCCATTGTGGGCAGCAAGGCGAACAGGCTGCCGTTCCAGGCCGCAATCGATGCGCAGAAGACCGACGAGCTCACGAAGATTCTCGCCGAGCCAAACCTCGTGACGGTCAGCGGTCAGGAAGCCTCCTTCCTCGCAGGCGGTCGTGTGTTCATTCCGGTCCCTCAGAGCAATGCGAACGGCGGCACCACGATCACGCTGCAGGAAGAGGAGTTCGGCGTGGGCCTGAAGTTCACGCCGACGGTGCTGGCCAACGGCCGCATCAACTTGAAGGTGTCCCCGGAAGTGTCTGAGCTGTCGCCCACCGGTGTGGCGGTGACCGCGGCGGGCGCGAATGCGGCGGCAATCCTGCCGCTCATCACGACGCGCCGCGCAGCAACGACGGTGCAGATGAACGACGGCGAATCGTTCGCCATCGGCGGCCTTATCGGCAACAACATCACCGGCACATTGAAGGCGTTCCCGGGCTTGGGAGAACTGCCTGTGATCGGCACCTTGCTGCGCAGCACGAACTTCCAGCAGGACCGGACCGAGCTCGTGTTCATCGTCACGCCGCATCTCGTGAAGCCGCTGGCGAACCCGAACGTTCCGTTGCCAACCGACAGCTTCACGCAACCGAGCGAGGCGGACATCTACGCGACCGGCGATATGGAAGGCCGAGGGGCCAAGCGCCGCACGGCACCGGCCGCCGCACCTGGCGCATCGACCGCGCCGGCGCGCTCATCGACGCAATCGGCCACAGCGCCGACGGATCCCGCCACGCCGCCAAGCACGCCGCCGTCGAGCGCGCCTGCGCAGCTGCCCGCAGCCACAGCGCCGAGCCAAACGGAACCGACATCGTCCACGCCATCGCCGACACCGGCCGTGTCGCAGCCCGTACCGACGGCGGACATCGCCTCGGCGGGCCTGGACGCAGCGGATAAGCGCGGCGAGCTCGCGATGTCGAAGCAATCGAACGATTCAGCCAAGCAGTAACGCTTGAGCCAAGGGGAATCTCATGAAACTCAATCACTCCGTTTTTGCGCGCCGGGCACTCCTCATCGCCATGGCCCCGGCCTGCGCCGCGCTCGGCGGCTGCATGTCGAGTTCGCCGATCTGGGACGCGCACTTCGGCGAAGCGGTCAAAACCGTGGTGCAGGCGCAGGTCATCGATCCCGATGCCGGTGAGCATAACCCGTCCAAGCAAGGGATCGACGGCAAAGCCGCGAACTCTGCGATGGGTCAGTACCAGAAGTCGTTCGACGCCCCGCCGCCCACGTTCACGCCGTTCGTGATCGGCGTCGGTGGTGGTGGCGGTGGCGGCGGTGGTGGCGGCGGAGGTCAGTGAACCAACATATCGAAAGGGGAAGTCATCATGCGTCGCCAATGGCAATCAGGCAGATCAAGCAGCACTCGACGCACTCAAGGCGGCGCCGTGGCGGTCATCGTCGCGCTGTCCCTTGCGGTGCTGATCGGGGTCGTCGGGCTCGCGCTCGATCTCGGCAAGCTCTACATCGTGAGAAGCGAGCTGCAAAACAGTGCGGACGCCTGTGCGCTCGCCGCGGTTCGCGACCTCACCGGCGCGACGATCAACCTCTCGGTATCGGAGGCGGCCGGCATCACAGCCGGCAACCTCAACCGCGTGTTCTTCCAGAGCCAACAGGTGCAGTTCGCGACCGACAGCAACGTGACCTACACCGATTCGCTGAGCAACCCGTTCCTGCCCAAGGGCTCGGTGGCCAACCCTTCGAAGATCAAGTTCGTGAAATGCACGACCTCGCTATCGAATATTTCGAACTGGTTCGTCCAGGTGCTCAACGTGCTGCCGGGCAACTCGGTGGCGAACGCTTCGGTATCGACCATGGCCGTCGCGACGACCAGCCCCGCTCAAACCACCTGCGCTATTCCCGTGTATGTCTGCAAGGCCGGGACGCAGGTGAGTCCGCCGATCGCGGGCCAGAGCTATACACCGGGCCAGTGGATCGCCTCCAAAACTGGCTCACCGCCCCAGTATGGCCCAGGCAATTTCGGTTGGGCAGCCCTCGACGGCAGCAACAACGCGAATGCCATCAGGGACGAACTGACGGGCAACTACTGCGCGCTGCCGGCGATCGGCTCGAGCGTCGGCTCACCGGGGAACATGATCACGGACACCGGCGCATGGAACTCGCGCTTCGGCATCTATGCGAACCCGTATTCGCAATCCGCCGATGCGCACGATTTCACTGGATTCGCCTATACAGCGGCAAGTTGGAAGTTGGGAAGCAACGCTTATAGCGATTTCGTCAGCAAGCGCTCGACGTTCACGCCCTATCAGGGGGACGCGCTCGCACAGATCACGACAAAGGGATCGTACTCGAGCACGACCTATTCCGCCGGCACCGATCGCCGGCTGGCGCTCGCCCCCGAAGTGGACTGCACCCAGTTGCTGAGCGGCCATAAGGCGACCATCGCCTGGTGGGACTGCGTACTGATGCTCGATCCGATGGACAGCGGCGGCGGAGCCGCGGCAGTCCATCTGGAATACGAAGGCAAGTCGACTGATGCGAGCGTGCCATGTGCCACGCAGGGCACGCCCGGCGATGGCACGTCCGTCGGCCCGCTCGTTCCCGTGTTGGTGCAATAAGCGAGGCGATCATGAAAAACAACCGCCCCTCTCTCAAACGCATGCGCGGCGCAGCGATGGTGGAATTCGCCATCGTCGTGGCCCCGCTTCTGTTACTCGCCTTGGGTGTGGCCGAATTCGGCCACGCGCTGTACCAGTATGAAGCGCTCACCAAGGCGACGCGAGATGCGACGCGCTACCTGTCGATGTACTTGCCGACCGATCCCGCTTACCCGATCGCCAGCGCGCAGTGCCTCGCGGTTTACGGCAGCTCGGCGTGCCCGAGCGGGTCGGCCACGCCGCTTGTCACCGGCTTGACGACCTCCATGATCGTCATCTGCGACGCCACGCATACGACGGGTTGCCAGGATGCATCCGATCCGGCTCAGTTCGCCAGCGTCCCGACCTACGACACGAACAACGGCGCCCCCAGCGGAACGCCAACGGGCAGCGTCAATCTCGTCGAGGTCAAGATCAAAGGCTACCAGTACACGCCGATCGAGACGCTCTTCAATCTGCAGGGGCTCATCTTCGGCAACATCTTCACCGTGATGAGGCAGGAATCATGAAGCCACACCTGCACGCATTCGCGTCCCGGCGGCGCCATCAGCGCGGCGCAGCCATGGTCGAGTTTGCGATCGTTGCCGCACTGTTCTTCACCTTGTTGGTCGGTATTCTCGAGTTCGGCCGCGTGCTGTTCTACTGGAACACCGCGAGCGAAGCTGTGCGACTCGGCGCACGCACCGCAGCGGTGTGCGATGCCGACGCATCGGTCGTCAAATCCAGGATCACCGGGTTACTGCCATTGCTTGCCTCGTCGAACGTGAATCTGGACTACACCCCGTCGGGCTGCGACTCGGATCCCGCCACGGCACGCGGCACCTGTACGTTCGTCACGGTCAGCGTCACCAACGTCAGTGTGAAGACGATGATCCCGTTCGTTCCGCTCACGCTCACTATGCCGCCGCTCACCACCACGTTGCCGCGCGAAAGTCTCGCGACCTCAACGGGCGGCACCGTATGTCAATAATTTCGATAGCTCGGGCAGAAACATCATGATCGATATCCTCAGCATCTCAAGCGACGCCTCGCGCCTTGCCCAGATCGCACGCCATATCGGCGAATGCGGCAGCTACAGGACGACGCGGATCGTGGGTACCCCCGCGCAGCTCGCCGAACGCGGCGACAGCCTGGCGTCATTCGATGTGCTGATCGTCGATGCAGCCACGCTGCAGGACGCGCAGTTATCCATCATCGCGAATCTATGCCAGCGGCTGTCGCGGCTGACCTGCATTCTGCTGACGCCGGATACCTCGCAGCAGACGCTGATCGAAGCGATGCGTGCGGGGGTGCGCGACATCCTCGCCTGGCCGCTCGACAAACGTTCCCTCTGCGAGGCGCTGCACCGCGCCGAAGAAAACCGTGTGCTGCAAGGCGGCCACATCACCCGCGTCCTATCCTTCATGTCCTGCAAGGGCGGCGTGGGAACCACCTTCATTGCCTGCAATGTGGCCCATGCGCTGTCCACGTTTCAGAAGAAGCGTGTCCTTCTGGTCGATCTCAATCAACTGTATGGCGATGCCTCGTTTCTGCTCACCAGCGAGAACGCCCCTTCGACGCTGCCGCAGGTATGCGGCAACATCGAACGCATGGATTCGGCCTTCCTCGATGCTAGCCTCATGCACGTGAGCGAGACGTTTCATCTGCTCGCCGGCGCGGGCGATCCCGTCAAGGCGGCCGAGGTGCAAAGCGACAGGCTCGAATGGATGCTCGGGGTGGCCGCGCCCCGATACGACTTCGTCATCTTCGACCTCGGCCAATCGATCAATCAGCTTTCGATCGTCGCACTCGATCGCAGCGACGAAATTCACGTCGTGTTGCAGCCCGGCATGCCGTATGCCCGCGCGGGGCGCCGTCTCCAGGAAATTCTGACGTCGCTCGGCTATCCGCACCCGAACCTGAGATTGCTGGTCAACCGATACACACGCCACGCCGAGCGTGAGAAGGCGGCGCTCGAGCAAGTGCTCGACATGTCGCCGCACCTCGTACTGCCCGAAGACAACGAAGTCGTCACCGAAGCGGTGAACCACGGCGTGCCCGTCTTCGACGTCAACCGTAAAAGCGGCATTTCGCGTGGTCTGCAGCAATTTGCCGAGGATCTGGCCAATGGGACGCAGGCGTCTTCGCCAGGGCACAAGGGAACCGAGGCACGACGCACAGGTTTGTTCGGCCGTCTCGCCGCCCCCAAGCTCAAGACCTCGATGTAACGGACACCGATTTTAGGAGAACACCATGTCTCTACGTGAGAAGATTTCCAATCAACTCGTGCAGCCGCTGGGCGAACGCAACGCAGTGGGAGGCGCGCACACTGGCATGGCGCACGGCGCCTACCAGAATCTCAAGCGCGTGGTGCACCAGCTGGTGCTGGAGCGCGTGGAACTGGAGCGCATCTCGCGCCTGTCGACCGATATCGTTCGTCAGGAACTCACCACGCTCATCATGCGCATCCTCGAAGAGGAACGTGCCCCCGCCAACGATCTCGAGCGCAAGCAGCTCGTCGTCGATGTTTATGACGAAATGTTCGGCTTTGGTCCGCTGGAGGTGCTGCTGCGCGACCCGGGCATCTCCGACATTCTCGTCAATACGTTCCAGCAAACGTACGTCGAACGCAAAGGGCGCCTGGAACTGACCGATGTCACGTTCTACGACGACGCCCACCTGATGAAAGTGATCGAGAAGATTGTGTCGCGCGTCGGGCGGCGCATCGACGAATCGAGCCCGATGGTCGATGCACGGCTGCCGGACGGATCGCGTGTCAACGCGATTATCCCGCCCTCCGCCGTAGACGGGCCGCTTGTATCGATCCGGCGCTTCGCCGTCAATCCGCTTCAGGTGCCGGATTTGATCCAGTTGCAGACCCTCACGCCGCCGATGGCCGATCTGCTCGATGCGCTGGCGCGTGCCAAAGTCAACATTCTGATTTCGGGCGGCACGGGCAGTGGCAAAACAACGTTATTGAATATCTTGTCGGGCTTCATCCCGGCCGATGAGCGGATCATCACGATCGAGGACGCGGCGGAACTTCAGCTGCGCCAGCCACACGTGGCGAGACTCGAGACGCGTCCTCCGAATATCGAGGGACGCGGGGAAATCACGCAACGCACGCTCGTGCGTAACGCATTGCGGATGCGCCCGGACCGGATCATTCTGGGCGAAGTGCGCGGCGCCGAAGCCCTCGACATGCTCTCTGCGATGAACACCGGCCATGAAGGATCGCTTGCGACGATCCACGCGAATACGCCGCGCGATGCCCTCACGCGGTTGGAAAACATGATCAACATGGCTGGCATGTCGCTGCCGCCGAAGACGATGCGCCAGCAAATCGCATCCGCGATCCACGTCGTGATTCAGGCGACGCGGCTCAACGACGGCCGCCGCAAGATCGTCAGCATTCAGGAATTGACCGGGATGGAAGGCGAAGTCATCAACATGCAGGAGATCTTCACCTTCAAGCGCACCGGCGTCGATCCCAACGGTAATGTGCGCGGCTATTTCTGCGCGACCGGCGTGCGGCCGAAATTCGTCGAGCGACTGGAGGCGTTCGGGATCCATCTTCCCGATCAGCTCTACGATCCGGCGCGGCGTTTCGAAACCACGTAGCGAGACGTCCAGGCACGCTGCCTCACCCACCGGAACCCAGGAGACTCGCATGGATTCGATCTTCTACGCATTTATCGTCTTGATGTTCGTCGCCGTCGTGCTGGCGTTCGAAGCCCTCTATATCTGGTGGAACAGCCGTCACGGTGCCGCAGCCCGGCGCCTCGACACTCGCATCCGCGCGTTGTCCGCTGGCGGACACGTGAACAAGGAGCGCTTGTCGATCCTGAAAGACGATCTGCTGAAGGAGGCCAGTTTCTTCGAAAAGCTGATGATGCAGATGCCGCGCGCGAAGTCGCTCGACCTTCTGCTGCAGCAAGCGGGGACGCGGACGGGCGTCGCGCGGCTGGGCCTCACGACGCTGGCCATGGCGTTCGGCGCGCTCATCGTCACCCTCTTCTTGCCCGTCCCGGTGGCCGTCGCGCCTGTTGCCGCCGTGATCGCGGGCGCCCTGCCCTACTTTCGTGTCCTGCGCCAGCGCACCAAGCGCCTGCACAAGCTCGAAAAGCAGCTGCCCGATGTCGCCGATACGTTGGCCCGCGCCCTGCGCGCCGGGCATTCGTTTGCCAGCGCCATCGGCATGGTGAGCGCGGAATTCGCCGAGCCGATGGGCGGCGAATTCCGGATCACCTTCGATGAAATCAACTATGGCGTGCCGCTCAACGAGGCCCTGCTGAATCTGGCCAACCGGGTACCTATTCGCGATCTGCGGTATTTCGTCATCGCCGTGCTGGTTCAGCGCGAGACGGGCGGCAACCTCGCAGAAGTGCTCGACGGCATCGGCTTTCTGATCCGCGAGCGGTTCAAGCTGTTCGACAAGGTGCGCGTGCTGGCGGCAGAAGGCAAATTGTCCGCATGGGTGCTTTGCCTGCTGCCGTTCATCACCGGCGGCGCCGTCATGATCTTCAACCCGCAGTTTCTCCCGGTGCTTTGGGAGGACCCGCTCGGCCAGAAAATGCTGGCTGGAATGGCGGTCATCATGGTGACGGGCGTGATGTGGATGCGCAACATTATCAAGATCCGCGTGTGAGTGCGCGAGCGCGCACTGAGCCGCAGTTTTATATGGGGGTGTCATGGAATCGCCCAATACGGTAAACATCGTTTTGCTGGTCGGCCTGTTCGTCATCGTGTTCGCCGGAGCATGGGGTGCGATGATCGTCTTCGCACCGCGCGACATGCGGCGGCGCATTCAGCAAGCGGGCGGGCCGCAAATCAACGTGCCGTCCGGCGCCGAATCGGCAGGCGCGGCGTGGCTCGAAAAGATTGCGGATATTTCGCAGCCCATCGCGAAGCTGTCGATTCCCAAAGAGAACTGGGAGAAATCGGTCCTGCGGCTGCGGCTCATGAATGCGGGCTGGCGATCGCCTCACGCCGCAGCGGTTTATTTCGCGGCTAAGACCGTGCTGGCTCTGGCGTTCCCGCTTATCGCGCTGCCCTGGCTTGCCACCAGCTCGGTTTCGACTACCCCGATCGAACTGGCGGGAATCCTGCTCTTGCTGGGCGCGTTCGGATACTACTTGCCGAACGCCGTGCTCAGGCGCCGTGTCGCCACGCGCAAGCGCTCGATCTTCGAGGATTTTCCGGATGCGATCGACCTGCTGACCGTTTGCGTCGAGGCCGGCCTGGGGCTGGATGCCGCGATGGTGAAGGTGGCCGAAGAGATCGAGCTGCGCAGCCCAGTAGTGGCAAATGAACTCCAATTGATGCTGCTCGAATTGCGCTCCGGCTTCTCCAAGGAACAGGCGCTGCGTAACCTCTCTTTGCGTACGGGTGTCGACGATATCGAATCGTTCAGTACGATGCTGATTCAGGCGGAACGCTTTGGCACGAGCATCGGCGACTCTTTGCGCGTGCTTTCCGACACGCTGCGCACGCGCCGCCGGATGCGCGCTGAAGAGCAGGCAGCGAAGATCGCGTTGAAATTGCTGCTTCCGCTATGTTTCTGCATCTTTCCCGCGATGTTCATCGTGCTGCTCGGGCCCGCAATGATTCAGGTTTCCAGGGTGCTCTTGCCGATCATGAACGGCGGAGGCCTATAAGGCGGTTTCCCACGGATACGGCGCGTGAGCGCCGCGTGTCGTAAACTGTCGTGCAACCTCGATCGGGAGCTCGACATGATCCGCAAAACGCGCACAGCTTCGCAGCTGCAAGACGAAGTGAGCCGCCGTCTTCATCGCATCCACGAAATCGTCGAAGACGGCGCGAAGATTCGCGTGCCGCGTCCGCAGAAACAGGAGCCCGATGCATCGGGCTGCAACTGGACGA
Organism: Trinickia sp.; assembly: GCF_051961175.1. Classification (GTDB taxonomy): domain Bacteria; phylum Pseudomonadota; class Gammaproteobacteria; order Burkholderiales; family Burkholderiaceae; genus Trinickia. Next base: position 11,763 of record NZ_JBQCDN010000359.1, on the reverse strand, counting down.
TGAAGCACTTTGGCAATGCGGTGGGGTACGAGCGATTCGTCGATGAAGTACTGACTGCCGTGCGCGCCGAATATAACGTGTCCGATGCCGACGACGGCAAAGATATCCGTAGCCTCTTTGGCGAATAGGACAAAGCCGCGGGGCGGCAATATTCGCGCGATACTGTCGACATCGCACGCCCAGCGCATCGGATTCGCGCATGTCCGCCTTGTTGCTAACACCCGGTACCCTGTGGGCCGCCATCGTCCGGCAAACCGCTTACGCGCTCGCCCGTGGCGCACTGCGGCGGATCGATACAATCCAGACGACGTTCGACGATGGCGGCATCCGCTTCGTCATACGGCAAGTCTCGAGCTTGATCCATAAGCCGCACGTGCCCGCCGCTTCCACGGCCCGCCCCTTCGTCGATCCGTTCCTTCCGCACGAGCCCGATCTATTCGTCGCCGACCTATCGGCCACGCATTTCGCGCTGCTCAATAAGTACAACGTGCTCGATCATCACTTGCTGATCGTCACGCGCGCTTTCGAGCCGCAAGAGGCGCTGCTCGATCTCGACGATTTCACGGCATGGTTCGCTTGCCTCGCGGAGTTCGACGGGCTCGGCTTCTACAACGGTGGACGCGATGCCGGGGCCAGTCAGCCACATAAACATTTGCAGATCGTGCCGCTGCCGCTGGGGGATGCGGGGCAGGCGTTGCCGATGGGTCCGCTGATCGAGGCGGCGATCCTCGAAAATGACACCGGCACGCTGCCTGGGCTTGCGTTCCGGCACGCTTTCGCCCGGCTCGATCCCGGTTCGCCGGCGGCATTGGCGGCGCAGGCCCTCGAGCGCTATCGCAGATTGTTCGATGCGGTGGGGCTGCGGGCCGTGGAGAGGGGCGGGCGTCCCCATCATTCAGCGCCTTATAACTTGCTGGCCACCCGCGAGTGGATGCTGCTCGTGCCGCGGAGTAGGGAGGCGGCGGACGGCATCGCCGTCAACGCGCTCGGCTTCGCGGGTTCACTGTTCGTGCGCGATGCACAGCATTTGGACGCCGTGCGCCAAATCGGCCCCATGGCCCTGCTGCGCCGTGTCGGTTTTCCGTCCCCTCGCCACTCCTAGAAGTACCATTTGTCGACAAGCCGTATCATCACGGCATTACGTTCTTATCGACGATGATTGCTCTGATGTCCGCCCTTGCCGTTTCTCCGAATCGTACGCTCGCCATTCGCACCGCGTTTGCCTCGCTCGCTTTAGCGCTCGCCGCTTGCGCCGCGAACCCTCCGGCCGCGCAACAGGCTTACACCGATCCAGTCGGACTGTTTCCCATGACCGGCTACGATCAAAACGTCGATCATTGGATCGACGCGTCGAGTGCGGCCTACGATTCGCCGTTCTTGAGCCCAGCGGAACAGCGTGCACATTGGGACGCCTATCTCGGCCGCTACTTCGGTACGGGCGAGCACGATGCTTCGCCATGGAATCCGGCGTTCATCGCGAATCGGCTTTACAGTCAGCGCGGCGCCGACATCGCCGATTTACAGCTGCGACGCATCGGCCACTACGACAACGCGGGAAAGCCGGCGCGCGCAATCGGATACGGACAGAACTTTCGTCCACACACGGCCGAATGGATCGACGACATCGAGCGGAATATGAACTTGCAGCAGTTCGCGCAGGCGCCGCGCTATAGGCCGAACGCGCGGGCGATCGCGACCGATGCGCTGCTTGTCCGCGAATTGCCGACGTTGGATCCATCGTTCTATTCGCACCGGCTCGCGGGCGAAGGCTATCCGTTCGACAATCTGCAGATTTCATCGATACGGCCTGGTACGCCGCTCTACGTGCTCGGTCATAGTGTCGATGGTGCATGGGACTACGTCCAAACACCCGATGTGCAGGGATGGGTTCAGTCGAGCGGCGTCGGCTTCGTCGACGATGCGTTCGTTTCCACCTGGGCGCGTCGAGCGAGCGATGGATGGGGTGTGGTGATCGCGGCTTCCACACCTGTGAGCGATACGAGCGGCATGTTTCGATTCAATGCGACGATGGGGACGTTGCTGCCGATCGCAGCCAGGACGGCGGCGGCATCGGTGTCGGCACGGGAATCGGCGGGTGGGCGTCAATACGGCGTCCTTGTTCCTGCTCGCGACATCGATGGCCGGGCCGTCATACGGCAGGCGTTGCTGCCCGATGCCGCGATCGCGCCGGCGCCTATCGCCGCTACGCCGCATCATTTAGCGATCCTGATGAAATCGCTGATCGGCCGCCCCTATGGATGGGGCAACATGAATTTCTACAATGACTGCTCTTCCGAATTGCAGAGCATTTTCGCGGCGTTCGGCGTTTGGTTGCCGCGTCACTCGTCGGCACAGATGACGGCCGGCGACATGACCGATCTTACGTCGCAGACACCCGCGCAACGGCTCGACTATTTGATGGAACATGGCAAGCCGATGCAGACGCTGATTTATATCGGCGGGCACGTCATGCTGTATTTGGGTAAGACGACGCGCGACGGGCATACCGTACCGCTCGTTTATCAGGACATTTGGGGGCTGTCGCCTGCCGACGACAGCCGCCGTGCCGTGATCGGCGGTTCGGTGATTTTTCCGCTCCTGCTCCGGATACCGGAAGATCCGAGCCTGCGATCGCTCGCCGCGACGCACGTGTTTCAAATCAGCGTGCTGGGCATGCCGAGCGGCGCGGCACCGCCGGCTAGCGAGGAGAATCCGGCGGGTTGACGGTGCATCCACAAACGTTTCCGATGGATTTGGCGGACACGATTTTCGCAGGAATGCGAAGACTCAATGCACATCTCTCGAACTAAGGTCGAATGGGAGCGACTCAGGCGGCGACGCGCGACCAACCGGGAACAGCCCATGCATGACAACACCAGTGCGTCATTAGAAGAGAGCCCACATGAAGTATGCGATCCAGTTTTTGCTGATGCTGTGCCCGCTGGCACTAGCGTCATTTCTCGCCGCCTGCACCATGGGCGGCATTCCCGCAGGCGCTCCCCGCGCGCATCTGACTCCGGTGCAATGCAGCGACCTCACCGCACTCCGGAACCACGCCCCGCTCACGCGCGAGCGCAACACGAGCGAACTGGCCGCGCTCGAGGAAGCCGGCTACCAGCCGTCACCGTTCTACGACCCGTACTACCCGGAGGACTTGCAAGAGGCGCAGCGGCTCGTCGATTACTGGTACCAGACGGAATGCCGGCCTGCTCGATCAGCCGGTTGACGCACTCGTGACGATGACTCGAGCGCCGGGCCTCCGCGCGAAACTCAACGCACATTCCGCGCGGCAACAGACTTTACATACTGTTACCCCGCGCCCGCGTACAGCCGATTAGGCTTTCCCTATACTCCGATCCGCAACTGATTCATTTGCGCTTTGCGAGCGCCTAATCGACACGCGAAATCAAAATGAAACGCCCCACGCTGACTCAAACCGCCCTCCTCGTTCCACTCGTCGCACTGTCCGTTTCGTCGCTCTCCGGATGCGTCGTACCGGGCGCGTACGGGCCGTATGGTTCGCAACCGCAGTATGCTCAGCCCGCCTACGCTCAACCGGGCTACGGACAGCCGGCCTATACGCCGCCGCAGCAGCCCGCTTATGCGCCACCGGCCGAGCCCGGCTACACGCAATCCTACGGCGAACAGTACGGCACGGTCGCGGGCATTCGCCCGATCGGCGGCGCAACGAGTCCGTCGGGCGTAGCGGGCACGCTCGTCGGCGCAGTGGTGGGCGGGGTGATCGGCAATCAATTCGGCCGCGGACACGGGCGCGATGCGGCGACTGTCATTGGTGCGCTGGGCGGCGCCGTGGCCGGCAATCAGATCGGACAAAACATGGGGCAGCCCACCGGTTATCGCGTCGACATTCAGTTGAGCGACGGTACGATGCGCTCGTTCGATATGCAACCGCCCGGCGATTTGCGGCCGGGCGACCGCGTGCGTATCGACGGCAATCAAGTCTCGCGGTATTGATCCGAGCACCGCGGAAAGCACCTTCGCTTTCAGCACCTTCACTTTCCGCACAGCGGTAAAACGCAATCGCCCCAACGAGACCGTCGTTGGGGCGACCGAACCCAACCGCAATCAACCGCAATCAACCGCAATCCAATCCATTCAAGGCGAGTCGAACCGAATCAAGCCGAATCGAGCCGAATCAAGCATCCGGCGCATCGCCGCACCCGAACGCCGCACGACCCCACTACTGCGGCAACACCTCCCCCCGCGTTTCCGGCGCGAGCGGAATCACGAACATCCCCACCACGAACACCACCGCCGTTAACGCAACCGGCAACCCGAGCGTATGCGTATGGAGCACGGCCGCACCGAGCAGGAAGTTCACGCCCGCACCGATGAACCGGCCGAACGACGTGCAAAACGCAAACGCGGTCGCACGGACGCGCGTTTCGAACTGCTCCGGCAGCCAGAGGCTGAACAGCGCGAAATTGCCCCCAAAAAAGCCGAGCGCAAAGAGCCACGCGATGAACGGAGCCAGCCCGTTCGGCAGATAAAATGCCCAGCCGAAGCTCCCCAATATCGACACGGCCATGCCCGCGAAATAGACCGCCAGGGTTTTCCGGCGCCCAATCCGCTCCGCGAGCGGCGGCAGCGCCAGACATCCAAGAATGGTTCCGATCGACAACAGCCCCGTCGCCAACGAAGCCGTCTTGATCGCGCCCGCCTTGTCCATTCCGGACTTCAACGCGAGCTGAATCACCGCTGACGGTTCATAGACGGCACCGGCCCATAATCCCACGATCGCGATCGTCAGCAGCACGCAGGCCACCCACGTGCGGCGCCGGTAAGCCGGTCCAAGGATTTCAGCCAAAGGCTTCGTCTGCGCGGCCCGCGCCTCGGCCCGTTTCCACGTTTCCGGCTCCTTCACGCGCAACAGCACGAGAATCGCGACGACGACTGGCACCGCTCCCGTCAGGAACATCGCCCGCCAGCCGAAGTGCACGCCCACCGTGTAGTTCAAAGCAGCCGCCAGGAAGAAGCCGGCGTAATAGCCCGTCTGCAAATACCCGGCACCCATTTTTCGGCGATCCTCAGGCCACGACTCCGCCACGTAAGTGCCGGCCAACGCCCATTCGCCGCCGATACCGACGCCGGCCAGGAATCGATAGATGCCCAGTTCGTAGACGGTATGCGCGGTGGCCGCAAGACCCGTGAAGATCGCGAACATGAAGATGGTTCCCGCCAACACTTTCGTACGACCGAAGCGATCGGCCATCGGCCCCCAGATGAACGAGAGCCCCCATCCCACCAAAAACAGCGCGAACAAGATCGATCCCGCCAGCCCTACGTTCGCCGGGCTCGCCGCATAGCCCGAGTGCGGCAACAGTTCCGTCAGCGCGGGCGTGAGCACCAGCGCATAAATGAACGAATCCATGCCGTCGAGCGTCCATCCCGCCCACGCTCCCCAGAAGCCCGCAATTTGCGAACGATTGAGCGGTGTCTTTCGTCGCGCGGCACGCGCACTGTCTGTCATCGAACTCATGTGACTCCTCCGGTGAATCGGTTAGCACTGCTGATGTCTGCTGACTGTTGACTATTGACTGTCGACTGCGGGCTCAAGCTGCTCGCCGCGCCTGCCCTGGCCCCCGATGTGCCTCGGGTTTGCCCGATTTTTCGATCGAATATTTTGTATATAATATCGACCATGATGATCGATGACGCAACGAATCGTTTTCCCTTAGAGCCCGACGCCGAGCCGGGCCTGCCGCTTGCGGCAGTGGCCGTCGCCCCGCGCACGAGTGCGTCGCGCATGGTGGCCGACGCACTGCGTGCGGCGATCGTCGATGGCCGCTTGCCGCCAGGCGCCCCGCTTCGTCAGGACGCCGTGGCCCGGCACTTCTCGGTCAGCGCGATTCCCGTACGCGAAGCGCTGCGCCAACTCGAAAGCGAAGGATGGACGAAGGTCGAAGTGCATAAGGGCGCCACGGTCGCCCCGCTGTCGGCTGATGAAGCGCGGGAAATCTATGAGATCCGCGCCGCACTGGAAGGTCTGGCGCTGACACTCGCTATTCCGAATCACACCGAAGATTCGTTGCGCGAGACGCAAGCGCTTTGCGAAGCGGCGGAGCTCGAACGCGATCCCGCGCGCTATGTGGCGCGCAACGAGGCGTTCCATATGAGTCTTTACGCCCCGGCGGGCCGGCCGCAATTGATCGAAATGATCGGTGTGCTGCACCGGCGCGGCGAACGGTATCTGCGCGTGAAATTCGGCCTGCCGGAACATAAGCGCGTTTCCGACCACGAACACGATCAATTGATGCGGCTCGTCCGGCGCAAGGACATCGCCGCAGCGCAAAAGCTGATCGCAGAGCACTTGCTCGGCACCGGCGAACTGCTGCATCGTCTGCTCAGCGAACAGGTGCCGGTGTCCGACAGGCTCGGCGTATCCGCTCGCAAACGCGGCAAGGCATCGGCGCCGGCATCCGCCCCGCCGGCATCGATGCTCGCGCCGCACAAGCGCGCCAGGCGCACCAACGGATAGAGATTGACGGCCCGTGGCCGTCCCACGTGTCACGTATCACGTATAGGAGTGGATCCGCCCGATGTCCTCCGCAACCGAACAGCCCGTCCAGCGCAGTTGGACCACTCTGCGCGACGAGAAAGCAAGGCGGCTCGCCGCCGTATCGCCCTGGCTCGAACACGGCATCCTGCCTCGAGAACGGATCGTTGACGCGCTCGAAGCGCTGATTCGACCGGGCGACCGTGTCGCACTGGAAGGCGACAACCAAAAGCAGGCCGATTTTCTGTCGCGCTCGCTCGCGCGCGTCGATCCCGGGATCGTCAACGGCATTCATCTGCTCATCTCGAGCATCAGCCGGCCCGAGCATCTGACGCTGTTCGAACGCGGCATCGCGCACAAGGTCGACTTTTCGTTCGCAGGGCCGCAAAGCCTGCGCGTCGCACAGCTGCTCGAAGACGGTTTGCTCGAGATCGGGGCAATCTATACGTACGTCGAACTGTACGCGCGCATGTTCGTCGATTTGACGCCGCGCGTCGCACTGCTGTGCGCGGAAAAAGCCGATCGTCACGGCAATCTCTATACCGGGCCGAACACGGAAGACACGCCCACGATCGCCGAAGCGGCAGCGTTCCGGCATGGCATCGTGATCGTCCAGGTCAACGAAATCGTCGATACATTGCCGCGCGTCGATATTCCCGCCTCGTGGGTCGACGTGATCGTGCAGGCCGATCGTCCGTTCGCCGTCGAACCGCTGTTCACGCGCGATCCGCGCCATATCGGCGACTTGCAGGTGCTCACGGCGATGATGGTGATTCGCGGCATCTACGAGCCGTATGGCGTGACATCGCTCAATCACGGGATCGGCTTCGATACCGCTGCGATCGAACTGATCCTGCCGACGTACGGTGCCGAGCTCGGCTTGAAGGGCAAAATCTGCCGCAACTGGACGCTCAATCCTCATCCCACGCTCATTCCCGCCATCGAATCGGGGTGGGTCGACAGCGTCCATTGCTTCGGCAGCGAAGTAGGCATGGAAGCCTACGTCGCCGCCCGTCCCGACGTCTTCTTCACGGGCCGCGACGGCAGCCTGCGCTCCAACCGGGTCCTGTGCCAGTTGGCGGGGCAATATGGCGTCGACCTTTTCATCGGTTCGACGCTGCAGATCGACGCCGACGCGAATTCATCCACCGTCACGCGCGGGCGCCTGGCAGGATTCGGCGGCGCGCCGAACATGGGTCACGATCCACGCGGCCGGCGCCATGCAAGCGAGGCTTGGCTGAAATTGATGAAGGCGGCCGATGGTCCTGTAACCCGCGGGCACAAGCTTGTCGTTCAGCTGGCCGAAACGTACAAGAAAGGCGGCGAGCCCACGTTCGTCGATGAGCTCGATGCCATCGCCGTCGGCAGCAAGAACGCCATGCCGATCGCCCCGGTCATGATCTACGGCGACGATGTCAGCCACGTCGTCACCGAAGAAGGCATCGCCTACCTGCACAAAGCCGAAGGGATCGAAGAGCGGCGCGCGGCGCTTGCGGCCGTGGCCGGCGTCACGCCGATCGGCTTGCGTGCGAAACCCGAGCGCACCGACGAATTGCGGCGCCGCGGCATCGTCGCCTATCCCGAAGATCTCGGCATTCGACGCGCGCAAGCCAAACGCGCGCTGCTGGCTGCTCGCAGCATCGACGATCTCGTTGCATGGTCGGGCGGGCTCTATACGCCGCCGGCGCGCTTTCGGAGCTGGTAATCCATGCCCGCGCGAGCCGTGCGCCGAATGCATCGTATGGAGAAGGAAGCCACGCTCTGTGGCGACCTCGCGATGCGGCTTGGGCGTTTCGCGACCGATGCGCTGATCGAAGAAGTTCACGCGACACCGAAGCCGGCCCTCGTCGATCGGCGCGGCAACGGTGCCCATCGCGATCTGAGCCTCGCCGTCATGGAGCGGTCCGCGTATTCGCTCGAGGCCACGTTCGCGGCACTCGCGCGCGCATCGCAAGGCAAGCGCCCATCGGCCGCGCTACGTGCCGAACTGGCTGCGATCGGCCGCGCAGGCGAAGCGGTCATGATGAACGCGACGCAGGGCAGCAACGCGCATCGCGGCGCGATCTGGATCGTCGGTCTGTTGGTTGCGGGCGCAACTATATTGAGCGAACTGGCACAGCCGCCCGCACCGATCGCAGACACGATATGCAGGATTGGCGCGCAGATCGCGTGCTTTCCCGATCACGGTGCCCCGCTCGCTGACAGCCACGGCGCACGCGTGCTTGCACGCTACGGCGTGGGAGGGGCGCGGCGCGAAGCACAGGAGGGTTTCCCGCATGTGCTGCGAGTCGGCCTGCCTGCGCTGCGCGCCGCTCGGCACCGTGGTATTGCCGAGCACGCCGCGCGAATCGACGCCCTGCTCGCCATCATGACGACACTCGACGACACCTGCCTGTTGCATCGGGCCGGGCCGCCCGCGCTGACAGCAGCGAAGCGCGGTGCGCAGGAGGTCATATCGCTGGGCGGCATTTCGACATCAGGCGGCCAAGCCGCATTCGTTCGCCTCGAATCGCGGCTGATGGCGCTGAATGCCTCTCCGGGAGGCGCCGCGGATCTGCTCGCGGCCACCCTATTCATCGACAGGCTGGCGCCGGCAAGCGCCGATGGAGGAATCTCTACATGGAGCATCTAACGTTCGACTTCCCGGCGCGCCGCGCAGTGGCGGCTCGCGCGCACGTGGGCGTCGTCGGCTCGGGCGATCTCGAAGTGCTGCTCGCGCCCAACGACACGATGCAGGCGCGTGTCGTCGTCAAGACGAGCGTGGACGGCTACGCTCATATTTGGAAGAGCGTGCTTGAGCGCTTCTTCACGCGCTATGACGGTGCGGCTTCGATCGAAATCAATGATTTCGGCGCCACGCCGGGCGTTGTCGCGTTGCGGCTGGCCGAGGCCGTCGAGCGCTCGGAAGGTGAAGCAGGAGAAAACGCATGAGCGACAGTACAAGTATGCATACGAGTACCTGCAGCGGAAACGCGGCGCCAACATTCGTCGCACGCCAAAGCTTCATCGAATTGACGGCGCGCGAGCGGGCGCGGCACCTGCTCGATCCCGGCACGTTCCGTGAACTGCTCGGGCCGTTCGACCGGTTGACCTCGCCGTGGCTGCCGCTCCAAGGCATCGTCTGCCAAGCCGACGACGGTGCGGTGATCGCGCGCGGGACGATCGGCGGCGAGCCGGCCGTCGTCTGCGCCATCGAGTCGGCGTTTCAAGGCGGAAGCATCGGCGAAGTCTCGGGCAGCAAGATCGCCGCGGCACTCGAACTCGCGCGGCGCGACTGCGAGCGCGGCAAGATCGTGCGTCCCGTCATCGTCTTCGAAACGGGAGGCGTCCGGCTGCAGGAAGCCAATCTTGGCCTTGCCGTCATCGCCGAAATACAGGCCGCGATCGTCGCATTGCGGCGCTATGTACCCGTCGTCGGCGTCATTGCGGGCATGGTGGGATGCTTCGGCGGCATGTCGCTCGCGGCCGCGCTGTGCACGCGTCTGGTCATGACCCGGCAGGGGCGGCTCGGCATGAACGGGCCCGAAGTGATCGAGCAGGAAGCCGGGATCGATGAGCTCGATGCCAGCGATCGGCGCCGCATCTGGGAACTGATCGGCGGCGAGCAGCGCGTCGCGACGGGGCTCGCCGATCATCTCGTCGAAGACGACGCCGAAGCGATCTGCGCCGCGGTAGGCGCCTCGTTCTCAGCGGGCGTGCCTGCTGTCCATCGCACGGAGGCAGTCGATCACTACCTCGCCCTGCTCGCGGACGTCGATCCTCAAACGATTTCGCCTGCCAGCATGAGAACGCTGTTCGGCACCGCCCGATCTGACCAATACGAACCTGCCGCGATCGATCAGGAGTCGCAATGAACGATACGATCCCCTTCTCACGCGGTGAACGGTGGCTGCGCGCGCTTGCAGGTGAAACAGCGACGAGCGCCCCCGTTCGGTACGCAGATGCCGCGCTCGGCGACGAGCCGGCCCGCTTCATCGCCGTCGTGCCCGATCCCGACAACCGCTTTCCCCGCGCGCGCGATAACGTCGTCGGCCTCGAACAGGGATGGCGCGTCGCGCAGGCGGTGCGTCAAACCATGGACGCCGACGCGCACTCGGCAAAGCGGCGTCCGATCGTCGCCATCGTCGACGTGAAGAGTCAAGCGTACGGTTACCGCGAAGAAATGCTCGGCATCCACCTCGCATGCGCGGCCGCCGTCGACGCCTATGCATCGGCACGGCTTGCCGGGCATCCGATCGTCGCGTTGATTGTCGGGCCCGCGATGTCGGGCGCGTTCCTCGCGCATGGCTACCAAGCCGATCGCATCCTGGCGCTCGATGCGCCCGGGACGATGGTGCACGCGATGGGCAAGGAAGCGGCGGCGCGCGTGACGCGGCGCTGCGTCGAAGCACTCGATGCGCTCGGGGAAACGATCACGCCGATGTCCTATTCGCTCACCGGCGGGTTCGCGAAGCTCGGCTTGCTCGATCGCCTCATCGAAGACATCGATGCGGATGCGCCTACCGGGACCCAGATCGCCCGCGTACGTGCAGCGTTGGTCGAGGCGGTGGCGTCGGCGCGCGAAGGGTCGCGCGAACTCGCTCGACGGCTCGATTCGGATACGGCGCGCGCCACGCGTGCGGCATCGATCGACGTGCGCAACCGGCTTGCGATGCAATGGGATGCTGTTTGATTTGACGAAGGTTTGACGAGGCGAAGGACGACCCATGCAAGCAGCGACGAATGCCGCTACGTTTCGCGGCACTCACGCGTACCGGGCACACGATCTGCTTCGGCTGCGCGCGTTTCCTGCCGCCGACGATGTGCCGGCATGGCTCGCCGGATCATTCGCCCAGGCGCCGTTCGCCGTCGTGCGACGTGCCGAGGCGCCGTCCGGCTTTGTCGCTGTGGGCTTTCGCGGGCCGTCGCGATCCGATCGATATGGCGCCTTCGTGGCCACCGATGCCGTCTTGTCCGCTTGCTCGCCCGAAGCGCTGCTACACACGCGTATCGGCGCAGAGCGGGAGCGCTTCCGGGCGTTTGCGGCACTTCAGCAAATCATCGATGAAGGGGGATTCGATTCGCTCTTGTGGGGGCCCACCGGTAGCGTTGGCTTCGAATTTGCGACCGGGCAGCCTACGGTCACGAACGCAAGCGATCTCGATTTGCTCATTCGTACCCCCTCGCCGCTGGCTCGCGTGCACGCACGCTCGCTGCGTGCCCGGTTGGAGGGTATCGAGCGCGAGATGGGGTTGCGCATCGATGCG
>NZ_JBQCDN010000358.1:0-2907 GCF_051961175.1 Trinickia sp. | reverse complement strand
GAAGCGGACTTTCCTATTACGCGGAAGCGGAATTATAGGGCCTCAGCGATTACCCTGTGTTGACACGACCACGACCGCCTATGCAACGGTGTGTTGTCTCCGCTCGTCGTCCGTCTGCGTGTTGCGGGCACGCTACGCCGTGAAAGCCTGTTGTAATTGTTGAACCGCCTGCGCCGGATCCCCGGCCCCGGTAATCGCACTGACGAGCGCCGCGCTGCCAACGCCGGTTGCGAGCACGGAGGGCAATCGCGCAAGGTCGATGCCACCGATGGCGACGAGCGGGACATGCTCGCGAAGCAGCCGAACGTAGCGTTCGAGGCGCGCGAGCCCCTGTGGCGCCGTTGCGACGATCTTCGTCCCGGTCGGGAATACCGGGCCGAAGGCCAGATAGCTCGGCCGGACACGCAAAGCCCGCAGCATTTCGTAGTAACCGTGCGTGGATAGACCCAGGCGCAGCCCCGAGTGCGCGATTTCGCTCAGATCCGCCGTGTCGAGATCTTCCTGCCCCAGATGCACGCCATAGGCGCCCGCTTGCGCCGCCTCGCGCCAATGGTCGTTGATGAAGACGCTGGCGCCATGACGGCGGCCCGCGGCCACGGCTTGCGCGATTTCCTCGCGAAGCGCATCGGGCGCCAAGTCTTTCACGCGCAATTGCACGGTTCGGACGCCAAGCGCCAGCACGCGCTCGACCCATTGCGCGCTCGGCAACACGGGATAGAGGCCGAGCGGTGACTCACATGCCGGGAACGCCGGCACAGGCGCAGCCGGCAGCCCCGCCACACGCGGAAAGCGCGACAGGTCGACGGGCCACGCGTCTTCGCCCTGGGTCTCGTCGCCGTCTCGCCAGGCGAGCGCCAGTACCAGCGCGTCGTGCGGCTCGAAACCACAATCGAGAAAGGCCGCAAGCGCAGCGAGCCAATCCTCGGCCGGGGGCCCTTTCAGCGCAAACCGCTCGCCGTTCGCCATCGTCAGCGTCGCGCCGTTCGCGTCGGCTTCGATGAAACCCGCGCCGGCCGCGCGCCACGCCGCGGCGTCCAACGGTTCGGCCTCGCGGCCGATGAGGACGATCAGGTCGTCCGCCGTCACCGTCTCGTGCGGCGTGAGGCAAATGCGCCACGCGCGGCCAGCGCGCGGCCAGTCGCCGAGCTGCGCGCGAATCCGCTCCGCTGCCTCGATCAACTCGTCGGCCGGCGGCCAGAAATAGTCGCGGTCGGACAGCGTCAGGGTTCGCATGCTTGACTCCATACGCTGTCGATTGCGTAGGCGGTGCCGAGCGACTTAGCCATCCGAACGCATCCCGTACTCATGATCGATCCTGGTGCCAGAACGGCATCCCGACGACGGGCGTACTCGCCTCGGCACTTTCGCGCTCGGCCATCGGCCCGGCAACGTACGCCTCGCGGCCGGCTTCGACAGCCAACGCGAATGCGCGTGCCATCGCTGCCGGGTGCGTGGCTTGGGAGACGGCCGTGTTCAGCAGCACGCCGTCGAATCCCCACTCCATGACCTGACAGGCATGGGACGGCACGCCAAGGCCGGCATCGACGATCAACGGAACGTCGGGCAGCCGCTCGCGCAGCACGCGCAAACCGTACGGGTTGACGACACCCTTGCCCGTGCCGATCGGCGCGCCCCACGGCATCAACGCTTCGCAACCCGCATCGAGCAGCCGGCGCCCGACCACCAGATCTTCGGTGCAGTACGGCAGTACCTTGAAGCCGTCTTTGACGAGCCGCTCCGCCGCTTCGATCAAGCCGATCGGATCGGGCTGCAGCGTGTAGTCGTCGCCGATCAGTTCGAGCTTGATCCAGTCGGTTTCAAAGACCTCGCGCGCCATATGGGCCGTAGTCACCGCTTCGGCCACGCTTTGGCAACCGGCCGTGTTCGGCAGCAGCGGCACCCCGCGCGCCTTGAGCAAATCGAAGAAGCCGGCTTCGGCCGTCTGCGCGTTCATCTGCCGGCGCAGCGCGACGGTCACCATCCCCGGCCGCCCGGCATCGATCGAATCGGCCAGCGATTGCAAAGAGGGATAACGCGACGTGCCGAGCAGCACGCGGCTCGCGAAAGCGGTGCCGTACAGCGTCAGTGCGTCGGCGGGCAAGGTGACGGGATCGGAAGCGGAGTTCATCGGTTGTCCTGTGAAGCTCGGATGCAAAGAGACTCGAAAAAGCGGGCTCGGAACGCGGGTTTGAAAAACACACCAGGTTCGTCGGCCGTGTCGGTCCGGCTGCGCGATCGGACGAGCAAGGTATCGGCCCGCTTCGATTTCGCACCCGGCTCGCGGGGGCGGACGGCGCTTAACCGCCCGCCACGGGGTGAACGACGTCGATCTTGTCGCCCGGTTGCAAAGTCCGGACCGCGTGCAAGCCACGCGAGACGAACTCGCCGTTCACCGCGACGGCGAACGGCGGACGGGCGCCGAAAAGCGACAGGGCGTCGGCGAGCGTCGCTTGCTCGGGCAGCGACAGCGGTGTTTGGTTGATCTGAATATCCATGATCGGCGATACGTTTCGCGTTTGCGTTTGAGTAATCACTAAGCTATATAGGCGAGGCGAATTTCTTCGACCCGCAGCAAGTACTTGCATCGACGGCGGGCCGCTCGTCATGCGCCGAGAGGCGGCGCGACGCTCGCATGCGCGCCCGCGCCATGCAGCATCGCCGCCCAACGCGATTGCGCGCGCAGCGTGCCAAAACTGTCGGCATCCTTTACCTGGCCTGTCAGCAACGCGACAGCCAGATCCGCTGCCGCCTTCGAAACCTCGGGCGCGATCATATAACCATGGCGATAGAGCCCGTTCACTGTAAGCGCTTGTGCGCCGTCCCAACTGATGGCGGGACGATGATCGGGCAGCGTCGGACGACACTGCGTGTTCAGTTCGAGGATGCGCGCCTCGCCGAATCCCGGAT
>NZ_JBQCDN010000357.1:0-7437 GCF_051961175.1 Trinickia sp. | reverse complement strand
AAAACTGGTGGAACCCGTCTCGAGCGACGGTTCGCTACCTTGGAGGACGGACGGTCGAATTGCATGAGCCGTTCCAGGGCGGTGGACTTAATTACGAAACGGCCCATTTCTGTGACGTACTGCGCTCAGGTCGGATCGAAAGCCCGGTCATCACGCACGATATGTCGATGAAAATGATCGATATCGTGGACGCTGCACGTGCTGAACTAGGGCTTGTTTACCCTTTCGAAACTAGGTAAAACACCCACGCCTCCCGCGCGGCCAGATCATGTGCCGTGGAGGCGCAGAGTGTGCCTAATTGTTCTCTACGATGCATGGCGGCGCGCCAAGTTCGCCCCTCGGTGACTCCCAGCGCGCTTAAGTCCTGTCGTTGCTCCTTGCCGCCCCGAGCATCCGCTCCACATACCGCGCAATCAAATCCACTTCAAGATTGACCTGATCCCCGGCCTTCACATTCCTGAGCGTGGTGACTTGAACCGTATGCGGGATCAAATTGATCGAGAACTCGCATCCGTCGTCGCGATCGTCGACGCTGTTCACGGTCAAGCTCACGCCGTTCACCGTGATCGAGCCTTTGAACGCGAGGTAACGCCCGATCTCACGCGGCGCCAGTACGCGCAACTCATGTGATTCGCCAACGGGCGCGAACCGCGTAACCGTGCCGAGCCCATCGACATGCCCCGACACGATGTGCCCGCCCAAACGCTCATGCGCGGTCAACGCCTTTTCAAGATTGACTTCGCCCGGCGCAGCAAGGCCGACCGTGCAATTCAGGCTTTCGCGCGAAACATCGACATCGAACGTGCGGGCCGTCTTCTCGATCACCGTCATGCAAGCCCCTTGAATCGCGATGCTGTCGCCGAGCGCGACGTCGCTCAGATCGAGCGTCCCCGCATCGACCGTCAGACGCACCCCGGCAGCGTCGGTGCTACCGAGCGCTTTCACTGCTTCGATGCGACCCACGGCCGCGACGATTCCCGTAAACATCGTGAGCTTCCTTCCTGTTCGTTTAGTTTCCGGTTCAGCCGGTTCAATGCGGCGTCGAAGGCGCCTGTAACCGGGCCAAGATCCGCAAGTCGTCCCCGATCCGGTCGACCGACTGAAAAACCAGCCGCGTGCGCGCATCGAGCGCAGCCGGTGCCGCAAGATCGAACATGCCGGCCGAAGCGTCGCCGAGCAGGCTCGGCGCCAAATAGATCAGCAGTTCGTCGACGCATCCTTCGCGTAGCAGCGAGCCGTTCAGCTTATGCCCGGCCTCGACATGCAGTTCGTTGATGCCGCGCTCGCCGAGTACTTTCAACATCGCCGGCAAATCGACTTTGCCGTGCTCATTGGCCAACTGCACGAGTTCGATTCCTCGTGCAGCCAATGCTTCGGCATGCCGAGCATTGCGCTCGTCGATCCGCCCGCAAAAGATGACGGGCGGCGGGCCATCGAGCAGACGCGCCGTCAGCGGGACCTCCAGCCGGCTGTCGACAAGCACGCGCAGCGGTTGCCGCGGCGTCTCGACGTCGCGCACCGTCAACTGCGGATCGTCCTCGCGTACGGTGCCGATGCCCGTCAAAATCGCGCAGGCACGCGCACGCCAGGCGTGGCCGTCCGCGCGCGCCGCTTGCCCCGTAATCCACTGGCTTTCGCCGTTGGGCAGGGCCGTGCGGCCATCGAGCGATGCCGCGGCTTTCATTCGCACCCAGGGCCGCGCGCGCGTCATACGCGACACGAAACCGATATTGAGCTCGCGCGCCTCGTTCGCAAGCAGCCCGCAGCGCACGTCGATGCCCGCATCGCGCAGCATCGTCAGCCCCCGCCCCGAGACCTGCGGGTTCGGATCCTCCATCGCCGCGATGACTCGTTTGACGCGTGCATCGATGAGCGCATGCGCGCAGGGCGGCGTCCGGCCGAAATGGCTGCACGGCTCCAACGACACGTACGCCGTCGCGCCCTGCGGGTCGTGGCCGCGGCGTCGCGCGTCCTTGAGCGCCTGGACTTCGGCGTGATCCTGACCGGCGGGCTGCGTGTAGCCTTCGCCGATCGCCATGCCGCCCTTCACGAGCACGCAGCCGACGCGCGGGTTCGGCTTCGTCGTGTACATGCCGCGCGCCGCGAGCGTCAGCGCTCGCTGCATATGGATGAAATCGGCTTCCGAGAACATGGGCGCGCCGCCTGATTACGCGACGCGTGCCGCGAAGGCGTCGCGCGCCGCCTCGATCGTCGCATCGATCACGGCATCGTCGTGCGTGCTCGAGACGAAGCCGGCTTCGTAAGCCGACGGCGCGAAATACACCCCGGCATCGAGCATCTGATGGAAGAACGTATTGAAGCGTGCGATATCGCTGCGCGAAACGTCGGCGAAGCTCGCCGGCACGTGCTCGGTGAAGTAAAGGCCGAACATGCCGCCGATGGCATCCGCACAGAACGCCACGCCGGCGTCGCGCGCGGCCGCGTTGAGGCCATTCGCGAGCCGTGCCGTTTGTGCCGACAGGCGCTCGTAAAAGCCAGGCGTCTGGATCAACTCGAGCGTCTTCAAGCCCGCTGCGACGGCAACCGGGTTGCCCGACAGCGTGCCCGCCTGATAGACGGCGCCTTCCGGTGCGAGCAGCGACATGATGTCGCGCCGGCCGCCGAATGCCGCGGCCGGCATGCCGCCGCCGATGACTTTACCGAGGCAGGTGAGATCGGGGGTAATGCCATACACCTCCTGCGCGCCGCCCAACGCGACGCGAAAGCCGCACATGACTTCGTCGAAAATCAGCACGGCGCCATGGTGCGTACACAGGCGTCGCAGCGCCTGCAAGAACTCGGGATTACCGCGCACGAGATTCATGTTGCCGGCGACAGGCTCGACGATGACGGCCGCGATTTCGTCGCCGAAGGCGGCGAACGCCTCTTCCAACGCCTGTGTGTTGTTGTATTCGAGCACGGTCGTGTGCTTGGCGATATCGGCCGGCACGCCGGCCGACGTCGGATTGCCGAACGTGAGCAGGCCGGAGCCCGCCTTGACGAGCAGGCTATCGGCGTGACCGTGATAACAGCCCTCGAACTTGACGATGCGATTGCGCTGGGTGAAGCCGCGCGCCAGCCGCAGCGCGCTCATCGTTGCTTCGGTGCCGCTCGACACAAGACGCACTTGCTCAATCGACGGCACGAGCTTGCAGATTGCTTCGGCGATCTCGATTTCGGCTTCGGTCGGCGCGCCGAACGAGAAGCCGTCGGCCAACACGCGCTGCACGGCTTCGAGCACGTCCGGGTGCACGTGGCCGACGATCATCGGGCCCCATGAGCCGATGTAGTCGATATAACGCTTGCCTTCCGCATCCCAGAAGTAGGGGCCTTGGGCGCGCTGGACGAAACGCGGCGTACCGCCAACGGAGCGGAAGGCACGCACGGGCGAATTGACGCCGCCGGGAATGGTGCGTTGGGCACGTTCGAAGAGAGCTTGATTGCTGGGCATGAGTAATATCGGCTTCGAAGAGGGACCGGCCGGGACGGACGGGCGCGCGCGGAACAGAGCCGCGGCCGGTGGGATGGCGCCAATTGTACCGAACTAGCGGAGCGGGGGGCGCACGGGCGGGTTTGAGGCCGGAAAAGCTGCACCGGACGTGCACAAAAAAGGCGCATAAAAAAAGCGCCCGCGAGGGGCGCTTTGAGGATACTGCGGCAACCATGCTCCAGCGGGCCGAGGCCCACCGGAAAGCATGTTGCTGTGCTTAGAACTTGTGACGGATGCCGACGCGGCCCAGCACTTGGTTGCTGTTCGTGCTGGCAGCACCGATGATGCCCGCGTAGATGTCTGCCGTCACGTTGCCGCTCATCGCGTGTTGATAGACGCCCATCGCGTAGACGTCCGTACGCTTCGACAGGTGGTAATCGGCGATCAGGTTGACTTGACCATACTTCGGCTTTTGGTTCGTCGCATCGACCTTGCCCGTCGTGAACGTGTACCCGGCGCCCAGCGTTGCAGCCGGCGTCAGGTTGTAGTTGCCCCACAGCTCGAAGCTGTCGAAACGGGTGGTCTGGCCGGGCGCGAGTGCGTCGTTGAAGCGAACGTCCGAAATGTTGCCGCCGATCGTCGCCGGGCCGAACGTGTACGTTGCGCCGCCGCTGATGCTTTGCATGTTACGGGGTGCGCCGACCAACGTCCAAATGCCGGTGCTCGTGCCGAAGTTGCCGTCCGTCGCAACCGTGCTCGAGGCAAGGCCGGGGTTCTTCGCGTAGAAGTAACCCGCGCCGATGTACAGCGGGCCGCTCGAGAAGTTCAAGCCGGCGCCGATCGTGCTTTGGGCGCCGAACTGGCCTGCCACGCCGCCGAACCCGTAGAACAATTCGCCTTGAACGCCGCCGAAACGCGGCGAAACGTACTTGACCGCGTTATTCACGCGGAAGCCGTTATCCGTGTTGTCGATATCGGCGGGGTGCGAGAAGAAGGCACCCCATTGGCCGTTGAACGTGGTGGGTTGCGCGTTGTCGACGACCGGATCGTATTGACGACCGAGCGTCAGCGTACCGACTCGATCGTTCGACAGGCCGACGTAAGCTTGACGGCCGAATTCACGGCCGCCTTGGGCCAGGTTGCCGTTGAACACGTTGAAGCCGTTTTCCAATTGGAAAATGGCCTTCGTGCCGCCGCCCAGGTCTTCCGAACCCTTCAGGCCCCAGCGGCTGCCTTGAACGATGCCGCTTTGCATCGCCCACTTGGCGTGGCCGCCGGCGTTGTTCACATACGTGAGGCCAGCGTCGATCACGCCGTACAGCGTGACGCTGTTTTGCGCGAAAGCCGGCACCGCGAAGGCGCCCGTCACTGCCAGTGCGAGAAGCGATTTTTTCATTAAAAGGTCTCCGAGACGTTGAGGTTGCTGTGTGAGCAACCCGGATTGACTGATTCGTTTGCCGCGGACTTCGCCACCTCTTGGGCAGTTTCGTGCCGCAGCGGGGTCCAGGCAGTCGAGGCGATACTAGGCATCTCGCCCCCTTACCCTTATTAGTAGAAACACTAGTTGCCGACGATTGTTGCGAATTTTGAAACGCAGTAATTCAGAACGCGTAGGCCGCTCCTCCTTGACAGACAAGGGACTGAGTGAAAGCGTTCGCTTAATTGAAGGGGTCGAGTGTTGCGTGAGAGCGACACCCCGTCACGCACTGTTGTTGCGAATACGTTGAAGAAAAATCGACGTTTTGCGCCCATGGGTGGGCGTCATCTCACCAAACCGCAGCGGCGGCCGCTCGCAAAGCCTTTCGCGACAAGGATTTGATCGGAAAGTTCCGAATTGTTTTAGCCGGCCTGCACATGAAAAACCCGCGGCTCCAACGAGCGCGCGGGTCAGTCAGGCCGCTATCGGGTGAGAGGGGGCGAGGAGGGTCTCGCGTGACGTCCGGCTAATCCGCCGCCGAGGACGCTGCCCCATGGCTGAGCCAATCGAGCACCGCCGTGGCATCGTCGGTGCTGGCCGAGCGTGCCTTCGCCACGGCCTGCTTCATTTCGCCGGCCGGCTCGGCGCGGCGAATCGCCACACCCACGGCGAGGATGTCGATCATGACGAGATGCAGGATGCGCGAAATCATCGACAGCTGCGATTCGCGAATTTCGATGTGGTCGGTTTCGAGCGCGACGGTGGCGCGTTTCGCGAGCGGCGTATTGCTCGACGTGATTGCGATGACTTGCGCGCCGGCTTGCATCGCCACGTCCAGCACACGCAGCAGCTCGGGCGCCCGCCCGGACTTCGATACCGCGACGATGACATCGCCCTTGCCGAGTAACGCCGCCGAAGCCGCTTGCATATAGAGATCGCCATACGCGATCGTCGGAATGCCGAAACGGAAGAACTTGTAGTGAGCGTCCTGCGCGACGATGTTCGAATTGCCGAGGCCGTAGAACTCGATCCGCCGCGCGCCGTTCAGCAGTTCGATCGCCCGCGCGACATGCTCGAAGTTCAGATGCTCGCGCAGCTGCAAGATGGCCGACACCGTGTTGTCGAGCACCTTCGCGCCAAAATCGGTGGCCGTATCGCCCAGGTGCACCTGGCTATGGCTGACGGGAATCGTACCCGTCAGCCCCGTGGCCAGCTTGAGCTTAAAGTCGGACAGACCTTGGCAGCCCAGCGAACGGCAAAAACGGATGACCGTCGGCTGGCTCACGTCTGCCTTGCGGGCGATGTCGACGATCGGATCGCTGATGATCGAGCGCGGGTGGTTCAGCGCGAGATCGGCTACGCGGCGCTCGGCGGGCGTCAGCGCGTCGCGCATTTGACGGATCCGCTCGAACACGGCCGACGAGCCGCCCCCGGCCCGGTTCGACAATTGTTCCGCGAGAATCGCCGAGACGCCGAGGAAGGCGGGGTATTCCGCCGTGATGACGTAGGTCGGCACGTTGGCGAGATACGGCTGGAACCGGCCTTTCGCCTCGAACCGCTGGCGGAATGAGGAGCGCAGGAACAGATCGCCCAGCTTGAGCACCACGCCGCCGCCGATGTACATGCCGCCCAACGCCCCCAGCGTCACCGCGAGGTTGCCCGCGAACGTGCCGAGGATGCCGCAGAAACATTCCACGGCTTCGAGTGCCAGCGCGTCGCCGGCATGGGCCCGATCGACGACATAGGCGGGATCGACCGTGGGCGCGACGCGTTTCTTGTCGCGGGCAGCCAGCGCGCGATAGATGAGTTCGATGCCGGGCCCAGCCGCCACGCGTTCGAACGAAACGTGCGGCCACTTCTTGCGCGCGTAGTGCAAGACAATATCTTCGCGCTCGTCCATCGGCGCGAACGTGGCGTGGCCGCCTTCGCTGCCGAGCGCAATCCAGCGGTCGTCGGCGGGGATGAGGCCGGACACGCCGAGCCCCGTCCCCGGCCCAAGCAGCCCGATCACACTGTTTTGCCGGCGCGCGCCGCCGCCCACCTGGATACGCTGTGCGTCGGTGAGGCCCGGCAGCGCCATGGCGAGCGCCGTGAAATCGTTGACGACGAGCAGCGTATCGAACCCGAGCGCGCGCCGCGTCGCTTCGATCGAGAACGCCCATTTGAAATTCGTCATGCTGACGTGATCGCCATCGACGGGATTGGCGATCGCGATGGCCGCATGATTGACGCGCCCGACCTTCGCATCCTTCAAATACTTCTTCAGTACGTCTTCGATCGTCGGGAAGTCCGTGCACGGGTAGACGCGGATCTGCGTGACCTCGCCGGGTTCCGTTTCCAGCGCGAAGCGTGCGTTGGTGCCGCCGATATCGGCGAGCAGGCGCGGACCGTCGGCGTGCTGGCGTGCGCCGGATACCGGATGAGCTTTATTTTGCAGACCAGTAGACATCGAGTCTGACTCCCTTGTCGTTTGCCAGCTTCGAGATGGCGTTTTCTTGTGGCGCGGACGCGGCCGCTTTGAGGACGTCGAGCTTGCGTTCGCCCGAGATCAATAGGAACAGCCGCTTGACGCTCTTCAGCGCGGACATCG
>NZ_JBQCDN010000356.1:0-2775 GCF_051961175.1 Trinickia sp. | reverse complement strand
GCCCGCACTCGCAGATTCGCCTGCGCGCCTGGAGCTTCGACGAAGGCGAGCCGATCGATCACGCGTTTTTCAAACGGCGCGTCCAGCGTGCATTCGCGCACCGGCAAGCCTTCGTACGCGAGACGGGGGCCGTCCGGCTGATCTTCGGCGAAGCCGATGGCTTGCCGGGGCTCATCGTCGACTACTACGTGGAAGACAGCGGCGCGGGCCGCGGCCAACTGGTTTGCCAGTTCATGGCCGCTGGCGTCGAGGCGTGGAAAGAAGCCATCGTCGCGGCGCTCGTCAGTGCGACGGGATGCCCGAATGTGTACGAGCGCTCGGATGTGTCGATCCGGGAAAAGGAAGGGCTGGAACAAACGACGGGCGTGTTGGCCGGCGACGCGCCGCCCGACACGCTCGTCACGCGCGAAAACGGCGTGCGCTATCACGTGGATGTCCGCACCGGCCACAAGACGGGCTTTTACGTCGACCAGCGCGACAACCGCGCCTTGGTCCAAGCGTACGCGGCCGGCCGCGACGTGCTCAACTGCTTCTGCTACACGGGCGGTTTTTCGCTGGCGGCGCTCGGCGGCGGCGCGAAACGGGTCGTCTCGATCGATTCGTCGGGGGAAGCCCTGGCGCTTGCCCGCGCGAACGTCGAAGTCAACGGCTTCGATGCGCAGCGGGCGCAATGGCTCGATGCCGACGCCTTCCGCACCCTGCGCAGCCTCGTCGACGAAGGCGAGCGGTTCGACCTCGTCGTGCTCGATCCGCCGAAGTTCGCCCCGGCGCGCGAACATGTCGATCGCGCGGCGCGCGCCTACAAGGACATCAACTTGTCGGGCTTTCGCCTGCTGCGTCCGGGCGGCTTGCTTTTCACTTACTCGTGTTCAGGCGCGATCGATGCGGACTTGTTCCAGAAAATCGTCGCGGGCGCGGCAGCCGACGCCCGCGTCGACGCGCGCATCCTGAAGCGCCTCGGTGCCGGTGTGGATCATCCGTTGCTGGCCGCATTCCCCGAAGGCGAATACCTGAAAGGGCTGCTGTTGCAAATCGTCTGAACGCCCCCATGTACGGCTGCTTGATGCCCGCGCCCCGCACGTGCCTCCCCACGAAGATGTGCGAGCAACGGTATGCTTCAATATTTTCGTGGCCGGCTCGCTTGAACCGTCCCTGATTTCGACCCATAGGCGATTGAATATGATCCCCGTCACCATCTTGACCGGCTTTCTCGGCAGCGGCAAAACCACGCTGCTCAAGCGCATCCTCAACGAAAAGCACGGCATGAAGATCGCCGTGATCGAAAACGAGTTCGGCGAAGAGAACATCGACAACGAGATCCTCGTCCAGAACCAGGCCGAGCAGATCGTGCAGATGAGCAATGGCTGCATCTGCTGCACGATCCGCGGCGACTTGCATCGCGCGCTCGCCGATCTGGCCGAGCGCAAGCGCTCCGGCGAAATCGCCTTCGACCGCGTCGTCATCGAAACGACGGGTCTGGCCAACCCAGGGCCCGTTGCGCAGACCTTCTTCATCGATAGCGAAATCGCCGACGAATTCCTGCTCGACGCGATCATCACGCTCGTCGACGCCAAGCATGCGAATGCGCAACTCGACGAACACGAAGTCGTGCAGCGTCAGGTCGGCTTCGCCGATCGCCTGTTCATCACGAAATCCGATCTCGCCGACGAAGCCTCGTTGGCCGATCTGCGGCACCGCCTCGTTCATATGAATCCGAAGGCGACGATCAAGGTCGTCAATTTCGGCGAAGCCGACATCAAGGAGATCTTCGATCTGCGCGGCTTCAACCTCAATGCGAAGCTGGAGATCGACCCGGACTTCCTGGCCGAAGACGATCACGCTCACCAACACGGCCACGATCATGATCACGGACATGGCCACGATCACGGCCACGAGCACTGCGATCACGATCACGGGCAGTGCGCCCACGAAGGGCATGCGCATCATCATGCGCACCACGACGATCGGATCAAGTCGTTCGTCTACCGTAACGACCGCCCGTTCGATCCAAACAAGCTCGAAGATTTTCTCGGCGGCGTCCTGCAAATCTACGGCGAGCGGCTGCTGCGCTATAAGGGCGTGCTCTACATGAAGGGCGTCGATCGCAAGGTTGTCTTCCAGGGCGTCCACCAGATGATGGGAAGCGACCTCGCGTCCAAATGGCTGCCGGTCGAAAAGAAGACGAACAAGATGGTGTTCATCGGCATCGACTTGCCGCAGGATTTGATCACCGACGGGCTCGACGCCTGCCTCGTCTAAGCCGAGGCAGGTGGGAAGCCGTACGCGCGCGGCTGGCCGGGGGTTCGCTTTTTGAACGGGCGCGCGCTATATTTTCAGGATGTCGGGGGTGCCTCGACAGGGTTTTCTCTGTTGCAGCGCCCAAGATCGATTCAGTTACAATACGTCCCCGCCGCTGGACGGCGGATAGGCAACGGCGCCGGGAAACCTTATCCGGACAAGGCCAAAACGAAAGAATCGAGACACCGAAAGACGTCGCTGTACAAGGTTCGCGCTATGCGAACCTCGTGTTGCGGCGCCGTATCGAATGGGTAGGAGCACCCGAGGATCGGTTTCCTTACGGAGTTCGGCCCCGCATCGGCGCGACGGCGTTTGGACGGCTACAGGGCCGCGGGCGCCGGCGCTTCCATGGCACCGCTTGCGGGCAATACGAAAGTGCGGGCAATATGTATGGGTTTTGCCTCACATTGAAGAAGCACGCAGATGACGACGAAACGACTCTTGACCGAAGCCGAAATCCTGAAGATGGGCGACAAG
>NZ_JBQCDN010000355.1:0-16373 GCF_051961175.1 Trinickia sp. | reverse complement strand
GGAAGTGCGTCGCGATGAAGTACGTGGCGGCCACCAACGCGGTGCCGAAGCTACAGACGAACGTGACCAGCCGCCAGGTCAGGGCGTTGATCTCCCTGTGGAGATCTTCGCACGTGGCGAACGACGCTAAGCGTGTCTCGACCCGCGTGAGTCGATCACGAGTTTCCAGATCGATCCCAAAACACTTGGCTGACGTGTTCTTGCATGAGCCGGATCAAATGATCGCCAGAGTCAGACAGAAGTCGGAGTAGCGCGCAACTTTTTCAAAAAGGTGTGCTTTTTTGATGAAAACGGTTGCGCACGGTCAAGCTCACCTATAAAAAGTCGAGCATGCGCCCGACGTGCCAACACGGAAGCGCCGCGAAAAAAAGACCGATCAAGAACGGGGAATGTCAAGAATGAAGAAGTGCGCAAATCCTGGGCCCAACCAGAAAGCTTTGACGCTCGCCGTGGCTGCGGCGCTGGCTGCGATGGCGCCGGCAGCGGCAACGGCCGATACGATCATCAGCACGCCGGTCGTCGGGCGCACGGGATGGACCTCGGGTAACTTCACGGTGACGAACACCGGGGGTGTCAGCACCACGAATGACATATCGATAGCGGCAAGCGGCACGCTTGGGACGCTGACCAACAGCGGTACCGTCAGTTCCCCGGGAGGACTCGGCCTCATGATGAGCGGCGGCAGTATCGCCGCGATAACCAACAACAGCAGCGGCACGATCAGCGGGGGCACTACCGGGATTTTCCTCAGCTTCGGCACCGTTGGTGCGCTGACTAACAGCGGCATGATCAGCGCTACCGGCATAGGCGTCCTCAACGGCGACCCCCTTGCCGCGCTCACAAACAATGCGGGCGGCACCATCAGCGGGGGGGGCTCCGGTGTCAACAACTTCGGCACCATCACGGTGCTGACAAACCATGCCGGCGGCACCATCAGCGGGACCACAGGCATCCTCAACTCCAGCGGCACGATCAGCGCGTTGACCAACAGCGGCCTGATCACCGGCAACACGTTCGCGCTTTTCAACGACGCTTCCAGCACCCTCGGCCCGATCACGAACTCAGGGACGATCGCGGGCAATATCGAGAACGACGCTAGTCAGGATCTGACGATCAACGGCGGATCGGGGGCGGTATTCGGCACCCTGACCGGCTTTGGTGGCACGACCGGAACAATTACCAACACAGCCTCGAACGTGGTGTTCGGCTCGGGCAACGTGCTTCTGAACGATGCGATCAATGTCGGCTCGAACACGGTCAACAACGTGGGCGCGACGCTGGCGGTGAACGCGCCGATGACGATTACGGGCAACTACAACCAGGGGCAGGCAGCCACGCTGCTGATCGGCGTGTCCTCCGGGGCGAGCGCCACAGGCAGTCCTACCGACACGGGCTATGGACGGCTAGTGGTCCAAGGCAATGCGACGATTGCCTCGGGTTCGTCCGTGACGCTCCAGGGCACCGGGGGAGGGTATGGCTTCGCGGCGGGCCAGCGCTTTGTGGTGGTGGATGCCACGGGCACGGGCACCTATAACGCCGGCGCGCTCAAGTATTCGATTGTGGGCTACACCGCCACGCTGACGGGCAGCACGGTGGCCACGAGCGGCCATAGCGACCTGGTGGTGACTATCGATAGCGCGCAGCAGAATTCGTCGTCAGGCTCGTCAGGTTCCGATACGACGAACCCGGGTGCACCGGCGCCTTCGCCGCTGACGGCGGCGTCGCTTGCAACTGCACCGAACGCGGCCGCCGCCCTGCACGGCCTGCTCAGCTACACCGGCGTCACGCAACCGCAGTTGCTGAACCTGTACAACGCCACGCTCGCAGCGCTCAGCCAGGATTCGGGCGTGAGCGCAAACCGCATCGGCCGGCAGCTCGGCCCGGTCAAACCCGCCTCGACCAGCCAGGCGGCATCAGCCTCCACCTTCGATGTGCTGCGTATCGTGGCCGCGCATACGAACAGCCTGCGGCTTGCGCAATCGGGCGGCGGCGAAACGGGCGTCGCCACGGGCGAGGCCGCACCGCAATGGAGCGCGTGGGGCCAGGTATTCGGCGGCCACGCTAGCCAGGGCGAACAGGATGGCGTTGACGGTTACAGCGCCAACTACGGCGGCTTGCTGCTCGGAGTGGACAAGGCGCTCAGTGAGCGTTGGCGTGCGGGGGGCGTGTTCGCCTACAGCAACACACTCATCGATCAGTCGGAGGATACCGCGGGCGACTCCACACGCGTGAACGCGTACGGCCTGATCGGCTATGCAAGCTACACGCATGAACCGTGGTACGTGAACCTGTCGGCGGGTGCAGTGCTGCAGCGCTACGACACGACGCGCGTAGTCGACTTCACGGGCTTCTCGGGCGTGGCCAGTGGCCGCTTCGACGGCGAACAGTACGTGGTGCGCGCGGAGGCGGGTTACCCGCTAGCGTTGCGAGGTATGACGCTCACGCCGCTGGCCAGTCTGGCGTATAGCTTCCTGCATCAGGGCAGTTATACGGAAAGCGGCGGCAATGGCGCGGCGCTGTCGGTGGGGACGGCGAACACGTCGTCGGTCAGGAGTGGTTTGGGCTTCAGGCTCGAGCGTGGCCTTGCGACCTCGTACGGCGAGATCGTGCCGGATATCCAGGCGCAATGGATTCACGAATACGACCGAGCGCGGGTTACAGCCGCAGCCAGCTTCGCGGCCGATACGACTGGACAGACGGCGTTCACGACGGTGGGGCCGACCCCGGTGGCGAATCTGGCCGACGTGTCGCTGGGGGTAACGCTGCTGCGCGCAAATAATCTGACGTTGTCGGCGAGGTACGAGGTGCAGGCAGCGCCGCGGTTTGTTTCGCAGACGGGGATTTTGCGGTTACGACAGTTCTTTTGATCGTCGGATTTTGTCGTGCAACATTCGCGTTCCGTGTTGACCTGCAGTTTGTCGAGCAGCGTGCGCCGATGGAACCACGGCAATTGTGCAGCAGCGTGCTGCACAAAGGTACTGTCCGATCACGCCTCGGCGAAATCTCCGCATGTCGGTAAACGCGGCTTTAGGCCGGAGCGAGCTAGTGGATCACTTTGCCAGAGCGCGGGAGACTACGTAGGGGCTCAAAGCGGTAGCCGGTGCTCAATCTGGCCGATCACCGCCAGGGCGATTGTCACCGATCGACCCTGAGCGGTCGGACGCATTTCTCGAAAACGGACGTTCAACGGCTGCTTCATCTTGTTCGGATATGAGGTCCGTCACTGCTCTTGAAACACCGCGGCATACCAGTAGGCGTGCGGATCCCGGAACCAGGCCGCGAATTCATGTCGGTCAAAGACTCGAAGCTGCTTCATCTCCACCGCATAACGCCGGAATAGAGCAAGCAATTCGCGCAAAGCACTCTCATCGACTTTCGCCTCATCGACATAGATGCTCAATACGTCTAGCTCGCCTTCATAGCGCTTCACGCAAGGCAGCTTGTCGAGCCACTCAAAAAATGCCGCTTCATCACCCTCCGAGTAGTGCCAAACACGCTTTGCAGATAGAACTAGTTCACCTGTCACGGCGTCTGCCTCCCGGATTTGCTGGTGGTCATTAGCAAGGCGTCCGTCGGGGTGTTCAAAGCTGAACTTCATTAAGTGCTGCACGGAAACTCACTTCGTCACGGGTGACCAAGAACAAGCCGGGTGTACCCGACCCAAGCACATGCAGAGGCTCAAACTTGATGACCTGTTCCCAGAATTGCTCCGTGTACTCGTCATCGAAGTTGAGCGGGCTAAAACCTAAGCGATTCACAAAGTTTGCGTGCGGCTCACATTTGTTAAGCCTATCGTACACGTACCACTCGTCAAAGCCTGGCATCGGAAGCTGCGATACCGCCTTGACTAGCGGACTGACCGCGAGTTTTCCGGTCTTCGACCACCCCGCCATGAATTCCTCATTGGTCGGCGTATACGGGCCGCTGTCGCAACTCGCGATTGCAACATGCCGCCCGAGGACAAGTTCCGGGCAGCGTAGAACTAAGTCCTCGATAGCCCCGTCAGTCCCGTCGCTCCATTCGGCAATCAAATAACCAGCTCGTTCACCAGTTCGCATTAGTCTCACCTCGCTCGATCTCACAAGTTTTGGTTTCCTTGATCATGAAATTCCACTTATCGCGCGATGCCCCTTCTATGCTGCGGGTGGCGGAAACCCAGCCCGGAATCGTCTCGCCCCATACCAAATTGTCGACGACTTACCGGAGAATGTCGACCGACCGAAATTGGCCGACTGCTGCCCGACTCGGCCGACCGCCGAAGTCGACCCAAACGAGACAATCGCGGTCGCCCGAAGCGGCCATTCAAATCAGCGCTCCCCGTCGTACATCGAATGTATGACTATTGGAGCACGCGGTAGCCTTGATCTTGCAATCGCTGGCGCACCCAAGCGCTGCCGCGGCTGGCACAGTGGACATTCTTTGCCACGAACAGTATCAAAGCTGCCATCAAAAAGACTGGGCGGCCGCCAAAACAGAGGAGACCGGCGGCGGCATCGGCGGCGGCCATCCGCCCCCCTTGAACAATCAATCCTTCGGAGTATGCCCACATAGTGCTGAAAATCAGGGCGGACCAGTTGAAACCGAGCTTCACCTGCCGCTGTGGCATGGTCGGGTGGATCATTAAGGACGATGGCATGGAGGATGGAGGGTCGATAACGGCGATACATCGGTTATCGTCCTGAAAGCGACGTTCTTTAAACGTCCGGTAGCGAATGGTCCAATATTGGATCGATCATTGTCGATAATCGGGGCATCACGCTCGACCTCACGCTTCTGGCCGTCTGTATCCCGATGCGGGCAGCCGTGGTCGCCGCGTTCCGGGCAATCAGAGCCCCTCGAAGGGACACTTGCGCGTTATTAGGGCGACAAACTGATGTCGGCGCTTGTGTAACCGCCAAGCTCGTCATCCCGAATCACGCGTTGGGCGCATTCAAGCCATTCTGGAAAAACCGCAGCGTCCATAGGTGCTCCACGTCCATACGAGTCACCCCAAAGAGCGAGGCTACCGAGAAGTGCGCCGAGCACCTCGGGCCTATCGAGACGCTCCCATTCTCGTTCGAGGAACTCAAACATGACCAGATATGCTTGGCGTAGCGTAACGGCAGATTCCATCGATGGCTTTTTCATTCGTGTCGTGTTCCGGCGGAAAACCGCGAGTCTATCTCGACGGTCAGGTGGTGGCCGAACCCGGATTGACGACAACGGCCACCCCGCATCCTTGGATGCCGTGGCCGCAGACGGCAGCGGTCGACCCATATCGGCCATACGGGGGTTGAGATGCTCGCCCACTAGCCGCCATTCGCACCATCACCGCGACAGCGCTGCCACAAAAGGCAAGCATGTTGGAAGAGATCGCTGGGCGACGTTGACGAGGCTGGCATTGGAGGCCACCATGGCAGATGGCCTCCAATGCCGACCAGGCTGAAGACTCGTTGGCGTGGCTTGGCGCGCGCTGGAATGGATGGTCAAGGGCAGCATTAAAAGTTTTCAAGGGGATATCATGATTGAGCGAGATAAGGTGTTTGCGGGCTCAATCCCGAAGTTCTACGACACGCTGATGGTCCCCCTGATCTTCGAGGCCTATGCCGCCGATCTGGCGGAGCTTGTCGCAGCCTCCTCTCCCCGCTCGGTGCTTGAAACGGCGGCCGGCAGCGGCGTGGTCACGCGGGCGCTTGCGCCAAAACTCTGCGCTGGCGCGCGCTACGTGGTGACCGATCTCAATCAGCCCATGCTCGACTATGCCGCCGCCAGGCAGGGGGCCGATAGCCGTATCGAATGGAGGCAGGCGGACGCGCTCGACCTGCCGTTCGAAGATGCCTCGTTCGACGTCGTTTGCTGCCAGTTCGGCGCGATGTTTTTCCCCAACCGGGTCGTCGGCTACGCCGAGGCGCGTCGCGTGCTGAGGCCAAGCGGGCGCTTTGTCTTCAATGTCTGGGACCGAATCGAAGAGAACGCCTTTGCCGAAGAAGTCACCAACGCTGTCGCAACGGTGTTTCCGGATGACCCTCCGAGATTCCTCGCTCGCACACCGCACGGCTATCACGATATCGCGCTGATCCGGGAGGAGTTGAGCCGCGCAGGATTCGCCCAGATCAAGATCGAAACGCGCGAACAGGTGAGTTGCGCGACTTCGGCACGCGCCGCCGCCACCGCCTATTGCCTGGGAACGCCGCTGCGCAACGAAATCGAGGCGCGCGACGCCGGGTTGCTTCAGCTCGCTACGGATCGAGCGATGGAAGCGATTGCCAAGCGCCATGGCGAAGGGCCGGTGGCCGGCAAAATTCAGGCGCATGTGATCGTGGCGGCAGGATAGTGGAGTCTCGGATCGCTCATATCGTATCGGCGTTGATTGATCGCTCGATCGACCACGAATCTATCGCGTTGGCGGCTCGCGCGGATGTCGCCGCACCATTCGCTGGCTAACGACGACTCGTTCTGCCGGGCTCCTGAAAACGGCCTCTCGCGAACGGCTGCAACTGGCCGGCAAGCGACCCCTCGCCGGCCGCCATGCCATCAAACCTCGGTCTGCTCCGCCATCTCAAGGGCATCGTCGACCTCGATTCCCAGGTAGCGCACCGTGCTTTCCAGCTTTGTGTGTCCGAGCAGCAACTGCACCGCTCGAAGGTTCTTCGTCCGCCGGTAGATCAGCGAAGCTTTCGTGCGGCGCAGCGTGTGGGTACCGTATGCGGTATCGTCGAGGCCAATCGATGCGACCCAGCGGTGTACCAGCCGGGCATATTGCCGCGTCGACAGGTGCGGTGAGGTATGAATCCGGCTCGGAAACAGAAAATCCGCCGCCTTCAGTCCCCGGGCTTCGATCCACGCTTCGAGGCTCTCACGGGTCTGTTCCGTGATCTCAAATTGCACCGGCCGCTGGGTCTTCTGCTGCATGACCGTCGCTCTCGACGCCACTTGGCTTCCGTGACGGACATCCTGGACCCGTAACCGCGTGAGGTCGCACGCCCGCAGCTTGAAGTCATCGCACTGTGCAGGGACGGCGGATTGTCGACGCTGTTCGGGGAGCCCTCGACGACCATTCAGGACGACATTCCGGTCAAGAGCGCCGTCTACGATAACAGCAAGCTCGGCTTCGTCGAGCTCGAACAAAAATCGGAAGGCATGCTGGATACCTTCACCCGGCTCAAGAATCCCGATTTCGGCAAGGTGGCTGAAGCGATTGGTCTATGGGGACGCACGGTTCGAAAGGCCTCCGAACTCGACGAGGCAATCGGCGAGTGGCTGGCTCAGCCGGGGCCCGCGCTGCTCAACGTCATCGTCAATCCGCTGGAGCTCGTGAAGCCGCCGTTCATCGAGGCGAAATCCGTTGCCGGCATGGAGCTCTACTCGGCGCGCGCGATTCTTCATGGACGCGGCGCCGATGTACTCGAGATGCTGCGCGAGAATTTCTGAACGGGTGATCGACCGATCGCCCGAATCGAGCACCCGGATGGCGGCGCAGGCCTGCTTCGGCGAAGCTTCGAAGATTGCGAGCGTCGCCTGGTGCATCGGCCGGGTTGCCACCCGCCCCAACGCGGGCAGGCGGCCGTCAGCTCCGGCCTATTGGCTCGTCGAAGCCTGCAACCGATGCATCAAAGGCTTGAGCGCGGGATAGAGATCCTTGTAGATGCCGAAGCGTTCGGCGTACATCGCGCACCGGCCGGCATCCGGCCGGGCGCGCTCGATCAGGTTCACCCATCCGCCCCGGGCGACTTCCGGCGAGATGAGTTTCACACCGAGGGCGGCAAGCAGCGCCGCCCCCATCGCCGCCTCGACTTCCTGTTCGATCGTCCAAACCGGAAAGCCGGTGATATCGGCGATGATTTGCATCCACAACGGCGAATGCGCGGCACCTCCGACGACGATGAGTTTGTCGTCGAGCAATTGCGCCCCCTGTCGGCCCGCCTCGATGTTGTGCCTGAGCGCGAACGCCACACCTTCCAGAACAGCACGATAGAGATGGGCGCGCGTATGCACCAGATTCAGCCCGATGAATGCGCCGCTCGCCTTGGCGTCCCAAACGGGGCTGCGCTCGCCCATCAGATACGGCAAGAACATCACGCCTTCGGAACCGGCTGGCACACGGGCGGCGGCGGCTTCCAGCAACACATGTGGATCGCCATGCGGCAGCGTGCGTGCAGCATCGATCTCCGCGTGACAGAACTGTTCGCGATACCACGTGACAGAGGCACCGGCCGTGATCGCACCGCCGAACACATAGAGATCGCGCTTGCCGTTGAAGACATGGGGCATGCTGACGAGGCCGTGCCGCGCATCGACTTGCTGGTTGATATAGCCCCAGCACATGCTGGTGCCGATCATCGCCACATGCTGGCCCGTGCGCGTGGCCCCGGCGGCGAACGTGGCGACGGCGGCATCGACGCCTCCCGCAACAACCGGCGTACCCGCCGTCAACCCGAGGCGTTCCGTCCATTGCGATAGCAAGCCACCGACGACGTCCGTCGATTCCACCAAGCGCTCAGGCATCATCGTCGCCGGAATGCCGAGCATGTCGAGCGCCGTATCGGACCAATCACGCCGAGCGATGTCATAAACGCCGCCGATATTGCAGGCCGAGCTGTGATCGACCGCGATCTCGCCGGTCAGCAGGTAGATCACGTACGCATTCGGCGGCAAAAAGTATCGTGTGTTCGCCCAGACGTCGGGCCGGCTCTCGCGCAGCCACAGCATCTTCGTAAAACCGTAATAGCTGTCCACGCCGTTGCCCGTCATGTCGAGCAACCGATCCAGATCGACATGCTCGCGCACCCAATCGACCTGCGCGGTAGCCCGTCGGTCCATCCAGATCAAGCACGGATGCAAAGGCCGTATATCACCGTCGACCGGGATGCCCGACCCGCCGTAGAGGCTGCTCACGCAAATCGATCGAATCGATTGAGCCTCGATGCGCTGTGCGCGCGCTGCCTCCACGCAACGCGCGACGCACTCGAGCACGGCATCGAACCAGACCGATGGCCATTGCTCGGCCCATAGCGGCTTCGGCGTATCCGGTTGATAGCCGCACGCATGTTGAGCGACGATCGCGCCATTGCAATCGACCAGCAATGCTTTGGTGCTCTGAGTGCCGATATCGACACCGATCACATAATCCATGGATTCTCCTCACACCGTTAGCCCGGTACAGCGCGATCAAAGATCCACGTTGTTCGGAAGGATCACGAGATCGCGGATCGTGACGTTGCGAGGCCGAGTGAGCATAAAGAGTACGGCATCGGCCACTTCAACCGGTTGCATCAGGCTGCCCGAGGCAAGCGCCTCGTCCATTTTGGCCTTCGGCCAGTCGTCGAGCAAGGCCGTCACGACGGGCCCCGGCGCCACGGCACCCACGCGCACGCCATGCTTCGCCACCTGGCGCCGGGTGGTATGGACGAAGGCTTGAACTGCAAACTTCGAGGCGGTATAGATCGGCTCCCAAACGACGGGCACGATGCCCGCGATAGAACTGGTGAAAATGATATCGCCTGTTTGACGGGCGACCATGTGCGGCAGCACCGCATGCACGGATCGGAACGCCGCATTGACGTTGAGGTTGAGCACCCGGTCCCATTCGTCCGGGTTACCGTCCACTACGTCACCGCCGATGTAAGCGCCGGCGTTTGCATGAAAGATGTCGAGGCCACCGGCCAGTGCGAGGATTTTCGGAAGCAGTGCGGAGACTTCCGCCGGCTGCAGCAAATCCACCGCCAGCGGCAATGCATCCGGCCCAAGCTCGGCGCAGCATGCGGCGAGTCGTTCCTTCGCGCGGTCGATCAAGACAACGCGGGCGCCCTGCCCGATCAATGCTTTTGCACATTGAAATCCGATCCCCGATGCCGCACCGGTAATGGCGGCGACCTTGCCCATCAACGATTCAGACATTGACTGCTCCCCTGGATGACTGGATAACTGGATAACTGGATAACTGGATAACTCGATAACTCGATAACTCGATGACTCGATGACTCGATTACGCGCGGCCATGCGAAGCGCGGGACTGCCTCGCGAGCGAATCGACGATGACCGCGATGGCGAGGACCGCTCCGGTAATCATGAAACGCAGCGAGGACGAGAGGTTCAGCAGCGTCAAGCCGCTGGCGATCGACTGAATGACGATGATGCCCAGCACCGCCGAGTACGCGCTGCCGCGTCCGCCGAAGAGACTGGTGCCGCCGATCACCGCAGCCGCGATCGCATTGAGATTGACGTCTCCGGTACCGGCTTGCTGGCTGGCGGACGCAAGCCGCGCCGCCGTCAGCACGCCGCCGAGCGCGGCAAGACTCGCGCACAGCACGAAGGCACTCATGTAGATCGCCCGGACGTTGATGCCCGCCCGGCGCGCGGCTTCTTGATTGCCGCCCACGGCGTTCATCGAACGTCCCCACCGTGTACGCGTCAGGCCGTAGTTCATCGCAACCGTGAGCCCGAGGAAGATGCCGAACATCAACGGAACGCCGCGTCCGCGGTTCAGGTAAGCGACAGCGATTTCCAAAAACACAGTGAGCGCAGCGCTTCGAACGAACAGGCCGGCCATCGAAGGCACCGACAGATTGACCGCGCGGCGGCGCGCGCGCGTGCGCATGCCCACGAGCAGCGCGACCGCACCCGGCAGCAGTGCAAGCAGATGCGAGACGAGGGACGGAATGATCATGAGCTGCCCGAGATTCACGAGCGGTGACCCATAAGGCAGGTTGATCGAACCAGCGGCACCAAGCACATAGAGCTGCATGCCGAGAATCGCCAGCAATCCGGCGAGCGTGGAGACGAAGCTCGGCATCCCGAGCCGATTGAACAGCAAGGCGTACACGACGCCCGCCACCGCCCCGGCCGCGATGGCAACGACAATAGCGAGCCAAACGGGCCAGCCTTGGTTGACCCAGAGCATGCCGAGGAGCGCCGAGGAAAAGCCGCTCATCGATCCCACCGAGAGATCGATTTGCCCCACCAGCAAGACGCAGACGATGCCTAGCGCAATCACGCCGACCGTCGAGCAATCGAACAGCAGATTGACGAGGTTGTTCGCCGACAGGAAAACCGGATTCAAGCTCGTGAATACGGTCCAAATGATGATCAGACCGACGATGACCGGCAACGCGCCCACATCGCCGG
Source organism: Trinickia sp. (assembly GCF_051961175.1). Lineage (GTDB taxonomy): Bacteria > Pseudomonadota > Gammaproteobacteria > Burkholderiales > Burkholderiaceae > Trinickia. The sequence goes on along the minus strand of NZ_JBQCDN010000355.1, from coordinate 5,270 downwards.
CCCGTATACGATCGATGAAGGCGGCAATGACATCGCCGGCGCTATCCGCATGTTTGACGCGGACATCGCCGCGATCGATCGGCGTAGGCGTGGGTTGCGCCCGCTGCTCGGGAACAGGGTGCGTGCGCCGGCTCATGATCCTTCCTTTGTCCGTGCGGCCTGCTCGGCCTGGCGCCGGCCCGCGCGGCGCGACACCGCGTTCTCGGTCGCGCCCGTGATCGCGGCCACGAGGGCTTCGTTCGACGAATCGGGATTGAAAACGCCGTTATTGCGGCCGAGCCTCAGCACGACGATCTTGTCGGCGACAGCACGGACGTCCTCCATGTTGTGGCTGATCATGATCACCGCGTGACCGCGTTCGCGCACCCGTTCGATCAGGTTCAACACTTCCGCCGTCTGTGCCACGCCGAGCGCCGCTGTCGGCTCGTCGAGCATGATCAGCTTGGGATCGAGCAACAAAGAACGGGCGATCGCCACGGTTTGCCGTTGCCCGCCCGACAGCGATGCGACGACATCGCGCACGTCCGGGATGCGCGCCGAGAGTTCATTGAGCAACGTCCACGCCCTCACCTCCATCGACACTTCATCGAGCTGCCATGGCGCCGTCTCTCGTCCGAGAAAGATATTGGCGACGACATCGAGGTTTTCGCACAGCGCGAGATCCTGGAACACTGTCGCGATGCCGAGTTCGAGCGCCGTCGCGGGGTTGGACAAGGTCACCTCCCGGCCGCCGAAGGTGATCGTGCCGGCGCTCGGTTGATGGACACCGGCAAGAACTTTGACGAGCGTGGATTTGCCGGCCCCGTTGTCGCCCACTAAAGCGACGACCTCGCCGGCGTGCACATCCAGCTCGATATCGGTCAAGGCGGACACCGCGCCGAAGTGTTTGGAAACGCCGCGCAGGCTCAGCACGAGCTCGCCCGTCTTCGCGCGTGTCGTTGGTCTGTCAGTCATGAAACACGTCCCTCTTCGTTTGCGACGGGCCCGCCTGCACCGGGCCCGCCCCGTCCGATGTGCAGCCGGCTCAGTGCGCTGCAATCCCCAGCGTCTTGCAGCCGTCCGCATAGCGTCCTTCACACAATTGAGCGGCGCTGGCGATACCCTTGTCGACCACCTCGGCCTTGAGGTTTTTCTGCGTGATGACGGCTGGCTTGAACAGTTGCGTAGGCGTATTGAAGAGCGTCGTCTCGCCCTTCGGCTTCTGGCCCGAGAGGAAGGCAACGGCCACCTTCGCCGCGGCGCCCGCGACGATTTCGCTCGGCTTCAGGATCGTGTTGTATTGATCGCCGGCGATGATCAACTGCAGGCCGGCCAGCGTCGCATCGTTGCCGGTCACGGGCGGAAGCGGATTGACACCGGCAGCCTTGAATGCGGCGATGGTCCCGCCGGCCGTTCCGTCGTTGGCCGCCACGACACCGACGATCTGCGGGCCGAAGCGGGTAATCTGGCCGCTCACCCACTGTTGTGCCTTCGGCGGTGCCCAGTCGGGTGTGTCGTATTCGGCGAGCGTCTTGTAGCCGCTGCCCTGCAATCCTTCGTGGATACCCTTTCGAATCAGGCCCGCCGCGGCGTCGGTGGGCGAACCGTTGACTTCGAGGACGCCCCCTTTACCCGTAGGCACGCCCGTGGCTTTCATGTGCTCCACCAGCGACTGGGCGATCGCCTTGCCGATGCCTTCGTTATCGAACGAGACGTAGTAGTCGGCAGGGGTCGAAGGCACCGGGCGATCGTACGCGATCACCTTGATGCCCTGGCTCTGCGCCATCCGCACGAGTGATGCCGCGGCCGTGGAGTCGACCGGGTCGAGCACGATCACTTTAGCGCCCTGCGCGATGGCCGAATTGAACTGTTGCTGCTGCTGGGCAACCTGGGCATTGGCGTTCTGATAGAGCAGCTTGCAATCGGGGCAGAGCTTTTTCATGGCCGCCTCGAAGCCGGGGTAGTCGTGCTGTTCATAGCGCGTGGACGCTTCGTCGGGCATCAGGAAAGCGACCGTGCCGCTCGGTGCGGCGAATGCGGCCGTGCTGCCAGCCAGGCTGAGGGCCAGCGCGCTGGCGCGCATCAGCCGGTTTGAAAGTCTCGTCATCATTGACTTGTCTCCATTATTGAAAGAATGGGTGTGCCGGGGGCGGCCGCGTCGGTGAGCGTGTTCAATGAACGAAGGGATGGGTCATCACGTGTCTCCGGTTGAATGCGTTTTTTAGGTTGAGCGAGGCCATCACGCCGAAACCGCGCGACAGGCTTTAGATTGCGGACCGGCAGGGACGCTAGGGTTGGAGTGAATTGGGGGGCCGAGCCGATGCAACGTTCGTCGCTCGCGGCCGCGTACCGGGCGGCGCGGCGCCGGTTAGCCTGTCTGCATCGGCATCCCCATCGCCACTCGTCGCGTGAAGCGCGACATCGCGGCTGCGCGCATTCAAGCGTTGCAGCGCTCGAAACTCGGATGGCGACATCCCCTTCGCCGCTCGGAACTGGCGGTTGAAATTGGAGACGTTATTGAATCCGGACTGGAAGCAGACTTCGGTGATGCTGGCTTCGTCGGCCAGCAGCATGAGGCAGGCGGATTCGATCCGCAAACGGTTCACGTATTGCACGAACGGCATCCCGGTGTGACGGTGAAACGCCCGCGAAAAAGCACTGATGCTCTGCCCCGCGAGCTGCGCGAGATCCGCTTCGCGCAGCTCCGACGTGAGGTTCTTGCCAATATAGGAGAGCGCGTGGCTCAGCCGCGTCGATACGGCATTCGGCCGGTTCGAGGCGGAACTCGCCAGCAGTGTGCGTTTTTCAGCGCTGCACAGCCGGTCAAGCAGCAGCAGAAAAAGCGACGTTCGACGAATCCCGCGCACCGTCAAGAGTTCTTCGAAGAGAGGCGCGACCGCCGCGCTGGTCGCTTCGTCGAAGGCGATACCTCGGTGCGCGTCATCAAGCAGCCCTTGCGCTTCCCTGCATTCCGGAAATGCGTCCATGCAGCGGCGCACGAAGTCCTGACTGAATTGCATCACGAGATTGCGGCGCTCGATCGTCTCGCCTTCCGCTACCTCGCTCACCCAGTTATGCGGCAGGTTCGGCCCCACGAGTACCAGATGGCCGGGGCCGAACGAACCGATATGGTCACCGACGAAATACTTGCCGCGCGTCGCGACGATGAGGTGCAGCTCGAACTCCGGATGGAAGTGCCAGCGAATCGTCCGGTACGGATAACCGTGCGACCAGACCTTGAACGACTCGTCCCGTCGCACCTCCACCACTTCAAGATCCGGACGCATCATGATGCTGTCTCCCTCTCCACTGTCGTGCACTGCGGCTCCGCTCGTTGGCGGAAGCGCGATCGATCGTCGCGTCGAGTGAAATTTAGGGCGATAGGCGCGCCGGCTCCACTCACTTTACGCCTATTTTTCGATACTTTTTTGCTCCCCATAGGACACCTGGGCGGCAAATGGGCAAATTTGTGCAATGCGGCAGATGGCCGGGGTAACGATAGCCGGCCGCGCGGCTTACGGCATCAGGCAAGGATGATTGACCGTGGCCTCCGGGAATAGAAACCCAACCGGCCGTGTTTACCAGAGCGAGCACGCCAACCTTTCGGCGATGTCATCGTTATCGAAGGAGTCCCTCATATGAAATCAGTGCCTTGATCGAGAGCCATCGCTCTCCTGTCATTCACTTCCGTAGTCAATACTGATTAAATTGGAAATCGCTCATGAAAAGCATCATTGCTCTCTCCGTCACCGCGGCCTCGCTGCTGAGCCCTGTCTTTGCGTGCGCTCAATCGACCACGGAGCCCATCACACGAGCCCAGGTTCGGGACGATCTCATTCGCTTGGAACGAGCCGGCTATCAGTCGTCCACGAACGACGAGAACTATCCCGCTGATGCCCAGGCAGCCGAGGCGAAAGCCGCCGCTAAAGAAGCGCAAAGCGGAATGGGTATGCCCGCGTCAGGACAAACCGAAAGCGGATCACCGATGCACGCACCCGCGGTCGCGCCCAAAAGCTGTGTCGGCCCCTTGAGCTTTTGCGATACGTTTTTTGGCGGTTGACGCGCCCGTGGCACGATCGTCACGATCGCCGGGTACGAGCGCAATATGGGCAGTTTGTCCGGCCAAGCCGAGCGGTTGCAGATTCTGCGTACCGTCGCCTTCGGGTACGGCGTTCGGCACATAGGTCACGGCCTGTGGCGCCTGGCCGATCGGCACCGTTGCGATGGCTGTATTGGTCAAGGTATCGATCTATCGATCGCCGCCACCGCGTCGGCATTCTCCAGTCCGACATAGATCCGGCTTCCGTCACCTGAAGGCAAGAGCCCGTAGGGCAAATTGCCGACGGAAATCGTCGCGCCCTGTGAAAGATCGTCGGTGCGAAGCACTTTCACCACGTTGAGCCCGCCGACCGTGACTTACGCGAAGGTGCCGTTCGCGTTATGCACGATGTTGACGTGGTTCGTGATCGGGCCTGTATCGAACGGTCTGCCGACATTGGGGCAGACAACTTCCAAATGTCCGAAAAATGTAGCAAATTTCGGACATGAACTCGTCCGCGAAAAGCTCCGAACTGCGCCTCAGGATCCTCGCATCCATCGCATCGCAGCCAGACGCGGTGTGGACGCCAGCGGATTTTGCCCATCTTGGTAGCCGTGCAGCGGTGGATAAGACATTGCAGCGGCTATCGGCCTCGGGCACCTTGCGCCGTATTGATCGCGGTCTCTACGATCAGCCAAGAACAAACCGGCTGACCCAACGCGCGGCTGTTCCTGACTATCGGGCGGTCATTCGAGCGGTCACAAGCCGGGGCCATGCCCGCTACGTCGTCGACGGCATGACAGCCGCCAACGACCTCGGGCTGACGACCGCGGTCCCTGCGCGCATTGAGGTCCTCACGGACGCCCGCTTCCGGCCGGTTCAACTCGGCAATCAGGAGATTCATTTCAAGCCGGCGGCGGCAAGCCGCCTCTTCTGGGCCGATCGGCCCGCCATGCGCGTTGTGCAAGCGCTTCACTGGCTGCACGACGTGCTTCTGTCTGATATTCAGGAGCAGGTACGAACTGCAGAAGTTCTTCGTCGGATCATGGGCGATCCGAAATACGGCGAGGCGATCCGCAGCGACCTGAGCGACGGATGGTCTGCACTCCCAATTTGGATGCAGTCGTTTGTGCGCGATATCGTCGCGCCCAACGACAGGAACGACAACCACTGACTGCCACCGCCTATAAAAAAAAAGTGGGCGCACCGGCCCCCGATAGACTCGATCGAGAGCAACCACGCGGTCGCAGTG
>NZ_JBQCDN010000354.1:0-2900 GCF_051961175.1 Trinickia sp. | reverse complement strand
CACTTCCTGCGTGGCGGGATTGACGATATCGCGCCATTGCGTCGAGGCCGACTCGACGAATTCTCCGTTGATCAACAGCTTAACGGTCGGGCGGCTCGCGCCGGCGGCGGAAGAGGCACTCATCGATGGGCTCCGGTTCGGTTCAGGGGGCGATGCAGCGCGCACCGGCTCGCTGCAGGTGGGCAATCCGGCACCCATGCCGGCGCAGCTTGCTCGGATAACGTCTGGGCAAAGGCGTCGCCAGCATTGGCACGCGCTTTCACCGCAGCTCGGGGAAGTCGTCTACCCAATACTCGCCGGGCAAGTGCTCGGCCGCTTCGCCGCGCTCCATCTCGCGGCGGCGCAATTCGACTCGGCGGATCTTGCCGGAGATTGTTTTCGGCAGTTCATAAACTTCGAGGCGCCGGATGCGTTTGTACGGAGACAGCCGATCGCGCGAAAACGCGAAGATGCTTTTGGCGAGTTCCGGCGTGAACGTGTAGCCGTGGCGCAGCATGACGTACGCCTTCGGCACTGACAGTCGCAATGGGTCGGGACTCGGCACCACCGCGGCTTCCGCGACCGCCTCGTGTTCGATCAGCGCGCTCTCGAGTTCGAACGGGCTCAAGCGATAGTCCGACGATTTGAAGACATCGTCCGCGCGGCCGATATAGACGTAGTAGCCATCGGCTCGTCGCATGGCGACATCGGATGTGTGATAGCGGCCCTCGCGCATGACGTGGGCGGTCGCGTCGGCGTTGTTCGCATAGCGAGTCATGAGGCCGGCCGGGCGTTCGCCAGCTTCGGCTTGTTCGGCCGTCTCGGCTTGCGGGCCGAGTGGAAGGGCGATTTCGCCTTCCTCGGCGCATTGCCCGTCCGCATCGACCAGCATCACGCGGTAGCCGGGCATGGGGCGCCCCATCGATCCTGGCACCACGGGTTGCCCGGGTGAATTGCCGATCTGGCAGGTGGTCTCGGTCTGCCCGTAGCCGTCGCGGATCGTGATGCCCCAAGCCGCTTTGACGCGCTCGATGATTTCCGGATTCAGCGGTTCGCCCGCGCCGACAATCTCGCGCAGCGAGACGGCATACGATGCCAGCGGCTCCTGCACGAGCATGCGCCAGACCGTTGGGGGCGCGCAGAGCGTGGTGATGCCGTGGCGCGTCAGCGTGTCGAGCACGGTATTCGCATCGAACCGCGCGTAATTGAGCACGAAGACGCAGGCTTGGGCGTTCCACGGTGCGAAAAAGCAGCTCCAGGCATGCTTCGCCCAACCCGGCGAGCTGATGTTCCAATGTACGTCGCCCGGTTGCAGGCCCACCCAGTACATCGTCGACAAGCTGCCCACCGGGTAGCTCTCGTGCGTATGCTCGACGAGCTTCGGCTTGGAAGTCGTGCCGGAAGTGAAGTAGAGCAGCAGCGGATCATTGGCGCGTGTGGCGGCGCCCGGTTCGAACGCCGGCGAGGCCGCGTAGCCGTCTTCGAAACGGCGCCAGCCCTGGGGGGACGAACTGGCTTGCGCGCCGACCACCACTCTGACGAGCGGGGCATCGATACCGTCGAATTTGCCGCATTCCGCCGCGTCGACGATCGCGAACGCGGGTTGTCCGATCTCGACGCGCTCGCGCAGATCGTCCGCGGACAGTTGCGTCGTCGCGGGCATGAGAATGGCGCCCAGCTTGATCGCGGCAAGCATGGCATCCCAGAGCTCGACGCGATTGGGCAGCATGAGCAAGATGCGATCGCCGCGGCCGACGCCGAGTTCCCGTAGAAAGTTGGCGATCCGCGCCGAGCGTTCGGACATCTGCGAGAACGAAAGCCGGGTTTCCTGCCCGCTGCCGGCGTCGACGATCCGCAGGGCGGGCGCATCGTTGCCGCGCGCGATTTCGTCGAAGTAATCGATGGCCCAATTGAAATCGTCCAGCGCCGGCCAGGCGAAGTGGCGATAAGCGGTGTCGTAATCCGCCCGGTGGCGCAACAGGAAATCGCGCGCGGTGAGAAAGCGCTGTGATGGGTTCATGCTTGTCTCCTCTCGCCCTTTGGGGCGTCCGGCCCGTGCAACGTCGGATTGCTTCGCCGAGAATGCGGGCGCGTTTCCTGAGTTATAGACGCAGTCGCAACCGCGGATGCGTCGGTATCGCCGGCAGCGTGAAGCTTTGGCCGATGCTTTGGCCGATGCCTTGGCCGATTCTTTGGCCGCTTATGCCGATGGACTACGCGTCGAAGTGTAGGCAGCGGGGGCGTCGCTTTCGATGCTCAAGCCGCTCACTTTGCGTGAGCGCATTTGCCACCCGGCGGGCGCACGCGTGCAGGGGGAGGAACGAGAGAGGAAATTCGGGAAGGCGATGGGGGAGCGGATCTGGCTAACCGATCCGGATAGCCGGATCCTTGTCGTGCTTACCGCAAGCCGAGCCCGCGCAGGACGGCGCTGCCGTCTTCGGTCAACTGAAAACCGGTCCCACCCGATTCGAGTGGGATGGATTCCACCAGGCCCGCCTCTTGCAGCATGGGAATCTCGGGCTTCGCGGCAACGTCGATCGGCGAGTGCAGCAAGAGCAGCAGCGTGGCGATTTCGTGATGGCTCAGGATGCGCCGCAGTATCCGCCGCGGCTTGCTCGGCGTGGCATGTTCATTCAGGTCAGTCATCGGGCCGGCCTCCAACACATATAGCAGCGGCCAGATGTTGATTTCGGCGGCTTAAAGCATCCTTAAAACAGACAGATGGGTCTGCAACGGAATGTTACGGGCCGCCGCGCCGGACGAGCGGATCGGTTGGCCAAGGCGCGGCCGGTCCCGGTGGGGCGTGGCGCTTGGACCGCTCAAAGATGACGGGCGATGACCATCCGCTGCACTTCGCTCGTGCCTTCGTAGATTTGCGTGATGCGCGCGTCGCGGTAGTGGCGCTCGACCGGATAGTCCGC
>NZ_JBQCDN010000353.1:0-11949 GCF_051961175.1 Trinickia sp. | reverse complement strand
CTTGCAATCGCATGCTGTCTGCCTCCTGGCCTCGTCGGCCTGTAGATTTTGATTCGGCTTCCGCTCCTGATGCGCGCGCTCTTTTGCACGTCCCGCGCGCTTTCGTTCATGTCGATGTTTTTGTTGTTGCTGTTGTCGTTGTCGTTCGTTGTCGCGGTTGTGGCCATTTCGACGCGATATCGGCCAGCCGGCCGCCTAGCCGTGCCGGATCGCGATCGTCTTTAGTGTGGTGAAGCCGTATAGCGCCTCGAAGCCTTTCTCGCGCCCATGGCCCGATTGCCCCGTACCGCCGAACGGCAATTCGACGCCGCCGCCCGCACCGTAGTTGTTCACGAACACCTGCCCCGCGCGCAGCCGCTGGGCAAGGCGCAACTGACGCGCGCCGTCGCGCGTCCAGACGCCAGCGACGAGCCCGTAGCGCGTGCCGTTCGCCAGCGCTAGCGCATGTTCTTCGTCGTCGAAGGGTAGCGCGGCGAGCACGGGCCCGAAGATTTCCTCTTGGGCGATGCGATGTTCGGGCGGTACGTCGGTGAATAGCGCCGGAGCTTGGTAGAACCCGCCGGAGGGCGCACCGGCCACGATTTCGCCTTGCGCGGCCAGACGGATCCCGTCGCGCCGGGTGTCGGCGACGAACTGCGCCACGCGCCGATGCTGCTTGGCGTTGATGAGCGGGCCGCAATCGAGATCGCTTGTGCTCGGGCCGACTCGCAGGGCGCGGAACGCCGCGGCCAGGCGCTCGGCGAGCGGTGCATAGACAGCCCGCTCGATCAGTACGCGGCTGCCTGCCGAGCAGGTCTGGCCGGCGTTTTGGACGATGGCGGTCATGAGCGTGGGTAAGGCCGCGTCGAGATCGGCGTCGGCGAACACGATTTGCGGCGATTTACCGCCGAGTTCGAGTGTGACGCAGGCATGGTGCTCGGCGGCCAGTTGGGAGACGACCGTGCCGACGCTCGGTGAGCCCGTAAACGAGACGTGATCGACACCCGGGTGGCTTGCGAGCGCGGCGCCGGCTTCGGTGCCATAGCCCGTGACGATGTTGAGCGCGCCCGCGGGCAGGCCGGCTTCGGCCGATAGCTCGGCCACACGCAGCAGCGACAGGCAGGCATCCTCGGATGGCTTGACGACGCACGCATTGCCGGCCGCGAGCGCGGCACCGGCGCTGCGCCCGAAAATCTGCATCGGGTAGTTCCACGGCACGATATGACCGGTGACGCCGTGCGGTTCGCGCACGGTCAGCACCGTGTAGCCGGATTGGTAGGGGAGCGTCTCGCCGTGCAGTTTGTCGCACGCACCTGCATAGAACTCGAAGTAGCGCGCGAGCGCGGCGGCATCGGCGCGTGCCTCGCGCAGCGGTTTGCCGGTGTCGCGTGCTTCGAGCCGCGCCAACTCCTCGGCGCAGGCGGCGACCCGCACCGAGAGCCGGTACAGCGCCCGGCCGCGCTCGGCGGCGTTCATCCGCCCCCATGCGCCCTCATAGGCCGAGCGGGCGGCCGCGACGGCGGCGCCGATATCGGCGGCATTGCCCCGCGCGATGCGCGCGAACGGTTGGCCGTCCGACGGATCGATCATCTCGATCGACTCGTTCGCAGCCGGGGCGGCCCAGCCACCGCCGATGAAGTGCTTCGCTTCTTCCATCCAAGGCTCCTCGTTTTTGAGTCAGAACCGTCTGTCGAAACGTCACCAAGCGCGATTATGGCGCGTTCCGCGCGGGAAGTGGCACGCGCCGCTCGGCTATAATGGCGCGCAATGCTGGCTGCCGCCAGCGGTGCGTTCACCGGCTGTGCGCGCGCATCTCGACCGAGCATGCACCGCTGCCGCATCCGGCGCGAGCCTCACGCTTTCCCGTTTCCCATTTCCTGAAGAGAACGCCATGAGCTTCAATCACGTGCCCGCGGGTAAGGATCTTCCGCAAGACTTCAACGTCATCATCGAAATCCCGGCGCAAAGCGATCCGGTCAAGTACGAGGCGGACAAGGAACTGGGCCTGCTCGTCGTCGATCGTTTCATCGGCACGGGCATGCGCTACCCGGTCAACTACGGCTATATTCCGCAAACGCTCTCGGGCGACGGCGATCCGGTCGACGTGCTCGTCATCACGCCGTTCCCGCTGATTCCGGGCTGCGTCGTGCGCTCGCGCGCCCTGGGCATGCTGCAAATGACTGACGAATCGGGTGTCGATGCCAAGCTCGTGGCCGTGCCGCACGACAAGCTGTGCCCGATGACGGCGCACATGAAGTCGATCGACGATGTACCTGGCTACCTCAAGGATCAGATCAAGCACTTCTTCGAGCAATACAAGGCGCTTGAAAGGGGCAAGTGGGTCAAGGTGGAAGGGTGGGCCGGCATCGATGCCGCGCACAAGGAAATCACCGACGGCGCCGCGAACTTCAAGAAGTAAGCGTAAGAGCCAGTTCGGGCAGGACCGATTCGAGCGTGCGCGTGCCGGCGGCGAGCGCACGCTTGTCGGCCGGCGCGAGCTGCTTGACCCGATATTCGGCGCGCAACGCGCTGGAACGATCGGCGAGTTCGAACGACGCGAGCAGCGCAACGGGCTTGCGCGCTCGCGTGTAGCGGGCCCCCTTGCCCGTCACGTGCTTCGCGTAGCGCGCCTGAACATCGGTGGCGATGCCCGTATAGACGCTGCCGTCCGCGCATTCGATCAAATAGAGAAACCAAGCCATCGTCGCATCGATCCGTTGACGTAGTGAGCCGCTGTTAAGCCCGTCTTTTGAACGGATCGTGCTCGCGCAATTCGTCGACGTGCGCATGGATCATATTCGCCTCGTTATCGAGAAAGCGCGCGACGGCATCGGCGAACGCCGGATGCGCGAGCCAGTGCGCCGAATGCGTGACCGTAGGCATGAATCCCCGCGCCATCTTGTGCTCGCCTTGCGCACCGCCTTCGAATACCGCGAGCTTTTCTTCGATACAGAACTCGAGCGGCTGATAGTAGGCCGTTTCGAAGTGCAGGCACGGCACGTGTTCTATCGCCCCCCAGTAACGCCCATAGAGCACGCCGCCCGTTTTGGCGTCGCGCTGATAGACGAGCAGTGAACTGGCGATGGGGCGCCCGTCATGCTCGGCGATCACGAGCAGCAGGTTTTCGGGCATCGATTGCCCGATCGTGCGAAAAAAGTCGAGATTCAGATACGGCGAGGAAAAGTGCTCGCGGTACGTCTGCCGATAGCAGCGGTTGAAGAATCGCCAATCGGCATCGGTCGCGTCCTCGCCGCGCACGCGGCGCAGCCTGACGCCGGCCTCGCGCACCTTGCGCCGCTCCGCGCGGATGTTCTTGCGCTTTTTTTGTTCGAGTGTCGAGAGGAAATCGTCGAAGTCGCGGTAGCCGTCGTTGAGCCAGTGAAACTGGATGCCTTCGCGGCGCATCATCCCTAAGCCAGCGAGGGCGTCGGCTTCGCGTTCGGTCGGAAACAGCACATGCAGCGAGGAGACGTCGGATTGCTCGGCGAGCGCGACGAGTGTGGCGGCGAGCTGGCGCCGCGCGGCGTCATCGACGGCGATCAAACGCGTGCCTTGCACGGGCGTGAACGGCACGGCGCAGACGAGCTTCGGGTAGTACGACAAGCCGTTGCGCTGATAGGCGTCGGCCCAGGCCCAGTCGAAGACGTACTCGCCATACGAGTGATGCTTCACGTACAGCGGCGCCATGGCGGCGAGCGCGCCCGTGCGCTCGTCGACGAGCGTGACGAATCGCGGCGCCCAGCCCGTCTCTTCGGTCGCGCATTGGGTGCTTGTCAGCGCGCTCAGGAACTCGTGGCGCAAGAACGGCGTCGGCTGTTCCTGGCGCGCGACGAGCGCGTTCCATTCCCGTGCGTCGACTTCAGCCGGCGAGGCGAGGAGCCCCATGCGATAATCGATGCGTTCCTGTTTCAACTGTCTAACCGTGTAACCGTGTTCTTCGGGACGGCGCGATGCGTGTGCGTTCTCGCGCGCGCCCGTCGTTCGTTTTGTCGAGTCATTCCGCCGTCCGGCCGCTCGCCGCTCACAGCTCATGAAGACCCGTATCGCTTTAGCACAAATCAACGTTACCGTCGGCGATTTCGCCGGCAACATCGCGAAGATCGTCGACGTGGCGCGCGCCGCGCACCGCGACGGCGCCAAGCTCGTGATCACGCCCGAGCTGTCGCTTTCAGGCTATCCGCCCGAAGACTTGCTGCTGCGCCCGGCTTTTTATGCCGCGAGCGCCGCGGCGCTCGCCGAGTTGGCGCAGCAACTGCAACCGCTGGCCGGCCTGCATGTGATCGTCGGACATCCGCATCGCGCCATCGGGACGGCGCATGACGATGGTAATGCAAACCGGCCGATCGAGCGTGGGGCATCGCCTGTCGACACCTACAATGCGGCGTCGGTGATCGCCGACGGCAAAATCGTCGGCACCTACCTGAAGCAGGATCTGCCCAATACCGAGGTGTTCGACGAAAAGCGCTACTTCGCGTCGGCCACGACGCCGTTCGTCTTCCCGCTCGACGGCGTGAAGTACGGGCTCATCATCTGCGAAGATGCCTGGCATTCATCGGCCGCGCAACTCGCGAAGGCAGCGGGCGCGCAGGTGTTGCTGATTCCGAACGCATCGCCGTTTCACATTAACAAGGAAGCGACGCGCGTCGATATTGTCCGCTCGCGCGTGGCCGAGACGGGCATGCCGGTTGTCTACGTGAACCTCGTCGGCGGCCAGGACGAGCTGATCTTCGATGGCGGCTCGTTCGTGCTCGACGAGGAAGGCCAGATGGTCGCGCGAATGGCGCAGTTCGTCGAGGGCCATGCGATGGTCGAATTCGACGACGGCCGGCCGCTGGCGGGGCAAATCGTCCCGGCGGATTCGCTTGAAGCGCAGGTCTATGCGGCGCTTGTGCTCGGCGTGCGCGACTACATCGGCAAGAACGGTTTTCCCGGCGCGATCATCGGGCTGTCGGGTGGCGTCGATTCGGCGCTCGTGCTCGCGATCGCCTGCGATGCGCTGGGCGCCGAACGTGTGCGGGCCGTGATGATGCCGTCGCGCTATACGGCCGACATTTCCACCTCCGATGCGGCCGAGATGGCGCGGCGCGTCGGCGTGCGGTACGACGAAATCGCGATCGCACCGATGATGGAAGCGTTCCGCGGCGCGCTGGCGGGCGAATTCGACGGCTTGCCCGAGGATGCGACGGAAGAGAATATTCAGGCGCGGATCCGCGGCACGCTCTTGATGGCGCTCTCGAACAAGTTCGGCTCGCTCGTGCTCACCACGGGCAACAAGAGCGAAATGGCGGTGGGCTATTGCACGCTGTACGGCGATATGGCGGGCGGCTTCGCTGTCATCAAGGACATTGCCAAGACGCTCGTTTATCGGTTGTGCCATTACCGCAATGGCGCGGCGTCGTTCGCTCGGCGCGATGTCATTCCCGAGCGGATTCTCACGCGCGCGCCGTCGGCGGAACTGCGCGATAACCAGACCGATCAGGACAGCCTGCCGCCGTACGAGGTGCTCGATGCGATCATGCGCATGTATATGGAAGAGGACAAATCGCTCACCGAGATCGTCGCGGCCGGCTACGCACGGCAGGACGTTGCTCGCGTCACGCGCCTGATCAAGCTCAACGAATATAAGCGGCGTCAGGCGCCTATCGGCATTCGCGTCACGCATCGCGCGTTCGGGCGGGATTGGCGATATCCGATCACCTCGCGCTATACCGAGCCGATCCAATGAAGCCGCGCTGCGGTGCGTTTGGCACCGCAGGGTAGAATCGATCCATTCTTTGATCCCGATCCATCAGTTTGTCGGATCCCCGAGAGGTAGAGGCAAATCATGAAACGTATCACCGCCATCATCAAACCGTTCAAGCTCGACGAAGTGCGCGAGGCGCTGGCAGAAGTTGGCTTGACGGGGCTGACCGTCACCGAGGTCAAGGGCTTCGGCCGTCAGAAGGGGCACACCGAGTTGTATCGCGGCGCCGAGTACGTCGTCGATTTTCTGCCTAAGGTGAAGATCGAAGTGGTGGTGGCGGCGGCGCAATGCGATCAAGTCATCGATGCGATCATCGGTGCGGCGCGCACGGGTAAGATCGGCGACGGCAAGATCTTCGTGACCGAAGTGGAGCGCGTGATTCGGATCCGCACGGGCGAAGAGAACGAAGCGGCAGTTTAAGGCGCGAAGCGTACGGCGCTCGACGCTCAGGTATTGAGCCCGGGCGCTCGCCGCATGCATGTCGTGCGGCCGCCTTGGCTTGCAACGATATGACATGCAGGGACACCGCTCAAGACGGTGAGCGCTGGTACAACGATAAAAGCTTCGACACAAAAAAAAGGTGCGACGCCCTGACGGGACATCGCACCGATACGCGCCTCTCGCAGCAGCGTGAAACTTGAAACTGTAAAACTGAGTTAAGTCTGTTCTTTTTGGCTACGCCGTTCGCTTAGAACGAGTGCTGAATACCAGCGTAGACGCCCGATTGGGTGTGACCGGCAACCGGGTTTTCCAGGTTGCTCGAGCCAGCGCCCGTCGCTTCCAGGCTGAAGTTCGCGGCCTTGCTGTTACGCACGTGGGCGATCTGAATGTCGAGCAGCGTGCGCTTGGACAGGTTGTACGTGCCGCCGATCGTGTACATCGTCGCGTTGCCAGCACCGTTGTTGCCGTTCACGTGATACACCGCGCCGATTGCGGCCAGCGCCGGCGTGGCTTGCCACGTCACGCCACCCCATTCGTGATCGAGCGACGTCGGCGTGCCGGCTGCGAGGCCGGTGGCGCCCGACGTACGGATCGCTTGATACGCGGCTTGGAGCTTGATGGAGCCGAGGAATACGTTTGCGGCTGCCGTGTACTCACGCGAGAACGTGAATCCGCCATCGGAGCCGTTCAACTGGCCATTTGCCGGATTGCGGATTTCGTCATAAATGCCACGCACTTGGAACAGCGAGCTCGTGTACGTCAATTGCAGACCGTCTTCGCGACCTTGCGCGCCCGCGGCCGTGCTATTGCCGTTCCATTTCGTCTGGTTCGACAGCGCGTATTGACCGTAGAAGTCGAAGCCGCCGAACTTCGGCGATTGATACGCCAGGTTGTTGCTCGACTGCGGCCAGTTGCGGCCACGCACGAGCGATGCCGACGACCAGCTCGATTGACCGAACGGATCGAAGTCCCACACGCCGTTCGAGATGTACAGCATGCGGCCCATCGTGAACGTACCGTAGTTCGCATTGGAGAGGCCGACCGTCGCCCACCGATTGAAGAGGCTGCTTTGGAGCTGGCCGTTCATCAGGTTGAAGCCGTTTTCCAACTTGAACAGCACTTGGTTGCCGCCACCGATGTCTTCAGCGCCCTTCAAGCCCCAAAGGCTCGTGCCCCAGTCGCCGCTTTCTGCGCGCCAACGCGAGGTCGAACCGCCGGCGCCGTTTTGCAGGCCCGACATATACTCGAGGCCGGCATCCACACGGCCGTACAGCGTCACGCTGCTTTGTGCGTGTGCAATGACACCAGCCGACATGAGCGCCGCTGCGAGCAAAGCTTTCTTCATCTTCTCCTCCATTTACCCTGTCAAAAGTGAAGCCAGTACTGCGAATAGCGCTCGGGCGAGAGCATCGCCCAAGCGGGAATCCGTATCAGGGGAGATCCATCGGAACGCTCGAGCCGTAGCTGCGGGCTGGGTGAGCCGGACGCGCTGTGGTCGGGTTCGAGGCCGCTCGTGGGGCGGCGTCTCCTCGTTTGAAGTAAAACTACATTTGCAGAACTTTGTTTTGCTACTTTGGTTACTAATTTAGCAAAAATACATGCCTGTGGCCAAGCAAATCGTAGTCTCGCTAGCAGGTGTCTCTTAATTGCCATATCCATATGCTGGGACGGTCCGCCGCGGCGGCCCGCAGCGCCTTGCGTGTCGTAGTGCGACAACGGACGCACAGGTTGCACGGAAGTTGGCGTTGAGGAATTTAGGTATTGACGAGAAATATTGAAGAAGGTAATCGGAGTGCCGGCCGTGTGCCCACCTTGTGCCTGACGATGATCGCGAGTGGTGCAGATCGCAGGGCGAATTCGCGGCGCGGAAGACCGGTCTGTCTTCCGGGGGCGCCGCCGGTGTGTGCGGGAAAGCGGGAAGAGCCGGCCACGAAGGACGGATTTCGACGCCGACCACGGATGTCTTCGACGAACACCCGCAGGCTCAGGGCGGCCCAATCACCCACGAGGCTCACGCAGCGGTGAACCCTATGTCGAAACCCAACCGTTAAAGGCTCAACCCATTCCTACTTCAAACTCCCCGCCAAGAACTGCCGCAGCCGCTCGCTCTTGGTATTGTCGAACACCTCCTGCGGCGCGCCTTCCTCTTCCACGCGCCCTTGATGCAGGAACATGACGTGATTCGACACGTTGCGTGCGAACCCCATCTCGTGCGTCACGACGATCATCGTCCGGCCTTCCTCAGCCAGCTTCTGCATCACCTTCAGCACCTCGCCGACCAACTCCGGATCGAGCGCGGAAGTCGGCTCGTCGAACAGCATCACATCGGGATTCATCGCCAACGCACGCGCGATCGCCACGCGCTGCTGCTGCCCCCCTGACAAATGCGACGGATACTGCTTCTCGAGCCGAGGCGTAAGTCCCACCTTCTCGAGGTACGTCCGTGCCCGCGCTTCGGCCTCTTTTCGAGCCATCCCCAGCACATGCATCGGCGCTTCCACCACATTCTCGAGCACGTTCATATGCGCCCAGAGATTGAAGTGCTGAAACACCATCGACAGCTTCGTGCGGATCCGCTGCAGTTGCTTCTGATCGGATACGCGCAGCGCACCCGTCTTGTCCTTAGCCGTGCGCACCTCTTCGCCATCGACATAGATGCGTCCGGCGCTCGGCTGTTCGAGAAAGTTAATACAGCGGAGCATCGTGCTCTTGCCCGAGCCCGACGAGCCAATGACGCTGATCACGTCGCCGGCCTTGGCCTTGAGCGAAACACCCTTGAGCACTTCGTTGCTGCCGTAGTGCTTGTGCAGATCGTCGATGAAAAGCTTATGCATGAGTTACTTGCCTTGCGGGCGCAGATAGGCGAGCCAGCGCCTCTCGGCGCGGCGAAACAGCGCGACGAGCGCGAACGAGATGCCGAGATAGAGCAGCGCCGCGATGCCGAACGCCTGGAACGACATATACGTTGCCGAGTTGGCGTCACGGGCGACCTTGAGGATATCGGGCACCGTGGCCGTGAATGCGACCGTCGTCGCGTGGAGCATCAGAATGACTTCGTTGCTGTACAGCGGCAGGGCGCGCCGCAGTGCCGAGGGCAAAATGACGCGCCGATAAAGCGTAAACGTCGACATGCCATAGGCACGCGCCGCCTCGATCTCGCCGTAGGCCGTCGCCTTGATCGAGCCCGCGAAAATCTCGGTGGTGTACGCGCAGGTGTTCAGCGTGAACGCGAGCAGCGTGCAGTTCATTCCCTGGCGGAAGAACGCGTTCAGCAACTCGTGATTGCGGACCACCTCGAGGCTGTATAGCCCCGTATAGCAGAGCAGCAACTGCACGTAGAGCGGCGTGCCACGAAAAATGTACGTATACAGCCAGACGGCGCCCGAAAGCACTCTATTGCGCGATACCCGCGCACAAGCCAGCGGCACCGAGAGGCAGAAACCGATGCCGATCGATACGACAAGCAGCCACATCGTGATGGCCAGGCCCGTCGTCTGGTAGCCATCGGTGAACAGGTAGTTGCGCCAGTAGTCGTGAATCAGCTCGATCATGGTGGAGATGGACAGATCTTATAGCTCGGCTTTACGCACACCGATCGAGTACCGCTTCTCGAGCCAGAGCAGGACGAGATTCGAAATCGTCGTGATGGCGAGATAAATCGCGCCCGCGATCAACGTGAAGAAGAAAAATCGCAACGTGCCCTTGCCGGCATCCTGGCTGGCTTTGACGACGTCGGCGAGGCCGATGATCGACACCAGCGCGGTGGCTTTCACCATCACCTGCCAGTTGTTGCCGATGCCGGGCAGCGCGAAACGCATCATCTGCGGGAACATGATGCGCGAGAAGGTCTGCCAGCCTGTCATGCCGTAGGCGGCGCCCGCCTCGAGCTGGCCGCGCGGCACGGAGAGGAAGGCGCCGCGAAACGTCTCGGTGAAATAGGCCCCGTAGATGAATCCGAGCACGACGATGCCGGCCACGAACGGGTCGATATCGATCTGGTCCCAGCCGAGCAGGTCGGTCAGATTGTTGAGCCAGATCTGGATGCTGTAAAAGAGCAGCAGCATCAGCACGAGATCGGGCACGCCGCGCACGAGCGTCGTATAGACGGTGCCGATGCCGCTCGACAGGCGGTTTTTCGAAAGCTTCGCTGCCGCGCCGATCAGGCCCAGCACGAAGGCCAGCGCGAGCGACAGCAGCGACAGCTTGACGGTCTGCCAAGTGCCGGCGAGGATCAGCGGGCCGTAGCCTTGAAGAAACATGGTTGGAAGTGCAGTCCTTGACGGCGCGCCATCGGTGCGCACCGCGAAACGAAATACTAAGCGGCCAAAAATGATGTGCCGCCCTTATTGGGGCCAGCGCCGCGGCATCAAGGGCGAGCAGCGATGGCCCGGCCCCGGGCATGCCTCGCGCCGGCTACCGGTGAGCCTCCCGTCCGCCGTAACGGTCACCGCCGCCACGCGAATAGAACGACCGGCCGGAAAAGCGCGGTATTTTACCTGAAGCGAAACTTGACGCTAGTGAGGCGAACCCGTGCGTGCGGAGAGAAGGGGCTTGCGAGCCTTGGCGCGGCCGGCACTGGGAAAAAAGCCGCGGCGTCAATGGGCCGCGGCGGAAGGATGTGCGCGGGAGAGACAGCGCACATGAGGGCAAGAAGGCTGAAACCGGCTGCCAGGGCCGGCTGAATGACCGATTCGAATTACTGATTTTGCGATGGCTTTGCTCCGGGCCCACCGTCATGCCCCTGCTCCATCATTCCTTCGCGGTGGTGCATCATCCGGGCGAAATGCTGTTTGATGTCGTCGCTGACAACCTTCTTCTGTTGTTCGCTCAGGCTGTTGTAGACCTTCAGCCAGGCCGCCGCCACTTGCTCGTGCCGTTGCCGCTCCTGATCCTGAAGCTTTTCATGGGCGTCGTGCATGGCGTTCAGATCGATGACCGGCTGCTGGCTCAAAGCCTCGAACTGTTTGCGCGCGGCTTCGTGATCGGCGCGAGCGGCCTCGTGCGCCTGTTTCATCGTCTCCAGCGCGTTCTGCCAAAGTTGCTCTTCCGCCGGGGTGAGCGTGAGTTTGAGCTCGTTGTGCAGCTTGCCGAGCTCCATCATGAGCATCATGCCTTCGTCATGATGATGGCCGCGCCACCCGTGATGCCACGCGCCCGCACCGTCGGGCCCCGAGGCGCCTTCGACGGCGTAAGCCGTCCCGAAACCCAGCGTGAGCGCCGCGGCCGTCACGGCGACCCAACGCAACGAGCGGCGGGAAATCAAATTCGTTTTCTGCTTGCGCCGGGTGAGGGGCAGTGAGGGCGAGGGTTGCTTCATCGGATACTCCTGAACATTCGGAAGTTGAGCCGCGCGATAGGCGCAGGCTCCGTACCATCAGGCTAGGCGCCCCGCCGCCGATGCGTGTTACGCCGCTCCCTCGGGCTGTTACGTGCCATTACGGGCGCGTCGCGCGGTAACGGTCCGTAACCCTTTGGCGTGCCTCTGATGTCAGGACGCAGGCGGCTAGCGTTAAACTTGCCGCCATGGCTACTCAAATCCTCGTCGTCGATGACGACGCTGAATTGCGCGATCTCCTGCGCGACTACCTCGTCCGTCAAGGCATCGAGGTTTCGGTGCTGCACGATGCTGCGACCCTCGAGCGCCGGCTCGAACGCGAGCGGCCGGATCTGATCGTGCTCGATCTGATGATGCCGGGTGTGGACGGCCTCACCGCGCTGCGCAAGCTGCGTGCGACGGGCGACGACATCCCTGTGATCATGCTGACGGCGCGTGCCGACGACGTCGA
>NZ_JBQCDN010000352.1:0-2969 GCF_051961175.1 Trinickia sp. | reverse complement strand
GAATACACGCGCGTGACCGAGCGGGACGTGCTGGCCATTCGCGCGTACCTGAACACGGTGACGCCGATTCGCTATACGCCGCCGCGCAACGAACTAAGCTTTCCGTTCAATCAGCGCTGGCTCATGTTTTTCTGGAACCTGTTCAATTTCCACGAAGCCCGTTTCGTGCCCGATCCGAAGCAAAGCCCGCAGTGGAACCGGGGCGCTTATCTCGTCGAGGGCCTGGCTCACTGCGAGGAATGCCACACCCCGCGCAATTTCATGCAGGGACTCAGATCGAGCGATCGCTTGTCGGGCGAAGTACAGGCCGGCTGGCGCGCCTTCAATATCACGCCCGACAAAGCGGGCGGCATCGGCAACTGGAGCGACGACGACATCGTTCGCTACCTGGGAACCGGGGCCGTGCCAGGACGGGCGAACGCGGCCGGACCGATGGCCGATGTGGTGGCGAACAGCACGCAGTATCTGACGCCCGACGATTTGCGTGCGATCGCCGTGTATTTGCGTGCGGTGCCGCCCGTCGCGGGCGGCCAGACCCGTCCGCGCGATCAATGGGGCCGCCCCACCGACGACGTCAAAGCCTTGCGCGGCACCCGTGTGACCGGCGTCGACGGCGCACAGCTGTTTTTGGGCAATTGCGCGAGCTGTCACAACTGGACGGGGCAGGGGATCGGCGGTTCGGCGCGGCTTGCGTATCCTTCATTGATACATAACAGTGTGGTGGGTTCGCCCGATGGCGCCAATTTGGCGCTGGTCATCTTGCATGGCGTGAATCGCCGGACGAAAGATGCCGACGTCATGATGCCGGGTTTCGGCGACGAGTTGACCGACGATCAAATCGCCGCGATCGCGAATTACGTCACGAAGCACTTCGGCGATCCGAAGGCGACCGTGACGGTGGGCGACGTCGCCAAGTTGCGGCAGCGTCAGCAATAGAGCGCACGGCGGCCGTTGAAGCATCCGGCCCGCTGCGCGTCATCCGAGGTGCCGGGTGCATCCGTGCAGCGCTGGCTCATGAAAGCGCTGCACGGGCCACCCGGCCGAATTATGATGCCCGTATGGACATGACGAGCGAGGCGTTTCCTATCGTTAGCCGGCACGCGGCCAACACCGCGGGCCGCGATTTCGTCGTCGGCGACTTGCACGGTTGCGTCGACGCGCTGCGCTATTTGCTGCGCGAAATCATCTTCGATCCGGCTTGCGATCGGCTCTTTTCCGTGGGCGATCTGATCGACCGCGGCCGCCAATCCGAAGAGGCGCTGGCGTTGCTCGACAAGCCGTGGTTCTTTCCGGTGCTCGGAAATCACGAGGAAGCGCTTTGCCTCGTGGCGGAAGGAAGCATGCCGCGCAGGGCCTGGGAGGCACTCGGCGGCAGTTGGGCGCACGCGGTGCCGGATGCCGTTCTGCGCGCGTATGCGAGGCGTTTGCGGACGTTGCCGCTCGTGCGCGTCGTTGGCAGCGGGCCGCGGCGCTTCAATGTTCTACATGCGGAATTCTTCGGCGACGATGCCGCGCTCGATGCCGGATTCTTCACGGAGCGCGTGTACCAACAGTTGCTATGGGGGCGCGAGCTTGCGCTCGGCAGCGGCATCGTCGAGCGTCAGACAGGACTCTCGCCGACCTACTGCGGCCATACGCCGATGCGTGAAATCGGCCGTATCGGCTCGCAGATCTTCATCGACACGGGCGCATTCGCCTCCATGGGCAAGCTGACTGTGACCGAAGCGTTGACAGCGCGCGCGTGGTCGATTTCAGTGGAACGGGCGGTGGCCGAAGGGGCTGCCCAGATGTCGCTGCCTTAAGCGGCGCAAGTCGCGCCGATGCGCCGAAGCGTTGCGCTGAATGGCCGCAGCCATTGGCCGCCGACGGCATAGCACTACCCGATTTGATTCAGTTCGAACACGCTGTCGATCGCGGTGCCGTTCCAGTTGTATTCCAGATATGCCGCATGGTGGCAGTCGCGCAGCAGGGTGGTCTTGAAGGCGGCCAGACATTCGCCGGACGGGTCGCGCACGGACGGATAAACGATGCCCGCGGCGTCCGCTTCTCGAACGCGCCGCCCCAGTGCCTGTCCGGCCGAATAATCGATTGGCGAGAGCACAGCCGGATCGAGCGCCGGGTCGTCGCGCAAATCAATCGCCTCGCCTCGCGCGAGCACGGTATAGAGCCGCATTTGCTGGCGCAGCGGCGGCTCTTTTGTCGCGGCCAGAAACAACGCTGAGTGATAGCGCGTTTCCGCGACCGCCGTTCGCGCTTCGCGGGCGCAATAGAAGATGCCATAGCTGCCGTCCGAGAACCGGCTGCCGAGCGGATTCAGATGCGTGAACGCCGCCATGATGGGCCCGTAGCCGGGACCGAAGCGGCGCTCCTCGGGAGGAACGAGATCGAGTTCGCCCACTTCGGTACGCAGGCGGTCGTTCGTCATTGCTTCGAGCGCGTAGAGCGCGTCGAAATCGTCGGTTGACGCCACGCGATCGAACAGATTGACGGCGGGAAACCGCGTGGGAATGACGCGATAGGCCGGCGACCAATCGATGCGTGCGAGGCGCGGGGGAAGGAGGCGGTCTTCAGCCGTCGTCACGCCCATCCGCCCCGCATCGCGTCGAGATATTGGCGCACGGCCACCAGATCGCTGACGTTACCGGCGAGCATCCGGTCGAGCGCGCTGCTTCCGCCGAACGGCGGCGCGCTGTTCGGCCGCTTGACCCACGCGTCGGCAGTGGCCGGCTCCGGCAAGAGAATCTGCAATGCCTTATAGATACCGAGCAGCAGCGATAGGCGTTCGAGCGTATCGCGTGAGGGGCGTGCCGAGGCCGGCGCCGCTTTCCACTTGAAGAAGGTGGAGCGCCCGGGCGAGCCCAAAAGGACGATCTGCTCGTCGATCCCGAGTCCCCAGTCCCGCGCGATATTGAAGAACGCACGCAAGCCCGCGGCGGACATCTCCGCGATGGACGGAGCGGCGGCGGACG
>NZ_JBQCDN010000351.1:0-13090 GCF_051961175.1 Trinickia sp. | reverse complement strand
CGCCGGGCTGTGCCCAGCTTAAGAATCAATAGCCCTGTACTTCGAGCGAACGCAGGCGGCGTTCCAGATCATCGATGTCCGTCGACGATGCGAGGTACTCTTCGCGGCGAGCACGTTCGGCCGATTCGAACCAGTTGCTGAGCTTTTCGAGGATGTAGGCAAACATGATGTTTCTCCAAGGGTCGGGCTCGTCCCCGGCGAAGCTTGCTTCAGGGATTTCCCGTAAAAGGGTTAACCCGGATTATAAGGACCTTGGGCCAAAATGCGAGTGAAATGCTCGAATGATGTGCATTCCGACTTGGAATAGTGCATCGGCATCGCCATAACGTCATGAATGCACCATGACCGTGCAAACCAGCGAGCAGGGGCACTCAGCCGCCGCCGCATTGGCTTTGCGCGCCATCGCGGCATCCGTGGTCGGTTGCCAGCCCCTCTAAAATCGGGCAATCAGGGCGAGAATCGCCATGACAATGGTCGGCCAGATGAGTCAGCGTGTCGCGCATTTCCGACAGTTCGACGATACGGCGCTCGAGATCGGCCACGTGGTGAAGCGCGATTGCCTTCACCTCGGAACTCGCGCGCGAGCGGTCCTGCCAAAGCGCCAGAAGCTTGCGGATGTCGTCGATCGAGAAGCCCAGGTGCCGCGCCTGGCGAATGAAGCGCAGCGTGTGGATTTCCTGCCGGCCGTATACGCGGTACCCGGCGTCCGTGCGGGCTGTTGGCGCCAGCAGGTCGACGCTTTCGTAATAGCGGATCATCTTGGCTGTCACACCCGATTCGCGGGCGGCTTCCCCAATATTCATGACGGCTCTCCAGTTAACGAGCAAAAGCGTATACCTTCCCATCACGGGAAGGTATACGCTTTGCAGGAATGAATCAGCAATCAGGTATCGGCGCTCGTTCGGCGCTCGTTGTTTCCGCGCAGCCGAGCGTTTTCTTAACCGTCTTTCAAGAGGAGACCTTGCAATGATCGAATTCCAAGTCGAAGGCATGAGCTGTCAGCACTGCGTCGGCGCCGTCACGAAGGCGATTCGCGCGCTCGATGCCAGCGCGCATGTCGATGTGGATCTGGACGCGGCGCGCGTGCGTGTGCAATCGCAGGAGACGGCCGAGCAACTGGGTGCCGCGATTGCCGAAGCCGGGTACACCGTGCACGGCAGCCGCACGATCGTCGACGCCTGAGCGCATGGAAAAGCTGTCGATGCATACCGTTGCCGTCATCGGCGCATCGGGGTTGCTCGGCCGGGCAGTCGTCCGAGCACTCGAAGCGCGCGCCGATTGGCGCATCGTGCCGACGGCGCATCGCCGAACGAACGGCAACGTCGCCGCGCTCGACGTTCGCGATGCGGCCGCCGTCACGTCGTTCGTCGATCGAATCCGTCCCGACGCGATCGTCATCGCTGCCGCCGAGCGGCGGCCCGATGTCTGCGAACGCGATCCCGCCGCCGCCCGCGCCTTGAATGTCGACGCGGTGCGGACGATCGCAGCGGCGGCTCGGCGACACGGTGCGTGGGTGCTGTCGATCTCGACCGATTACGTCTTCGACGGCAGCGCCCCACCCTATCGCATCGACGATCCGCCCGCTCCCCTCAACGCATACGGGCGCAGCAAACTCGAAGGCGAGCGCGCACTGGCGGAATCGACCGATTTCGGCTGCGTGCTCCGGCTTCCGTTGCTGTTCGGGCCAATCGTCGAGTGGTCGGAATCGGCGGTGACGAGCCTGACACCGGCCGTTGCGGCATCGGCGGCACCCGGCGCCGCGCCTGCCCCGATGGATGCCTGGGCGACACGCTATCCGACGTACACGCCCGACGTCGCACAGGTGATTCGCGGCATGCTCGAGCGGCACGCCGATGGTCAAGCCATCTGCGGTATCGCTCAATGGTCCGGCGACGAACCGATGACGAAGTTCGAAATCGCCTCGCGTATCGCCCGTGCGCTGGGTATCGACGCCCGCCTCGCCGCCCAAACCGCGAGTATGGAGGCCACGCCGCGCCCGCGCGATTGCCACCTCGATTCAAGCCGGCTCGAAGCGCTCGGGATCGGCCTGCGCACGCCGTTCGATGTTGCGTTCGCGCAGGTGCTCGAGACGTCGCCGGCGTTGCCGTTACCGCAATAGCGACGGGTGCGCGTTCGAGCGGATTCGCCGAATTCGCACATCGAGCCGATGCAGCCGATTCAACAAAAATTGCGGCTTTCCGATTGCAAGCCCCCGAGAAGATGCGATAAATCCACGAGCCGCTTGGCCACGAGATGCCGCACTTCTCCCTGACACTGCCACACGCCGTACACGGCAAGCAGCGACGCACTGAGCACTTCCTTACGCTGTTTTTCAAGCAGGCTCGGCCAGATGATGACGTTGACGTTGCCCGTTTCGTCCTCGAGCGTCATGAATATGACGCCCTTGGCCGTACCCGGCCGCTGTCGAACCGTGACGATGCCGCAACCGCGCGCAGGCTGGCCGTTGCGATAACCGTTGAGCTTCGATGCCGGCATCAGCCGCTTTTCGAGCAGACCTTCACGCAGCAGGGCGAGCGGATGGCGCCGCAACGTCAGACCTGCCGAGCGGTAATCGGCCACAATGTTCTGCCCCTCTGTCGGCGCGCCAAGCCAGGGAGTGACGTCCGCTTCGGCCGCAGCTGCCAGCATGTCTTTCTCGGGCACGGCGGCCACCGAATGCCAGAGCGCTTCGCGTCGATTGCCGACGAGCGTCGATAACGCATTCGCATCGGCAAGCACATGCAGATCGTGCCGATCGAGCTGCGCGCGGCGAGCAAGGTCGTGCACACTATCGAAGGCGCGAACAGCCCGCGCGTTTTCGATCCGCTCGGCGACCTCTTCTTTCATGCCTCGCAGCCGCGATAAGCCGAGACGGACGGCCGGCCGTGCCGCGCCTGCGATCGGCTCGAGCGCGGCGTCCCACCCGCTGACGGTCACATCGGCGGGCAACACCTTCACGCCATGCCGCCGCGCATCCTGCACAAGTTGAGACGGTGAATAAAACCCCATCGGCTGGCTATTGAGCATCGCCGCGAGAAATGCTTCGGGCTCGTGACACTTGAGCCAACTGCTTGTATAAACGAGCAGCGCGAAACTCGCTGCGTGGCTTTCGGGAAAACCGTATTCGCCGAAGCCTTTGATCTGTTCGAAGATCGCGTCGGCAAAGCTTCGCTCATACCCGCGCTCGAGCATCCCACTCACGATGCGATCGTAGTATTTCTGCAAATTTCCTTTGCGCTTCCATGCCGCCATCGCGCGCCGCAATTCATCGGCTTCGCCCGGTGTGAAGCCGGCCGCGATGATCGCGACCTGCATCACCTGCTCCTGAAAAATCGGCACCCCCTCCGTTCGACCCAAGGCGGCCTTCAACGCTTCGCTCGGATACGTCACGGGCTCGAGTTTTTGACGCCGGCGCAAATACGGATGCACGGCGCCGCCCTGGATCGGCCCGGGACGCACGATCGCCACTTCGATCACGAGGTCATAAAATGTCTGCGGCCGCAAACGCGGCAGCATACTCATTTGCGCGCGCGATTCGATCTGGAAGACGCCAACCGTATCGGCACGCGAAATCATCTGGTACGTCTTCTCGTCTTCGGATGGCACGTCCTGCATATCGAAACGTCTGCCACGCCGTTCGGAAACGAGTTCGAGCGCACGCCGTATCGCCGACAGCATGCCGAGCGCCAAGACATCGACCTTCAGCAATCCTAACGATTCGAGATCGTCCTTGTCCCATTGGATGACGGAGCGATCGGGCATCGCCGCATTCTCCACCGGCACGAGCCGCGTCAGCTTGCCGCGGCTGATGATGAAGCCGCCCGAATGCTGCGAGAGATGGCGCGGGAAATTGAGCAACTGCACCGCCAGCCGCGCCCAAGCTTGAATCAGCGGCTGGGTGGGATCGAGGCCCGACTCCTCGAACCGCCCGAGCAGATCGTGACTCGTATCGAACCAATGATGCGACTTCGCGACGGCATCGACGATCTGCGGATCGACGCCGAGCGCCTTGCCCGTTTCCCGCAATGCGCCGCGCGGACGATAGGTGGAAACGGCGGCCGCAATCGCCGCGCGATGCCGCCCGTACTTGCTGTAGATGTACTGCACGACGACTTCGCGCCGCTGATGCTCGAAATCGACGTCGATATCGGGCGGCTCGCCTCTTTCCTTGCTGATGAACCGCTCGAACAGCATATTGCCGCGCGCCGGATCCACCTCCGTGATGCCGAGGCAATAGCAAACAGCCGAATTGGCGGCCGACCCGCGCCCTTGGCACAGGATGTTTTGGCTACGCGCATAACGGACGATATCGTAGACGGTCAGGAAATACGGCTCGTACTCCAACTCGGCAATCAACGTGAGTTCGTGCTCGATCTGCTCCTGCACCGTGAACGGAATGCCGGCGGGAAAGCGCCGCCGCGCGCCCGCGTACGTTTCCTGCCGCAGATAGGCAGTAGGCGTGACACCCTCGGGCACGAGTTCGTCGGGATACTCGTAGCGCAACTCGTCGAGCGAGAAGGTGCAGCGCGACAAGATGTTGATCGTCTCACGCAGGGCTTCGTCCGGGTAAAGATTGACGAGACGCAAACGCGAACGCAAATGCTGCTCGGCGTTGGGGGCGAGTTCGTAACCGCACTCGTGCACGCTCTTGCCGACACGGATGGCTGTCATCGTGTCTTGCAGCGGCTTGCGCGAGCGCACGTGCATGAGCACGTGACCAAGCGCGACAACCGGTACGCCCTGGCGGCGCGCGACGTACTCCAGCGCGCCGCGGTGAATGTCGTCCATCGCCCGCTGATGCAGCACGAGCCCCACCCAGGCGCGGCCCGGGAATGTTTCGTCGAGCCATTCGAGTTGTGCGGCAAGCGCCTCTTCCTTGGCCGGGAAATCGGGCACGAGAATCGCCAGGCAATCGGGCATCCCGCGCAGATGCGCGTAATCGGGCTCCGGCTTAGAAAGGTCGTGCGCCGTCAGCCGATACTCGCCCTTCGGCGAACGGGTGCGCGCGAGCGTGATGAGCTCCGACAGATTGCCGTATCCCTCGCGATTTTGTGCAAGCAGGATCAGCCCGAACGACGGCGAGCCATCGGCATGGCACAACCGGAAATACGAGCCGATGACGAGCGGCAGCCCGGCTTCCTTGGCTGCGTCATGGGCACGCACAACGCCCGCGAGCGAGCATTCGTCGGTGATCGCGATACCCGCATAGCCGAGCTGCGCCGCACGCGCGACGAGTTCCTGCGCGTGCGACGCACCGCGCAGGAACGTGAAGTTGGAGAAGCAAAAAAGCTCGGCGTACGCCGGCAGCCCACTGAGACCGGGAACCATCGCATCATCCGAATAAGCCATGAAGGAACCAGCGCGGCCCTTCGTCCGCATCGCGGCTGCTCACGCGTTCGCGGTAAATCCAGTAGTAGCTTTTATCGTCGGCCTCAGCGACGAAGTAATCGCGGGCAACGAGTTCGCCGTCGAACCAGCCCGCCTCGATACGCTCGGCCGGCGAGACCAGCCGCAGCGGCGATCCGTAAAACGGACGGTGCGCGCGCATCAGCAAGCGCACGGGCGTAGCGAGCATCCATGTCGGCCGCGGCAGCCCTTCAGGCAGCGAATCTTGAGACACGTCTTTCGGCGAGCCTTTTGGCAAACCGTTCGGCGAGCGCTTAGTCTTCATAGGGAGCCCGCCGAGCAGCACCCATCGATTGGCGACCTCGGGCCGGTAATCGGCCGTCGGCGCAGGACGCAGCACGTTATCTTCACCAAGCCGCGCCACCAGCAACTCGAGCAGACGCGCATGGCTTTGGGCCGAGCCGCCGGGCTCCGGAAAAAGCTGTTCGGCCGGCGGCGCGGCCGCCTCCACCTTCGAGGCATCGAGCCGCACCGCGATCATCGGCGCCGCCAGTTCGATACGATGCAGCCGCTCCTTCAGCAAGCGCAGCAGATGCGCCTCGTGCCAGGTGGGCTCGCCAAGCGCGATTTCAAGCAAGGTGGGCGCTATGGCCTGCTTGCCCCGTTCATGCTCGAGCGAAAGCGTGACGGCTGTCACCGCCAACTGCTTGGCGCTCAGCCAGCCGCACAGTTGCACGATCAGCCGATGCGCGGCGTGCAGCGCGCCGTCCGCGTGTTCGATGCGATCGGGCAATTCGATACGCGCGGAAAACGTAGGCGGCAGCGTGAGCCAATCGAAGAGTTCGGGCGCCGTTCCGAATGCGCGATCGAGCGAATCGAGGACATGCTCGCCGCAGCGGCGCTGCAGCCCTGCGCGCGGCAATCGGCGCATATCGGCGATCTTCGCGCAGCCTAAGCCGGCGAACCAATCGATGAACGGCCGTGCTTCCGGCACCGAGTGCATCGGCAGCGGCGACAAGACACGCTCGAGCGTAGCGAGCCGCAGCACGCGCCGGTTGCCGTAGCGCGCGAGCAGCCAGGCCCCCTGCCCCGTCGGCGCAATACCGATGCGTGCCGTGAAGCCGAGCGCGTCGAGAATGGCGCGCGCCTGTCGGCACACGGCCCGCACTCCGCCGAACAGCCTCAGGCTGGCGCCGATTTCGACGATGACTGTCGCTTCCTCCGCCAACGCCACATCCGGCGAGAACCGCATCAGGGCCACGCCGGCTTCGCGCTGCGCCGCGGCCTCGCGCGCCATATCGCGCTCGACCATGAGGACGTCGGCCGACAGCGTGAGCACGCCGCCGCGTTTCATGCCGAGCCGAATACCCGCCGCACGCGCGGCCGCATCGGCGATGACCACCTTGTCCTTCTCGAACGCGACGCTGCCGGCCGCCGGTTCAGGCAGCCACTTCGGCCGGAAGACTTCGAGCGGCAGGTTCGGCAAATGGACGGCGAGAAAGACGCGCATGGCGAGACAGCAAAACAGGGGTAGGTTGAAGAGGAATCGACAAAGGCTCCGTGTGCGACGGCCCTCGTCGCTTCACGATATCGACCACCAACCCGCTGGAAGACGGCCGCAGCGCCAGCCGCAACAGCGCCGGCGAGGCCTCCTGCGCAACCGTTAAAGGCCGCACCATCACGAACAGCGTGTCGCTCGACTGTGCCGCCAGATGCAGACGGCGCAGCGACGACGACTGTGCATACGTGGCCCAGAAAATCAACGCCCCGCAACTGCCGGCGCGAAGAATTTGCTCGGCGGACCACAAGGCATCGCCTGTCTTCGGCGCCTTGATATGCAAGAGGCGATCGAGCGACAGCCCGATATACCCGAAGCCCGGGCCATTGGGCACTTGCGGCGGCTGCAGCAGGGCGACCGGCCGCTCGCCCAACGCGCTCAAAGCCGGCTGCAACAGCCGCATTTCACCGATTCCCGCCTGCTGGACGAGCAAATCGACCAGCGCGCCGAGCGGCCAGCCGCCACCGGGCAATTCAGCCGACAGC
Organism: Trinickia sp.; assembly: GCF_051961175.1. Classification (GTDB taxonomy): domain Bacteria; phylum Pseudomonadota; class Gammaproteobacteria; order Burkholderiales; family Burkholderiaceae; genus Trinickia. The sequence continues at coordinate 5,701 of NZ_JBQCDN010000351.1, read as the reverse complement.
GCCGGATACCCCGTTTCCACCACGCGTGCGCGACCGCGCGCCAGTTGCGAGGCGCGCCACAGCGACGGATGGATCTCTTCGGCACGAACGGAAGTGGCAAGCATCGGGTGACCACGCATACTGTATATCCATACAGGATCTTACACGCAATCGAAGGCTGGTGAACTGGAACTTTTTATCCCCGTGAAGCGGACACGCGGCGCTCAGGGCGCACCCGGACATTTCGTAGATTCCTCAGAACTTCGTAGGTGCCGATGCATGGAACTACGGAATGCCAACCCGCACGCATACGACACCCTCAATAAAATCCTCTCAGATGCGGCAGGTGCCACCCGTGCAGGGTGCAACCGCAATCGCACTGTCGTTTCTCAATCGCCCCTCGCAAGCAATACGGCGCCGTGGACGTCTTCCTAAAACAACGAAAGAAAGGACACCCCATGTCTTCTATCGACGTGGTCGAAGAACTCGAGGATCTGCACAACGCGGCGCCGGCCCCCGGCCCCGCGCCCCACTTCAAATCGCGCACGCCCTGCGAGATTCGTTATATCGACGAATTGGATATCGCCCCGCTCGCGCGCGCCGATGAGACCGGCGATGCCACCTTCATCGCCGCCGAACTCGGCGCGGCCCCCACAGCGGACGAACGCGTCCGCATGATTCGCGGCATTTTGAACATCATGGGTTTTTCCGGCCTGGGCTACGCCGCTTTAAAGCTCGATGCGCAGAAGCAGCCCGAATACGCCTACCTGCTGCGCAACTATCTGCCGCCGGACTTGCTGCCGCAGTTGCTCGAAGGCGATTACCTGCTGCGCGATCCGCATATGCGGCGCGCATTCGAATCGAGCCGGCCGCACGTGTGGGACATGCGCTCGCTCGTGAACGCATCGCGCAAGGACGGCATCGATCCGCCGCTGCGGCGCTTCTTCGACGGCATGCGCGAACACGGGCTCGCGAGCGGGCTCGCCTTCAGCCTGCCGATCGCGCGCACCTCGTTGCGCGCGCTGATTCTTTTCGCCGGACCGCCCGCCCATTGCGAATGGATCACCGACAGCGTCATTGCGCAGGCGCTCGGTTTAGGTCTCTCGCTGCACCAGCGCTGCGCCGCCTACGTGCAGGCAATTTGCCGTCAAGACAGCGTACACGGCCTGTCGCAGCTCCAGCAGCGCATCCTGGGCGCGGTCGTCGTCGGCATGCCGGACAAGGCCATCGCCGCACGGCTCGGCACCACCGTCCATAACGTCGACTACCATCTGCGCCAGTTACGCGAAAAATTCGGCGCCCGCAATCGCAGTCAGCTCGCTTATCTCGCGGGCAAGATGCAGGTGGTGTGAGGGGGGCCGACTTCGGATCGGCAAAATCGACGGCGCGCCGCGTTCGCGCCGTCTGCTCCACGCGGTGGGCGGCGTACGACACGCGCTGGCCGACAGGGGCATGAGCGCGCGAATCGCTACGCGCCTGCGCTCTGTCCGGCGGGATCGTCGCCTGCCGGTTGCGGTACCTTGACGCCGGCGGTAATGAAACGCGCGACGCCCTTGGGCCAGGGACTGGCGAATGCATGCTCCAATCGCCTTTCTTCGTCCGCGTCGCTGATCGGGCCGGGATGGGCCAGCACCATGTGTCTCAGGCCGTCCATTTTCCTGGGACGGCCTCGCTTCAGGTCCGCCACCGTATAACCCGCTTTCAACAGATTTTCCATGACGGGAGAAAGCCCCACGAACACCGGCTCGGCGATGAAGCGCGGAACGCCCAGCGCTTCCGTTCCCAATAGCCCCCCATTGACGAGCCAACTGGCCGAGAACGCCTTGGCAGATGAGCTGTTGCTTTGCCGCGCCACCAGTTCTTGAACCGCAATGGCGCGAGCGTATTCGTCTCGCGCTTCATCGCTGGCGAACCCTCCCTCCGGCTCGGGAATCTTTCCCTCGTCCATCAACGTCAGCACGGCGGACTGCACCTGCTTCTCGGCTTCGCGGAAATCGAAGGGAATGGACAGCGCGGAACCCACCGATAACGCACCGCCCAGCGCAGCCCTCAACCCTGGATTCATGTCCGGCGTGGAAAGCACGAGCCCGAGCGGAGCGGCAAGCAGCGCGCCTGAGCCCGCGCCTTTCATGCCCGCCATGACAGCACGTCTGGCAAAAATACCGCCGTCGCCTTTGAAAATTCCTTCACGCTTCGCGACGTTCATCGCAACGTCGCGCAAACGCGCTTCGCCTGTCAGCGCTTTGAGCGAAGGCGTCAAATTGTTCGCAGCCAAATCGCCGCGCGCGGTTTCGAGTTCACCGATGAAGTTGTCGACGGCGTCGGCAATGACGAGCACGAAGGTGCGCGCGGCGCTCGCCGCGACATAAGCAAAGGTGCCTGGCGGCAGGTCCTCCGGGAAAACCGCCCGAATCGCCAAGTCTCCGCCCGTGCCGCCCAAGGTCGAAAGCGACAATACGCGCACGGTATCCATCGCGTCGACCCGCCCCGAGTACTGCAATTCGGCAAGATCGACGCCTATCAGTTGCAGCCTCTTTTCCGCCGTCTGTTTCGTCAACGCATCGAGCGTCTTCCGGTGTGCTCCGGGAGCCAGAATTTCATACGCAGGCAGCGCCGCGATTTCGTCGACCAAGCCCTGATTGTCCGGCATCGCCGGCCTGCCCGCGATAAGCTCCCGGAAAAACGGCCACGCCACCGTTTCCTGGAATTCGAAGGTGTCGTCCTTTTCCCGTCGCGTAATTTTCGACTTCTTGCGCACCGGGATTTCGCCTGCCGCACCGAAGTGCTCGATCACCTTGCCCTCGAGAAACGTCTGCAGTTCGTCTGTGATGGCAGGGCTCTTCGCACGCACGGCAATCGGCAATCCCCCGCTCGGGATTCCGCTGAGGTCGATCTTCGACATGTCGACCTGCTCCATCAATCCAATCAATTGCGGGTCGTTGGACTGAACCTTCCCCGAACGATCCAGCACGCCCGTCCACACTTCGTGATTGGGTAGGAACGGCAAAGGCTCGCCCTTGCGCAGGTTCGCCTTCAGGTCATCCCTCATGACGAGCGGCTCCGGCACGATACCCAGCGCCTTGCGGTAAGCCAGCACATGATCGGTCAGGGCGTCGATCGCCGCTTCCGATGTGAAGCCGACCGGGGCGGTTATGACCGAAGCCGTCGCCTGTTTCGCACGGATCGTCACGCGCCGCCGGCCGGTACGCGAGGCATCGGCAACATGGCTCGCCTCTTCGGCCGCCTGTCCGCCGATGCCGCTCATTTCAGGCAGGTCCGCCTGCTTGGACGGCTTCACCGGTTTGGGTTTTCCTGCGCCTTTGTGGATGCCATCGTCGAACGCATCCGGTCCGCCACCGCCTCTTCCAACCTTTCTCATTTCGAAGACCACCCGAAATACGCTCAGCCCCGCCTCAGGAATGGCGCAATCAAATGACCGAGCGTGCGGATGACAGGGGTCACCAACGGAACCCCTTCGCGCGCCACCAACGCCGCATTGCCCTCCACGATCGGTCGCGCGCGTGCCGAACCCGATGGCATCTGCCCGCCCTTCATGGCCTTGGTGGCGTCTATCGCCTGCTTGGCCGTCGCCGCGCCGAACGCGGCTTCCGTGCCGAGCTGGAATGCGCCGCCCACCGCATCCTTGGCCTCGGTCAGGGCGTCGTGATGCTGCAAGAGCGTATGCACTGCGGCAGCGCCGTCGCTGAGCAGCCAGGGGCCGCTCGCCACGGCCAACGCCGCCGCGGTCGCCGCCTGCCCCGCGCGCAGCGGCGAGCGTCCGTCCGTCTCCAGATTCATCTTCTCCTTGCCGCCCGCATAGGCCACCAGGTTGCTGCCCAGCAGTGCCGTGTTGGCCACACCGAACAGCACGCTGAACGCAACCGCCGCAGGATTCTGGCCGTGCGTCGTGGCCAATAGCGCAACCGTATCGGTCACATTGACGAACAACGAAGCCGCGGTGAGCCCGCGTATCAACCGCCCGGATTTCGTGCGCGGATCGGTGGCGTTGATCGACGTCGCCTGCAAGCCCAGTGCGCGATCGAGATTGATCTGATAGCGGCCCACCTCGCTCATGATCACGTTGAACTTCTGCCGTTCGCGGTCTTCGTTCGTGACGCCGACAGCCGGATCGGAAGCGATCGTTTCGAACGATGATGCCGGCATGGCCGTCAAGCGGGCATGGTTGGCACGGAATTGGTCGGTCAGGCGCTCCGCCGCGTCGATTCGCTCAGGATCGATACCGAATTGCGGCCCCAGATTGCGCAGCCGCTCCATGAAGACATTCAAATCCTTATCGGTGAAATCGGCCCATTCGAACATCCGGTCCGATTTGTCGCGCAAGCCTTCCGTATAAATGGCTCGGCCGGCGTTGAGCATGCCGCGCGTGGCGAACCCGGCCTGGGCCAGCGCAACCGTGGCGGCAATCGGCAGCGAGTGTATCTCCGCCCCAGTCACCACCGCGCCCGCCGCGGCCGCAACCGCGCCGGCCGTCCATGCGGTTGCCTTGACCTTGCTCATGTCTCCCTGCCGCCCGCGAGCGGTGCCCGTGCCGTAACGATCCCCTTCCCATGTCTGCGTTTCGGCTGCGGGCAAGCCGTCGTGCGCCGCCTGAAAGGCGGAAACGCCCGCTCGCGAACCCGAACCCGCAGGCGGGCTCGACGACGACGCGCCGTTGACCAATGAGACCCATTCATCGAAGCAGACGCGCGCCTCCTGACCGAGCGATTCGCGCACCGGCACGCGCAACGCGTCCATGCCCTCGATCTGCTCCAGTTTGGCGACGATCGCCTTGCGCTCGCGCTTCGATGTCGTCGCGTCGAACTGCTTCGTGAGTGCCTTCACGGTCCATGCGCTCGAGCGCTGGCGCGCGTCGTTCGTTATCGCTTCATAATTGCCTCGCACCACCGCGTAGGCCGCCTCCGGATCGCGCCGCGCGATATCGGCGATCAGCGGCGCGATCAGCGTGAGCGCCTGGTTGTACTGTCCTCCGTTCACGGGTTTGACCGTATCGCTACCGAACAGCACCTTGTCCGGATAGCGCACGATGAAATCGACGAGTGCCTGACGCATCTTCGGATTCGACATATAAGCTTCGCCGACGTCATTCCAAGAGATGTCGAAGCGCACGTTCGGCGCCCGTTCCACCGCCTCATAGAGCTTGGCGATATGCTCCGGCACCTCGATCGTTTCCCTTGCCGGCGCGCTGATCCCCAATCTGGCCTTGCCGCGATCGAGCAGGCCCGCCAGCCCATGCTTCGCCGCGAGCGGTGACGGCCGGGTGCTCACTTCGATTTTCGTCATCGCGTCATCGGGCCGCGCGAAGCGTCCGATTCCCGTATGCGCAAGCACGATGTTCGCGTTCGGAAACTGCGCGACGGCATCGATGAGCCGATCGAAGTGCTCATAAGCGACGCGACGCGCCTCGGGGCGCAGGTCGTGCTCGTTGATTCCGTGACGCCCCCAGTCGTTATGAATCAGCGTCACGAGCCCCGACTCTTCGGCAAAGCCGAGCGCGGCCAGACTTTCGGGATCGCCGAACTTGAACGCCTCCTCCCCCAGCAACGTACTCACGAACTCCTTGTCGCCCGTCCATTCGCCCAACCCAACGAACACGCCGGGGTTGTCGAGCATCGTCTGCGTCTGGTAAGCGAGCGTGCCGGGGTGTGTCGGATCCACCCCCGTAAACGTCAGCTCGGCGCGCGCAAGCCGTCTGGCAAGTTCC
>NZ_JBQCDN010000350.1:0-13421 GCF_051961175.1 Trinickia sp. | reverse complement strand
TCGCCGGCGCGCATGTCTTGCTTGGTCAGCGACTCTTCGAAAAGGGCCGCAAAAGATTCGGTGTTCGGGTTGGAGGTTTGCAGGTCGGACATAAAAATGCGTAATGGCATGGCTTCGCGGGTGTCAGAGCCGGCCGAGCGTCAACTCAGCGGCGCGTTGCGACTCGATGCGAACACCATACGGGGTTAAGGGTTAATCCCACGCTCGAGGCGTGCCGCCATCGGCACCTCGAGCACCTACCGCGCCCGATACCACTTCACCACTTCGCCGACCGCCTGGTCGATCGAAAGCGCAGAAGTATCGAGCAGCTTTGCGTCTGCTGCGGGCTTGAGCGGTGCGGCGGCGCGATTGCTATCGCGTTCGTCGCGCTCACGCAAATCCCGGAGCAAGTCATCCATATTAGCAGAAAATCCTTTTTGGATCAATTGCTTATGCCGTCTGGCCGCGCGGGCCTCGACACTGGCCGTCAAAAACACCTTCAGAACGGCGTCGGGGAAGATCACGGTGCCCATGTCGCGCCCGTCGGCGACCAGCCCGGGCTCCTTGCGGAATGCCCGCTGACGCGCCACCAGAGCGGCTCGCACGTCAGGATGGACGGCGATCGCCGAGGCGCGATTGCCGATTTCCTCGGCGCGGATCTCGCTCGAGACATCGACGCCGTCGAGTTGCGCGCACCCCTCCCGAAAGGTGATGTGCAAGTCGCCCACGAGCGTGGCCAACGCCTGCTCGTCGCTGGGCGCGACGCCGTAGCGCACGCTTGCGAGCGCGGCGAGCCGGTAAAGCGCCCCGCTGTCGAGCAGGTGAAAGCCGAGCTGGGCGGCGACGAGTGCCGCGACCGTGCCTTTGCCGGAAGCGGTCGGGCCGTCGATGGCGATGACGGGGGTCTGGTGAAACGGGCGAGTCGGTTTCATCTAGGCAAAAGGTCGAGCCTCAAACGCGAACGAGCGTTTTAAAGCGGTCGAAATAATCGGGGAACGTCTTGCCGACGCACTTCGGGTCATTGATGCGCACGGGCACACCGCCGAGCGAGACGAGCGAGAAACACATCGCCATCCGGTGATCGTCGTAGGTATCGATCGCGGCGTTCGGCGCCAGTGTCGCGGGCGGCGTCACCACGAGGAAGTCTTCGCCCTCTTCGATCGTCGCGCCGACCTTGCGCAGCTCCGCGGCCATCGCCGCGATCCGGTCCGTCTCCTTCACCCGCCAGCTGCCGATGTTGCGCAGCCGCGTCGTGCCGCGCGCGAACAGTGCGCAAACGGCGATCGTCATCGCCGCGTCGGGAATCAGATTGAAATCCATGTCGATCGCTTCGAGCTGGCCGTGATCGTGCCCCACGCCGCGCACCTCGATCCAATCGTCGGCCATCGTGACGTTCGCGCCCATCGCCGTCAGCGCGTCGGCGAATCCGACGTCGCCCTGAATGCTCGCGCGCCCCACGCCCACGACGCGCACGGGCCCGCCCGCGATCGCCCCGGCCGCGAGGAAATACGAAGCCGACGACGCATCGCCCTCGACCATGATCGAACCGGGCGACTGATAGCGCACCCCGGCCGGCACGGTGAAGCGCTGCCAGCCTTCACGGGCGACCGTCACGCCAAAGCGCTCCATCAGCTTGATCGTGATCTCGATATACGGCTTCGAGATCAGCTCGCCCTCCACTTCGACGACGATCTCGCCGCTCTGGGCCCGCACGAGCGGCAGCGTCATCAAGAGCGCCGTCAGGAACTGGCTCGAGACGTCGCCGCGCACGCGAATCGGCTCGTCGACCGCGATCGTCCCGGCACGGATGCGCAGCGGCGGAAAACCTTCGTTGCCCTCGTAATCGATGCGCGCACCGATCTGACGCAAGCCATCGACGAGATCGCCGATCGGCCGCTCATGCATGCGCGGGACGCCGTGCATGCGATAGTTGCCGCCGTTGACGGCCAGCGCGGCCGTGAGCGGACGAATCGCGGTGCCGGCATTGCCGAGAAAGAGGTCCGCCGTTTTCGCGGTGAACGCGCCGCGCGTGCCTTGCACGACGCAGCCGTCGCTCTCGCGCGTGAGCTTCACGCCGAGCTTTTCCAACGCATCGAGCATGACGCGCGTGTCGTCGGAATCGAGCAGGTTCGAAATCGTGGTCTCGCCTTCGGCCAGCGCCGCCAGGAGGAGAACACGATTGGAAATGCTCTTCGAGCCGGGCAGACGGATCGTGCCTTGCGCCCCGGAGTAGGGGCCGAGATCGAGGTAATCCATGAGAGGTCCTTTTATTTCGGCGCGAGCGGGCCGCTCGAACGGCCGCCGCGTTCCTGCCATTGAGTACGCGCTTCGCGCGAGCGTGAGAAGACCGCTTCGAGCGTGGCGCCGTCGCCCGCGACAATTGCCGCGCGCAACTCGGCGAGTACCTTCGTATAGCCGTCCAATTCTTCGACGAGCGCATCGCGATTGGCCAAACAGACATCGCGCCACATTTCGGGGCTCGATGCCGCGATCCGCGTGAAATCACGGAACCCGCCGGCTGCGAACGAAAACTTCAGCGCCGCGTCCGGCGCGTTCAAGATGCGCTCCACGAGCGCGAACGACAGCAAATGCGGCAAATGACTGACCGAGGCGAATACCCGATCGTGCTGCTCGTGGCTCATCGTGCTCACGCAGGCGCCCGTCGCGCGCCATAGCGCGTCGATACGGGCGACGTCGGCCGGCCTGTTCTCGGCCAACGGACACAGGACGACATTGCGGCCCACATAAAGATCCGGCAGCGCGGCCTCGACGCCGCTCGACTCACGGCCGGCGATCGGATGACCGGGCACGAATTGAGCCGCGCGCGCACCGAGCGCGGCACGCGCCGCCGCGACGACGTCCGACTTCGTGCTGCCCGCATCGGTGACGATCGTGCGCGCATCGAGGAACGGCGCGATGCGTGCGAGCAACGGCTGCGTTTGCGCGACAGGCGCCGCGATCAGGACGAGATCGGCACCGGCCAGCGCCGCGGCCAAGTCGGCGTCGTCGCCGAGCACCGCGATGTCATCAACGACGCCGAGCTCGCGTGCACGCTCGGCCGAGCCACGCGTGCGGCCGACACCGACGATGCGCCCCACGCGCCCGGTGCCGCTTCGCTCGCGCAAGGCGCGCGCCAGCGAGCCGCCGATCAGCCCCACGCCGAAGATGACGAGTTTGTCGAAAGTGAACGTGGTCAAAAGTTGCTCGCAAGCGGAAAGAGGCGCGCGCACCGGGCGCGCGCGAGGTTTGCCGCGCGGCCGTCAGGCCGGCGCGAGCGATTTTTCGAGTGCGGCGAGGAACGCTTCGTTTTCCTCGGGCAGGCCGATGGTCACGCGCAGCCACTGCGGCAGCCCGTAATTGCCAACCGGACGCACGATCACCCCCTGCCGGAGCAGCGCCAGGTTGACGCGCGCACCGGCGCCGTCGTCGTTGCCCACTCGCACAAGCACGAAGTTGCCGAACGAGGGGACGTATTCGAGGCCGAGCTGATCGAAGGCTTGCGTCAGACGACGATAGCCGGCGGCATTGAGCTCGGCCGTCTTTTCGAGGAACGCGGTATCGTTCAGCGCCGCGATGGCGGCGGCTTGCGCGATCGTGTTGACGTTGAACGGCTGGCGCAGCCGGTTCAAAAGATCGGTCAATTCGGGTTGAGCAATCGCGAACCCGACGCGCAGCCCTGCCAGCCCGAACGCCTTCGAGAACGTGCGCGACACGATGAGGTTCGGATAGCGGCGCGCCCAGGCGATCGAATCGTAGCGGCGATCGGCCGCGAGGTACTCCGTATACGCCTCGTCGAGCACGACAACCACCCGCTTCGGCACTTTGTCGAGAAATGCCTCGAGCACGGGCCCTTCGATGAACGTGCCCGTCGGATTGTTCGGGTTGGCAATAAACACCAGACGCGTGTCCTCTTCGATCGCGGCGAGCATGGCATCGAGATCGTGTCCATGATTCACGGCCGGCACGACGATCGCCCGCGCGCCGAGCCCTTGCGTCGCCAACGCATACACCGCGAACGAGTACTGAGCATAGACGACCGACTGCCCCTTTTCGACGAAAGCATGCGCGGCGATTTCGAGGATATCGTTGCTGCCGTTGCCGAGCGTGATCCACTCGGCCGGCACCCCGTAACGTGCGGCCAGCGCGGCCTTGAGCTCGAACGCATTCGCATCGGGATAGCGGCCGAGTTCGGCTGCCGCACGCGCCATCGCGGCCTTCGCCGACTCGGGCATACCGAGCGGATTTTCGTTCGATGCCAACTTCACGATCTGCGCTTCGTCGAGCCCGAACTCACGCGCGACTTCCGAAATCGGTTTGCCGGCAACGTAAGGGGCGATTTGACGCACGTAGGAAGGGCCGTATTGCATCGTCATGACTGTCTCCAAAGCGGATTGTACGAGTTCGTATTCACTGGATGAATCGGTGCGCGGGCGCATCGTGCATCGCAGGACGGGCAGCGCGCCAACATTTGCGGCACTAGCGCGAGCGAGGATACGCGCCGAGGATCTTCAGGAACGCGGCCTTCTTCTCGAGCTCGGCGAGCGCGGCGGCAACCGGCGCGTCCTCACGATGCCCTTCGATGTCGATATAAAAGTAGTATTCCCACGTGCCGGCGCGCGCGGGACGCGACTCGAAACGCGTCATCGACACGCCGTGTCTGGCCAGCGGCTCGAGCAGCTTGAATACTGCGCCCGGCTCATTCTTCACCGAGACGATCAGCGACGTTTGGTCGTGCCCGGTGCGGCCCGCCGGTTCGTGGCCGATCATCACGAAGCGCGTTCGGTTGTGCGGATCGTCCTGAATCATCGCGTTCGCGATCTGCAGCCCGTAAAACGACGCCGCCCGGTCGCTGGCGATCGCCGCGACGGTCGGATCGAGCGACGCCATGCGCGCCGCCTCGGCATTGCTCGAAACCGCTTGGCGCTCGACATGCGGCAGGTGGGCCGCGAGCCAGCGCTGGCATTGCGCCAGGGCCTGCGCATGCGCGCAGACGCGCACGACGCCTTGAAGCGCCCCGCTTTGTGTGAGCAGGTTGTGTCGAATCGGCAAGGCGAGTTCGCCGCCGATCACCAATTGCGATTGCAGCAGCAAATCGAGCGTACGCGACACCGCGCCCTCGCTCGAATTTTCGACCGGCACCACACCGAACTGCGCACTGCCCGCCTCGACGGAGCGAAACACTTCGTCGATCGACAGGCATGGCAGCCCCCCGATCGAATGGCCGAAGTACTCGACCATCGCCTCTTCGCTATACGTACCGGCCGGGCCGAGATAGGCCGCGGTGACGGGCTGTTCGAGCGAACGGCTCGCCGCCATGATTTCGCGCCAGATTGCGCTGATGTGTTCGCCCTCGAGCGGACCATCGCTCAGCGCCTGCAAGCGTGAAATCACCTGCTGCTCGCGCTCCGGCCGAAATACCGGTGCGTTGTACTGCTTCTTGACCTCGCCCACTTCGAGCGCGATCGCTGCGCGCTGATTGAGCAGCGCGATGACCTGCGCGTCGATCGCATCGATCTGGTCGCGCAAAGGCTTCAGCTTTGAATTAAGTTCGTCGTCCATGCGTAAAACGGCCGTGTCGAAAACGGGCGGCGCGGCGCGCGCGCCCTGCCCCGCGCGATCAGGCGCGGGTGCGTTCGAATTCCTTCATGTACTCGACGAGCGCTTTGACGCCCTCGAGCGGCACCGCGTTGTAGATCGACGCCCGCATGCCGCCGACGGACTTGTGGCCCTTGAGCTGCATCAGCCCGCGCGCTTTGGCGCCGGCAAGGAAATCCTCGTTGCGCGATTCATCCGCGAGGAAGAACGGGACGTTCATCCGCGAACGCGAATCGCGCTCCACTTTGTTGCAATAAAAGCTGCTCGCATCGATCGTGTCGTAAAGCAGCTTCGATTTTTCGAGGTTGCGCGCCTCGATTTCCTGCAATCCGCCCTGCCGCTTGAGCCATTTGAAGACGAGGCCCGCGATGTAGATCGCGTACGTTGGCGGCGTATTGAACATTGAATTGTTCTCGGCCACGATGCGCCATTCGAAGGCCGACGGGCAAATCGACAGCGCGCGGTCGAGCAGATCCTCGCGCACGACGACAATCGTCAACCCGGCCATGCCGATGTTCTTTTGCGCGCCGCCGTAGATGACGCCATACTTGGCCACATCGAGCGGCCGCGACAGCACGTGCGAGGAGACATCGGCCACGAGCGGGACATCGCCCAGTTCGGGGATATCGAACGTCTCGACACCGTGAATCGTCTCGTTCGTGCAAAGGTGAACGTAAGCCGGATCATCGGACAATTGCCATTCGCCGCGCTTCGGCGCGCGCGTGAAGCCGTCGGGCGTCTCGCCCGATGCAGCCAGATGCGGCTTGCAGTACTTGCCGGCTTCCTTGAACGTCTTTTGCGACCACGAACCCGTGACGACGAAATCGGCGACATCCCGTTTGCCGAGCATGTTCATCGGAACGATCGCGTTTTCCCCCAGCCCGCCGCCTTGCAGGAACAGCACGCGGTGACTCGCCGGCGCCTGCAGCAACTCGCGTAGATCCGTCAGCGCTTCCTCGTGGATCGACATGAATTCGCGCCCGCGATGGCTCATCTCCATCACGCTCATACCGCTGCCATGCCAATCGAGCATTTCATCGGCCGCTTGACGCAACACCTCTTCGGGCAGCGCCGCGGGCCCGGCCGAGAAATTGAAGACGCGCATCGAGAAACCCCTGGGAATGTGGATGAACGGATGAGCGGACGTGAACGCCGCGCACGCTGCCGGCATACACGCCGGGCTCAACTCAGAAATAGATAATGGCCGTTCGCGCATTTCGCGCAAACGGCCATTATCGCACCGCCGATTGAAAACCGCTCGCGCAGGCTCGCCGAACGAGCCCACGGCGTGAAGCCCGAACGGCCCGGCCCAAGCGGACGGGGCAGCTCGGCGTGTGCGGATTTTACTTGCCGGGCTTGACCGCGGCGACTTCCTTATCGGCTTGCGCGCGCGTGGCCTGGATCGACTGCGGCATGTACTTCTGCATCAGGCCGCCGACAACATCGCGGCCCACTTGATCTTGCACCTGGATGAACTTGCGGCCCGTCGAGCTCTTGTAGAACTTCGTCAGATCCTTGATTTCGTCGGCCGAGTAGTACTTCGCGTAGGCATCGTACTGCGCTTGCATCGCGTCGTTGCGGAATGCGTCCGTCGTGAACACTTGACCGGCCGAATCCACCAGCTTCTGCACCGCGTTCTTCTGCAGCGTCGGCACAGCGGCCTGCTTTTGCTTGTCGCTCAGCGTCTTGTTCTCCGACAGCGCTTCCGACAGGATTTCAGGCACGTACTGCTTGGCTTGCATCTGAGCGCTGTTACCGATCGCACCGACGAGCTTTTGAGCGTCGATGGCCTCGAGCAGCTCCTTGATCGCCGCTTGCTTGGCCGGATCGACCGGGGCGGCGGCGGCAGCAGCCGGAGCCGCCGGCGCTTGGCTCTGGAGGGCTTGCGCCATCGCGAAAGTCGGCACGAAAGCAGCCAGCAGCATCCATTGCTTGAATCGTCGTTGCATCATCACTCCCTCTAAAAAATGAATCGTTCGCGCGCGAGACGGTGCGGCCCCGTTCGTCACGCCCGCCGTCGTCAGCCGCGACGGGCGCCCTCACCTGTACCGCGATTGCTCGCGCGCTTCTTTGTCTTTCGTTAAACCGGGGTGGTCGCGGCGGCGCGCCGCGTCACGTTCACTGCTGCCCGCCGTCCTCGCCCGCTTCTTCGTCTGCCGCGCCATCGACGTCGACATCCGAATCGGCTTCCGCAATCTGCTGCAGGCCGGACAGCTTCGTCCCCTCGTCAAGGCTGATGAGTGTAACACCCTGCGTTGCCCGGCCCATCTCGCGAATCTCCGCCACACGTGTGCGAATCAACACACCCGTCGTCGTGATCAGCATGATTTGACCTTCGGCATCGACCAGTGTGGCAGCCACCACCTTGCCGTTACGCTCGGACGTCTGGATCGCGATCATACCCTTGGTGCCACGCCCATGCCGCGTGTATTCGGTGATCGGCGTACGCTTGCCGTAACCGTTTTCGGTCGCCGTGAGCACAGTTTGGGTTTCGCTGCCGGCCACGAGCATGGCGATGACCTGCTGCCCTTCTTCGAGCTGCATGCCGCGCACGCCACGCGCCTCGCGGCCCATCGGACGCACGTCGTTTTCGTCGAAGCGCACGGCCTTGCCGGCATCGGAGAACAGCATGACGTCGTGCTGACCGTCGGTAATGGCCGCACCGATGAGGAAATCGCCCTCGTCGAGCCCGACCGCAATGATACCTTTGCGCAATGGTCTGCTGAAAGCCTCGAGCGGCGTCTTTTTAACTGTGCCGAGGGAAGTGGCCATGAACACGAACTTATCGGCCGAGAACTCCTTGACCGGCAGCACGACGTTGATCTTTTCGCCATCCTGCAGCGGGAACATATTGACGATCGGCCGGCCCCGCGAGTTGCGCGAGCCTTGCGGCACCTCGTACACCTTGACCCAATAAACGCGGCCGCGGTTCGAGAAGCACAGGATGTGATCGTGCGTGTTCGCGATGAACAGCGTGTCGATCCAATCGTCTTCCTTCATCTGCGTGGCCTGCTTGCCGCGCCCGCCGCGTTTTTGCGCGCGGTACTCCGACAGCGGCTGCGACTTCACGTACCCCGTGTGCGACATCGTCACGACCATGTCCTGCGGCGTGATCAGATCCTCGGTGTTGAGTTCCGTCGCGTTCAGCTCGATCTTGGAGCGGCGGGCATCGCCGAACTCAGCCTTCACGGCCGTCAGTTCATCGCCGATGATGGCCGTGATGCGCTCGGGCCGGGACAGGATGTCCAGCAGATCGGCGATTTGAGCCATGACTTCGCGATATTCGCCGATGATCTTGTCTTGCTCGAGCCCCGTCAGGCGTTGCAGACGCATTTGCAGGATTTCCTGCGCCTGCGTATCGGACAGCTTGTACAAGCCGTCGCTCTGCATGCCGAACGCCGGATTCAAGCCTTCGGGACGGTACGCGTCGCGCCCGCCGGCCGCCGCGTTATCGGCTTCGGCGCGGGCCAGCATGTCGCGCACGAGCGACGAATCCCACGCCCGCGCGATCAAATCCTGCTTGGCGATCGGCGGCGTAGGCGCGGCCTTGATGATGGCGATGAATTCGTCGATGTTCGCGAGTGCGACAGCGAGCCCCTCGAGCACGTGACCGCGTTCGCGCGCCTTGCGCAGTTCGTATACTGTGCGCCGCGTCAGCACCTCGCGCCGATGCGCCAGGAACGCGTCCAGCATCTCCTTCAGATTCAGGAGCTTGGGCTGGCCGTCGACGAGCGCGACCATGTTCATGCCGAACGTGTCTTGCAGCTGCGTGGCCTTGTACAGATTGTTCAGCACCACCTCAGGCACTTCACCGCGCTTGAGCTCGATGACGACGCGCATCCCGCTCTTGTCCGATTCGTCGCGGATATCGGAGATGCCCTCGAGCTTCTTCTCGTTGACGAGTTCGGCGATACGCTCGAGCAGCGAGCGTTTGTTCACCTGATACGGCAGCTCGTCGACGATAATCGCCATGCGCTGACCGCGGTCGATTTCCTCGAAGTGCGTGGCGGCGCGCATGACGACGCGCCCGCGCCCCGTCCGATAGCCGTCGCGTACGCCGGCCACGCCGTAGATGATGCCGGCCGTCGGAAAATCGGGCGCCGGAATGATCTCGATGAGCTCGTCGATGCTCGACTGCGGATTCTTCAGCAGATGATGGCACGCGTCGACGACTTCGTTCAGATTGTGGGGCGGGATGTTCGTTGCCATCCCGACGGCGATGCCCGACGAGCCATTGATCAGCAGATTGGGAATGCGCGCCGGCAGGATCAGCGGCTCGTTCTCGCTGCCGTCGTAGTTCGGACCGAAATCGACCGTTTCCTTGTCGATGTCGGCGAGCAGTTCGTGGCCGATCTTGGCCATGCGGATTTCGGTGTATCGCATGGCGGCGGCGTTGTCGCCGTCGATCGAACCGAAGTTGCCCTGGCCGTCCACCAGCATGTAGCGCAGCGAGAAATTCTGCGCCATGCGCACGATGGTGTCGTACACCGCGGTATCGCCGTGGGGATGGTATTTACCGATGACGTCGCCGACGATACGCGCCGATTTCTTGTACGGGCGGTTCCAGTCGTTGTTCAGCTCGTGCATCGCGTACAGTACGCGGCGGTGCACCGGCTTCAGGCCGTCCCGGACATCGGGGAGCGCCCGTCCCACGATCACGCTCATCGCGTAATCGAGATACGAACGGCGCATTTCCTCCTCGAGGGAGATCGGCAGAGTCTCTTTGGCGAATTGATCCATTATCCGTATCGTTTTCGGGCGTGAGCGGAGCGAAAACTGCGTGATACGCTCACCCCCACTCACTCCCGCGGCCCCAGCAGGAAGCGCCGGGCATCACGCGATTCTAACATGGGCGCCAGCCGCGCCCGACACGCGCGGCATGTACTCCCCCACGCACCCGGGCGAGAACAGCCCGAACGCCGCAGATTCATGCCGACGGGGGAGTCCTGAGTTTCCTTCGCCGTTTGTCCGCGGTTCGGTCGCGGTTCGGTAGCGGGTTGTGCTCGCGCGGGCACGCATCGTGCGGCCGGCGATCGCCCCGAAATGCCCGTTGCGCCTTGTTGTTGCTGAGGCACCACAATCCAAACGGCCCGTAACAGACGGTAGGAATTTTTTTTCGTAAGAAGGGAACGATATGGCAAAATGCCAACGCACTTGGTTAGACGCTGCTCGAAGTGTCCACAGGGTCACGGTTTTTTGTGCCGCACCAATGTTATACTCCGAGCAATGTATGACTAGTCTTCGTCATCCAAGCTCGCAGTAAACCTGCGGTAATCTCAATTTCGAGAGGAGAAATATGAATAAATTTTCAAAGCTCGCGTTCATTGCAGCTACCGCAGTCATGGCTGCATCCGCATCGGCACAGTCGGTGCCGGCGTCGCGACAAGCTACGAACGACAACTGGGTGAACGGCACCGGCGAATACGTGTGGATGAACGGCACGAACGAGCTTTGCTGGCGCGATGCGTTCTGGACGCCGGCCACGGCCAACGCCAAGTGTGACGGCGCGCTCGTCGCGCAAGCCCCGACGCCGCCGGCACCGGTCGCTCCGGCTGCTCCGGCCCTGACGAGCGAGAAGGTCACGTACCAAGCCGATTCGCTGTTCGACTTCGACAAGGCTGTCCTGAAGCCGGCTGGCAAGGAAAAGCTGGACGATCTGGCTTCGAAGATCGAAGGCATGAACGTGGAAGTCGTGGTTGCAACGGGCTACACGGACAAGATTGGTTCGGACAAATACAACGACCGTCTGTCGCTGCGCCGCGCGCAAGCTGTGAAGGCTTATCTGGTCAGCAAGGGTGTGCCGGCCAACAAGATCTACACGGAAGGCAAGGGCAAGCGTAACCCGGTCAAGACGGATTGCGCCCAGAAGAACCGCAAGGCACTCATCGCCTGCCTGGCACCGAACCGCCGCGTGGAAGTCGAAGTCGTCGGTACGCAGCAGGCCAAGCAGTAAGCTGCCCCGCTTCGCATCACGAAAAACCCCGCTTCGGCGGGGTTTTTTTCTGTCGTCGCCAGGGTTCATCGGCCGGTCCGTTTTTGCCGCAGCGCGCAACCCTCGATATACTCGGCCTAATCCTGGCCTCCCTTCCCGTAACGTTATGACGAATGCCGATCCCCACGAGCTACGGAAATTTAGCGAACTTGCACACCGTTGGTGGGATCCGAACGCCGAATTCAAACCCCTGCATGAACTGAATCCGGTCCGGCTCGGCTGGATCGATGCCCACGCACACCTGCCGGCCAAGCGCGTACTGGATATTGGCTGCGGCGGCGGCATTCTTTCGGAATCGATGGCCGGCCTCGGCGCGCAAGTGAAAGGGATCGATCTGTCGAACCAGGCGCTGGGCGTGGCCGATCTGCACAGCCTCGAAAGCGGCATTACGGTCGAATACGAGGAAATCGCAGCCGAAGCGCTCGCCGCGCGCGAGCCTGCCAGCTACGACGTCGTGACTTGCATGGAAATGCTCGAGCACGTGCCGGATCCGGCCGCAATCGTGAAAGCCTGCGCGACGCTCGTCAAGCCGGGCGGCTGGGTGTTCTTTTCGACGCTGAACCGCAACGTGAAGTCGTATCTGCTCGCCGTGATCGGCGCCGAGTACATCGCTCAGATGCTGCCCAAAGGCACGCATGATTACGCACGGTTCATTCGTCCTTCGGAGCTTGCCGGTTTCGCACGCGCGGCGGGCCTCCGTGAAGTTGAAGTCAAGGGCATCACGTATCGTCCGCTGGGCAAACACTTCACGCTGTCGGACGACACGAGCGTCAACTACTTGTTCGCCTGCCGTCTCGACGGTTAAGCGCCTGGCAAGCGGTAGGCGAGGTGCGCTTGCCGCTTTCGACGGTCCCCGTTCGCCCGTCCATTCCTTATCTCTCCCGATTCATGAGCCAGACCACCCCGCAGCCTGTGCAGCACAATGACGCGCCGCAGATCGCGCAATGTTGCGCGGCCCTGTTCGACCTCGACGGCACACTGGCCGATACGGCGCCCGATCTCGTCGCCGCCGTCAACAAGATGCGGCGCGACCGGGGGCTCGAACTCGTTCCCGTGGAGCGGCTGCGGCCCCTCGCCTCGGCCGGCGCACGAGGCTTGATCGGCGGCGCGTTCGGTATTGGGCCCGACGATCGCGATTACGCGCCGATGCGCGAGGAATTCCTGGCCAACTACGAAGCCGACCTCTGCATTGAAACGACACTCTTTCCTGGGATCGCCCCCTTGCTCGATGCGTTGGATGGACGTGGCATTCGCTGGGGCATCGTCACGAACAAGATGGGGCGCCTGACGGTCCCGCTCGTCGAGCAACTGGGGCTGGCTTCCCGCGCGAGCTGCGTCGTGAGTGGAGACACCACCCCGCACTCGAAACCGCACCCCGCCCCGCTGCTGCATGCCGCGCAAGCGCTGGCGCTGGCGCCGGGAAAAATCGTCTATATCGGTGACGACTTGCGCGATATCCAAGCCGGCTTTGCGGCCGGCATGGCCACTGTCGCTGCCGCCTACGGCTATTGCGGCGCGGATTTGCCGCCCGCGATGTGGCACGCGCAGCACATCGTCGATTCCACGGAGCAGTTGGCCCATTTGCTCGGCACGCTCGGCTGAGGCGCCTCCTGGCCATGGCTGCGGAGGCGGGTGTTTTTCGTTCGGCCCCAGTCCGGGCCCAGGCGCCCTCTTGATTTCCGCGTCGGCCGCACCATGTCGGGTTCTGTGAGATAATTGCTGTTCACGCTTGTAGGGGCCGACCTGGTTTCGACAAGGGTTATGAAGCAGTCAGGGCATGCCGAGGACCCGTCACCTCGTTAATCAATGGGAAAAACGTAACTGCAAACGACGAAACGTTCGCACTGGCAGCCTA
>NZ_JBQCDN010000349.1:0-5701 GCF_051961175.1 Trinickia sp. | reverse complement strand
GGGAATGCGGCGTGCGTCGGGATGCCGAGAGATGTCGTGATACCCCTTCATCTGATCGACGCGGCCCAGCACGGCGACATAGGGACGCCACGCCCGCCACAGAAACGCAAGAACAGCGAGTCCGAGGGCAATGCCGATTCCGTTCACTACGCCGAGCGTGGCGACGCCGATGAAACACACGAGGCACTGCGCGAACTCACTCGGCCGGAGCCGATAGAGCCGCCAGACGCCCTTGATTTCGAGCAGCGCAAGGCACGCTGCGATGACGACTGCCGACAGCGCGGAGAGCGGGGGGTTGTGCAACGCTTGTGGCGCGAATACCAACAAGGCCGCGACAATGAGCGCGGCCACGATGCCTGTTACCTGCGTCTTCGCTCCCGCCGCTTCGGCGACTGGCGTGCGAGAACCGCTCGCCGCCACGGCAAATCCTTGTACGAGGCCCGCTGCAATATTGCAAAGGCCGAGTGCGACGAACTCCTGGTTACGGTCGACGGCTGCGCCGGTGCGAAATTCATAGGTGCGCGACAGGATGCTGATATCCGTGAACGCGACGAGTGCGATAGCGGCGGCTCCGCCGAGAAGATTCAACCATTCGTCGACGCCAAGCACCGGAATGCGCGGTGCGGGCAACCCCTGTGCGATGCTTCCCACTACGGCCACACCGAATCGTTGTGCGAGCCCCAGCGTGCCCACGAGAATCGTCGCACCCGCGATGGCGATGAGCATGCCGGGAATTTTCGGTGCCCAACGCCGGCATCCGAGTGTCACGATGAGCACGGATACACCTATGGCGCTTGCGACTGCGTTGACCTTGCCCGATGCGATGCCGATCACCCCTTCACGCACCTGCTCGACGAACGATTCGCTGCGTGCGTGGAATCCCAGAAACTGGGGCAGCTGTCCCACGAGAATCGTCAGCATGATGCCGTTCAGATAGCCATAACGGATCGGTAGCGACAGCAGTTCGGTCACGAAGCCGAGCTTCAACATGCCGACCGCCACGCATAGGGCACCCGACAATAGCGCGAGGGCGCTGGCAAGCGCCAGCGCGTGCGGGCCGTTGCCGTGCGCCAGCGGCCCCACCGTTGCCGCGATCAACGCGATGAGCGCAGAGTCCGGGCCGAGCACAAGAATTCTGCTTGGGCCAAACACTGCATAGGCGAGCAGTGCGGCAAACGATGCGTGAAGTCCCGATATGGCAGGCAAGCCTGCGGCTTGCGCGTAGGCCATGCCGGTCGGGATGAGGACGGCGCAAAGGCTCAAGCCCGCCAGCAGATCATGCGGCAGCCAGGCGAGCCGATAATTCCGAGCCGTGGCAAGGCCCGCCACCCAGCGTTCTATCCCACGCTGAGGCGATGTGGATTCTCGCTCGGTGCGGCCGATTTTCGCTTTCATGGGGCGTCGCGTTCTGCATTCCCCTATTTGCCGTACGCATCGAACTTGAAATATCGACGCGCGATCTGATCGTAGGTACCGTCCGCACGCATGCTCGCGATTGCCTGGTCGATCTGCATCTTCAAATCTGCGTCTTCTTTACGCAATCCCACCGCCGTGCCGACGCCGAAGATCTGTGGATCCATCAGTGCCTCGCCGGAAAACTCGAAAGGTGCTCCCTGCGGCGTATTCAGGAAACCGTACTCCGCTTGTGCCGCATTGGTCAATGTTGCGTCGAGCCGGGCCGCCAATAGATCGCCATAGACGATATCCTGGTTCTGGTACGACTCGACCACCATGCCGTACGGTTCCCCCGGCGGAGCGCTCGGAGGCAGTTACACGCGGTTACACCTTAATCCCACCAGCAAACCTCTCGACCGCAACCTTTCGATGACGGCGAGTCACTTACCTCGCGCATACCCTCGCACTTCGCGAGTCACACGCATCGCCCAACGCGCACGGCAGCGCACCGATCATCTACTTGAAGGCATCAGCTATGACGCTCTACTTTGTCCGCCATGGTGAATCCCTCGCCAACGAGCAGAACTATTTTGCGGGATCGAAGAATTCTCCTTTGACGTTGCTCGGCCGACGGCAGGCACAACAGGCCGCGCACCACATTCAACGTCTCGGTGTTGTGTTCGACGAGGTTCATGTCTCCACACTCGAACGGGCGCAGGCGACGGCCTCGATTATTCTCGAGCGTGCGGCGGGTACGCCGCGTATCGTGACCAGCGCAGCGCTGATCGAGCGGGACTTCGGAATTTTTGCGGGTAAGAATAAGACGCTGATCAAGAAGTCGATCGGTCACCGGCTCTACGATTACTGCTTCCATCACCCCGATGGCGCGCCGCCGCAGGGCGAGCATTGGATGGACATGTTCGCGCGCTGCAAGGCGTACTACGACGACGTGCTGGCGCCGCTCGAGCAAGCCGGTAAGCATGTGCTCGTCGTCGCGCATAAATATATCGTCGAAATCTTCGCGTTGATTGCATCGGGGCTCTCGCCCGACGAATACATCGACTTCCGCTTGCCGAACTCGCGTCCGCTCTCGTGGGACGAACTGAAGCGCATGACCGCGCGTAGCTCCGCGACGCTGAATTACATCGGCGAGCACGTCGAAATCTTCCTGCTGCAATGGATGCTCGCTGCCGCACTCGGGGGCTTTGCGCTGTCGTTGTTCGGCATCGCATTGCCGCGTCTGATTGACGATCTCGCAATCGTTTGCCTGCTCGGGCTCAACGCATTCTTTCTCGCGCAGCGGATCGAACCGGGCTCGCTGCGCGCGAGCAGCGGCCCGGAAAACATCGCGCTTGCGATCATGAGCCTGGGCCGTGTCGCCTGCGCCGGCGTGCTGCTATTGTGCTTTCACAATCATGGGGCGTATCTGATCGGGCTGCTGTTGATCGTGCCTCCGGCGCTATCGGTACCGACGTTCTCGCTTGCGCGCGGTGGTGATTACTTCTTTGCCGTGCGCTATACCTTGGTGTTGTCCGTCGTGTTGCCTGCCGTGCTCGCCGTCCTCGCAATGCAAGGGCATTACATCATCGGCGATGCTCGCCCGCTGCAGCGATTTTTTATCGTACTCGTGATCGCGCTCGCGTTGCCGTCGCTCGCCGCACAGCTTTGGCGGCGCGCCCATCCGATTGCGGCTGGCCGTATGTCGACCAACTGGGGGTGGGTCGGTTCTCTTGCAATGGTGCCGCTCGCGTTTCTCGTTTCGTTGCGCTCGGGCGGGCCGCTCGTCGCTAACGCTTTGCGTTCTGGCGACTGGTCAGCCTGGGGCGCGCTATCGCTCCCATTTCTGCTCTTTGGCGCGAACCGCGTGGTGAGCTGGCTGTATGTGAGAATTCAGCAACGGTTGGCGGCACGGCCGATTGAACCCGCAGTCGCACGCGACATTCACTTGCTGCAGACGTCGCCGAATGTGTTTCTCTGGCTGAGCCTGCTGATGCCGAGTTCGCTACACGAAGCGCCGACGCTTGTCGCCGGCACGCTGCTCGGCTTCTTCGCTTTCGCGTTAGTCGATGAAGCACTCGTCGTGCGACGGTTTCGGGAAGCGATTACGCAGCGGGTGTTTGGTCGCATTGTGCCGGTGACGTAACGTACGACGTTGCGCACCCATCCGTTTATTTGTCCATATCGACGCCATGGAACTTCCGCGTGGCGCGCTCACGAAAAAACGATGGATTGCGCCAGTTCGGCGAGAGGCCCATGAAGTCGTCGAAGTAGGCGATGGCGATCGATGGTTCTTCAAGCAGATTTTCGCGGAACGACTGCCAGATCTTGATATCGCCAAATTTCTCCGACGGAGTGACAATCTGGCCACATTCCTGCGCGATGACTTTGCGCACGAGTGCGACGCAGAATGTCGTCAACGCGAAGCCGGCTGGCCACCACTTAGCGATCGCGTTGTCGTTTTTTCCCGACCGATCTCCCTCGATGCCGGGCACCGCGTCGACCGCATGCGTCGCGAGCAGTTGTGCGAGAAGAGACCCAATCAGGAACTCAAAATAATCGGGTGTCTTACGATGCGGATCCATTGCATGGTGTTCGACGATTCGAGCCCATGCAAAGAAGGCCGTCGTGACCGCGCGATCTTTGATCTCGACCGGGATGCCGAAGTCCGAACTCATCGCTCCGCAATGTTCGCGAAGCAACTCATTGAATGACGAGAGCCGGGTCGCGGCTTGCCACATGTTTCTTCCGCGGCCTTCAATCGTTGGGCAGCGCTCACTCATGCCGAGAACCCCATCAAAGGAATTTGACTATCGATGCAAATTCTTGTTCGAGCGCAGCTTCCGGCACGCGTTCACGCAGAAGCTCACGAAATTTAGACTCGCGCGTGCCTAGAATGTCTGCCGCGAGACTCAACGCACGGTCGGGATCCGCGGGTAGCGAGTCGGGACAAACGCGCTTCGCGCAGCCCAGGAGCCCGAGCAGCAAGAAGACATAAGCATTCGGCTCCGCGATCAACCACCAAGGCGCCACGACATCGGGGAGTTCGACGAATCGCGCGCTGCGAATCGGATGTTTGTCGATCATCAAAAGACTGAGCCGCGCGAACATCCGGCAAACGTCGGACAAGGCGCACAGTTGCGGCGCAACAATGACTTGTTCGGCCGATGACAGGGCGCGGGAAGCGTTGCAAAACGCAATAAAGCCTTCGTTGATGCGATGTTCGAAGATCAGCACATCCGCCGCGCCGGCGCGAAGAACGAAACGCTTCGCAGCAGCGTAGTAAACGGCCGAATAAGTTCGAACGCGCTTCGTATCGTCGGGGCAATGAGCGAGCGATTCGACGTCGATGTCGATATCGACGGGAAGCTTCCAGTGATCCTGCAGCGGAGGGATCGCATGTCCCGCGTACGTCTCGGCAGTTTCGAGCAGGGAATCGGCCAAGTGTCCTACCGAACCGAGAAAGCGCGGCAGCGGCGGGCGGGGGATCGACGATTGACGCGGCGTTTCGGACGCGGCCGAATCCGTGCCCGGAACGTTGCGCGCCGTGTACCGGAACTGCCTGGCGCAATCGACGAGCGCGAGATGGATCTGGTTCAAGTCCGGGCCGATATGACGGGGAATCAAGGGCTTCGCTTCCATGTGACCTCGGCGGTGCAGCGTTCGAAGTTAAGATAGCACGATTGTTCTGATTCGACTGTCACTTTCAATAGGGAGAAAACGGAGTGCCGAAAGCGACGAACAAGCAGCGCCAAGACGATGCCGACGATCGAAGTCCGGCCCAGCGGCTGCGTTTGCGCGCTTCCTGGATGTATTACGTCGAAGAGATGACGCAGCAGGAAATCGCGCAACGCCTGGGGGTCGGACGCGTCACCGTCGTGCGTATGCTCGCGCAAGCACGCGAGCGTAACGAAGTGAGAATCGTCATTCAGGATCGGCTGGCCGAGTGCGTGGAGCTCGAGCGCAGGCTCGAGCAACGGTACGGTTTGAGTGAGGCGATCGTCGCGCCTTTGTCCTCGCCGGACGCGGATGCCACGGGGCCCGTCAGCGCCGCTGCGGGAGCCTATTTGTCCGATCTCGTACGTTCCGACATGCGCATCGGTGTGGGCTGGGGCCGCACACTCGTGAATGCACTCGCGTACATGAGCGAAAAGCCGGTGGAAAATGTCTCGGTGGTGTCGTTGCTCGGCGGCATCATGAAAGCACGCGCATTCAACCCCGCCGAATTCGCATGGCGTTTCGCCGCGCTTTATCAAGCCGACTGCCATCTGATGACCGCGCCGATCGTGGTAGACAGCCCGGAGACGCG
>NZ_JBQCDN010000348.1:0-4682 GCF_051961175.1 Trinickia sp. | reverse complement strand
GAGCTATGGCATATAACGTGACCCTCCGGCAAAGCGGCCGGCAGTTTCAAGTAGAACCCGACGAACCCGTGCTCGTCGCCGCGCTGCGCCAGGGTATCGGCGTCCCGTACGGTTGCAAGAACGGCGCATGCGGCTCGTGCAAGGGCGCCGTCGTGTCGGGCCAGATCGAACAGCGCTCGCATTCGTCGTCTGCCCTCTCCAACGACGAAAAAACGCGCGGCATGGCGCTCTTTTGCTGTGCGACCGCGCAATCGGATCTCGTCATCGACGTGCGCGAAATCGCGGGCGTCGGCGACGTCCAGGTCAAGAAGCTGCCTTGCCGTGTGAACGCGCTGGAGCGCCGCGCGGACGACGTCATGGTCCTCAAGCTGCAATTGCCCGCCAACGAGCGGCTCCAATATCTGGCGGGCCAATACGTCGAATTCATTCTGAAAGACGGCAAGCGCCGCAGCTACTCGATGGCGAGCGCGCCGCACGAGGAAGGCCCGATCGAACTGCACATCCGGCACATGTCGGGCGGCCTCTTTACCGATCACGTCTTCAATACGATGAAAGAGCGCGAAATCCTGCGCTTCGAGGGCCCGCTCGGTACGTTCTTCCTGCGCGAAGATTCGGACAAGCCGATCGTCCTGCTCGCCTCGGGCACGGGCTTCGCCCCGATCAAGGCGATCGCCGAACACGCGTTCTTCAAGAACATCGAGCGGCCGATCACGCTGTACTGGGGGGCGCGCCGCAAGAAAGATCTGTATATGCTCGAACTGGCGCAAAGCTGGGCGGCGGATCATCCGAATTTCAAGTTCGTCCCCGTGCTGTCCGAGCCGGAGCCGAGCGACGCGTGGACGGGCCGTACCGGCTTCGTGCATCGTGCCGTGATCGAGGATCTGCCCGATCTGTCGGGCCATCAGGTCTATGCGTGCGGCGCACCGGTCATGGTCGAATCGGCCCAGCGCGATTTCACCGCTCACCATCAATTGCCGGCCGAGGAGTTCTACGCCGATTCGTTTACGAGCGAGGCCGATCTCGTCAACGCCGTGTAACGATGACGAAAAAATGCGACCGATGATGCGCCGCAGCGATTGCATCGTCACGCGCGCTGTCGTATTCTTGCGCCCATGACCTGCTACCTGTCCACGCTCCGACGTCGCCGCTCGCTCCCGCCAAGGGAAGCCGTCGGCTCGTAGCTAGCGGACGTGCGCCTCGCCAGCAATCAGCAGCAAAGCGAGGGGTGCGAAACCGGTCAAACCGCGAAAGCCACGGAGTTCCGTGGCTTTTTTCATTTCCCCCTTCCTCTTTCACCTTCACTCATTTATCGCGGAGCCGTGCCATGCAATCGACGCAGAACCCGACGCAGTCGCTGATGTACATCACCACCCGGCCGGACATCGTCTTCACGCGAGGCTCGGGCTCCTGGCTATTCGACAGCGAAGGCAAGCGCTACCTCGATTTCATCCAAGGCTGGGCGGTCAATTGCCTCGGGCACTGCCATCCCGCAATGATCGAAGCGCTCGACACGCAGGCGCGCAACCTCATCAACCCGTCGCCGGCCTTCTACAACGAGCAGATGGCGAACCTTGCCACGCTGCTGACCGAGCACAGCGTCTTCGATAAGGTCTTCTTCGCCAACAGCGGCGCGGAGGCCAACGAAGGCGCGATCAAGCTCGCGCGCAAGTGGGGCAAGAAGTTCAAGAACGGCGCGTACGAGATCATCACGTTCGATCACGGCTTTCACGGCCGGACGATCGCGACGATGTCGGCCAGTGGCAAACCGGGCTGGGACACGATGTACGCGCCGCAAGTATCGGGCTTTCCGAAGGCCGAGCTGAACGACATCGCGTCTGTCGAGAAGCTCATTAGCGAGAAAACCGTCGCCGTCATGCTCGAGCCGATTCAAGGCGAAGGCGGCGTCATTCCGGCCACGCGCGAGTTCATGCGGGAACTGCGTGAGCTGACGAAACGCCACGGGTTGCTGCTCATCGTCGACGAAGTGCAAAGCGGTTGTGGCCGCGCCGGCACGCTCTTCGCCTACGAGCTCTCCGGCATCGAGCCCGACATCATGACGCTCGGCAAGGGTATCGGCGGCGGCGTGCCGTTGGCGGCGCTGCTCTCGAAGGCGGAGGTCGCGGTGTTCGAAGCCGGCGATCAAGGCGGCACGTACAACGGCAACCCCTTGATGACGGCGGTGGGCTATGCCGTCATCAAAACATTGGTCGCGCCGGGCTTCCTCGAAGGCGTGCGCTCGCGCGGCGAGTACTTGCGGGCGAAGTTGCTCGAATTATCGGCCGAGCGCGGTTTCGAAGGCGAGCGCGGCGAAGGCTTGCTGCGCGCGTTGTTGCTCGGTAAGGACATTGGGCCGCAGATCGTCGAAAAGGCGCGCGACATGCAGCCCACCGGCCTGCTGCTGAACGCTGCTCGGCCGAACCTGCTGCGTTTCATGCCGGCTTTGAACGTGACCGAGGACGAGATCGATCAAATGATGGCGATGCTGCGGACCGTGCTCGATTCGCTGTAATCGCTCGGGACCCAGCGCCGAGCGGGCCACCGCCCCGCTCGGACATCGAACAAAAAAGCCGCATGCGTTCGTCACGCATGCGGCTTTTTGCTGCGGCCTGGACCTCGATGTGAGATCCAGGCCGGGAAGAACAGCAAGAACGCTTACATCGAAACCTTGTTGATGAACGTGCGCTTGCCTTCCTTGTAGCCGTACATCGAAATGATGCCGTGCTTCAGGTCGCCCTTCGCATCGAACGTCGTCTCGCCGATCACGCCCTTGTAGTCGGTCGTCGGCATGGCGGCCAGAATCTTCGCCGAATCCACGGAGTTCGCACGCTTCATCGCATCGACAATGATGTAGACGGCATCGTACGTGTACGGCGAATACAGCACGACGTCCTGGCCGTAGCGCTTCTTGTACTTCGCTGCGAAGGCAGAACCGCCTGCCATCTGATCGAGGCCCACGCCCGCTTGCGAGCAGACGATGTTGTCCGCCGCGTTGCCGGCCAGATCGGCGATGTTCGCCGTGCACACGCCGTCGCCCGCGAGGATCTTCGCGCGCAGGCCCAATTGCTTGGCTTGCTTGGCGAACGGACCGCCCGTGGCATCCATCGCGCCGATCATGATGGCGTCGGGATTCTCGCCCTTGATCTTCGTCAGGATCGCGCGGAAGTCGACAGCCTTGTCGTTCGTCGCGTCGTGCGAAACGACGGTCAGGCCAGCCGCCTTCGCCGCCACTTCGAATTGCTGCGCCAAGCCCTGACCGTAGGCGGTGGAATCGTCGACGATCGCCACCTTCTTCACTTTCATTTCCTTCGCCGCGTAGTTCGCGAGCGCGGGACCTTGCTGCGCGTCGGTCGCAACGACACGGTACGTCGTCTTGAAGCCTTGTTCGGTGTACTTCGGATTCGTGGCCGACGGCGAAACCTGCACGATGCCGGCATCGCTGTAGATCTTCGATGCGGGGATCGACGTGCCCGACGTTTCGTGCCCGACGACAGCGACGGCCTTATCGTCGACGAGCTTTTGCGCGACTTGCGTCGCTTGACGCGGATCGCCAGCGTCGTCTTGCGGGTCGAGTTGGAGCGTTACCTTTTGGCCGCCGATGACGAGGCCCTTCGCGTTGATCTCTTCGATCGCGAGGCGAGCGCCGTTTTCATTGTCCTTGCCTTGGTGAGCCAAACCGCCCGTCAGCGGCGCGACGTGGCCGATCTTGACGATCGTGTCGGCCTGTGCGGCATTGCAAAGTGCAAACGAGAGCGCGGCTGCTGCGGCACAGCCGGTGAGAAGCGACTTAATCACTGTTGTAATCCCTTTTGGTAGACCGGGTTTCGAGACACTACTTGTGGGCCGTGTCGGCCCATTGACAGCGCCCGTGCGGGTAGCACGGGCGCTTGAGAGGATTATTGCTCGCTACTCGCGATTACTCGCGATTACTCGCGGTTACTCGCCGAGATACGCAGCCCGCACCTTCGGATCGTCGAGCATTTGCTTCGCATCGCCCGACATCGTGACCATGCCAGAATCCATCACGTAGCCACGGTTCGCCGCCTGCAACGCGAGACGTGCGTTCTGCTCCACGAGCAGCACGGTGAGGCCTTCCTTCGAGATGTCGCGCACAACTTCGAAGATCTTCTCGACCATGATCGGCGACAGGCCCATCGACGGCTCGTCCAGCAGCAACAGCTTCGGACGGCTGATGATCGCCCGTGCCATCGCCAGCATCTGCTGTTCGCCGCCCGAGAGCGTGCCGGCCAGCTGCTTCGCCCGCTCTTTCAGACGCGGGAAATAGCCGAACATGCGATCGACATCCTTCTGAATACCGTCGGCGTCGTTACGCAGATAAGCGCCCATCTGCATGTTTTCGAGAATCGACATGCGCGCAAAAATGCCGCGGCCTTCCGGCACCATCGCCAGGCCGCGCTTGAGCAGCTCGTGCGCCGGCACGCCCTTGATCGACTCGCCCATGTACTCGATGTCGCCCGCCGAGTAGGGCTTCAAGCCCGTGATGGCCTTCATCGTCGTGGTCTTGCCTGCGCCGTTCGCACCGATCAGCGTGACCAGTTCGCCCTGCGCGACTTCCATGTCGACGCCCTTCACTGCCTGGATGCCGCCGTAATTGACCTGCAGGCCCTTGATTTTCAACATTGCCGTAGCCATCAGTGGACCCCCGCGCCCAGATATGCCTCAAT
>NZ_JBQCDN010000347.1:0-2405 GCF_051961175.1 Trinickia sp. | reverse complement strand
CAGGCGGCGCAAGTCGGTTCGTCGATGAATCAGGTCAAGGGGGCGATCAAGCAGGTGTCGGATCTGGTCGAGGAAATTGCCGCGGCGTCGGTGGAGCACAGCCGAGGCATCGAGCAGATCGGCCAGGCGGTTTCGCAAATGGACGAAGTGACGCAGCAAAATGCGGCGCTGGTTGAAGAAGCCGCGGCGGCTGCGAAATCGCTCGAGGATCAGGCCGGTACGTTGCGTACGGCCGTCGGGACGTTCAAGCTGTCAGACACGGTGGACATGGCCATCCCCACGCGCGCGGCGGTTGCGCCGAAACGGCCCACGGTTGCTGCACGTCCGGTTCGGACGACGGTACCTGCCAAGGCGAACGTGCCTGCCGTTCGCGCGAAGGCGCAGCCTGCCCGAGTCGAGCCTCGTGCGGTGAAGCCTGAGCATTCGACGGTGACAGCCGACGACAAGAGCTGGGAGACGTTCTGATCGCGCGGCGCCCTTCGCCGGATGAGTTCGGCGAAGGGCATTGGCGCAGGCGGCTCATTTCGGTGCATTGGCGACAGGCAGCACCGATTGCCGGGAAATGTGCTTAAGGCGAAACGCGGGCTAAAGCCCGCGACGCTGGCGAAGCGGCACCTTTTAAGCCAAATTCCCCTGACACAAATACTTGATCGACAGATAATCGTCGAGCCCGTATTTGGAACCTTCCCTCCCGTATCCCGATTCCTTTACGCCGCCGAACGGTGCGGCTTCGCTCGATACCGCGCCTTCGTTGATGCCGACAAGACCGGCTTCGAGTGCGCGCGACACGCGCTCGATCCGTTTCATGTCGTTGCTATAGAAATACGATGCCAGCCCAAACGGCGTGGCATTCGCGGCATCGATCGCCTCGCGTTCATCGTCGAAGCGAAATAGCGGAGCCACAGGGCCAAAGGTTTCTTCATCGCAGAGCAACATACTGCGATTTGCGTCGGCCAATACCGTCGGCGCATAGAAGTTGGGGCCGAGTTCGGTAAGACGCTTACCCCCGGTCAAAACGCGAGCACCGTGCATCAGTGCATCGTCGACATGTCTCGCGATCTTATCCACCGCGCGCGCATTGATCATCGGGCCGATCTGCGTCGCCGCATCGCTGGCCGGGCCCACTTTCATCGCGCCCACTCGCTCGGCAAGCAAAGCGGCAAATCGCTCATACACGCCCGCTTGCACATAAACGCGATTCGGGCACACGCACGTTTGGCCGCCGTTGCGAAACTTCGAGACGATCAATCCTTGCACCGCGGCTTCGAGATCCGCATCATCAAATACGATAAACGGTGCATTGCCGCCCAATTCGAGCGAAAGCTTCTTGAGTGTATCGGCCGATTCACGCGCCAAATGCTTGCCGACAGCCGTCGATCCCGTGAACGTGATCTTGCGCACCCGTGAGTCGTGCAGCCAATCGGCGACGGCCTCCACACCGCGTCCACGCGAAGCCGTAATCAGATTCAACACCCCGGCTGGCACGCCGGCTTCCTGCGCAAGCAGCACGAGCGCCGAGGCCGTCAGCGGCGTGTCTTCCGCCGGCTTGCCGATCACCGTACAGCCCGCGGCCAACGCCGGTGCGATCTTGCGGGCGATCATCGCGAGCGGAAAATTCCACGGCGTAATGGCCGCCACGATCCCGATCGGCTCCTTCACCGCACTCATGCGCTTGCCGCGCTGCTGCTGGGGAATCAAATCCCCATAGATGCGCGTGGCTTCCTCGGCGAACCAGGCGACATACGACGCACCGTAGGCGACTTCGCCGCGCCCCTCGGCCAACGGCTTGCCTTGCTCGCGCGAGATCAAGGCGCCGAGCGCGTCCTGATTCGCAAGGATGAGCGCATGCCAGCGCCGCAGGATCTCGGCACGCTCCTTGGGCAGCGTGTCACGCCAGGCGGGCAGGGCGGCGGCAGCGGCATCGGTGGCCGCGCGCGCATCGGCGGCATGGCTGTCGGCCACTTCGGCGATCAGCGTGCCGTCGGCGGGATTCGTCACGGCGAACCGTGCGCCGTCGGCGGCTGGCATCCAACGGCCGCCGATGAAGTTTTCCGTACGTATCAATGCTTCGGGCTCAAACTTAAGCGTCATGTCCATGCTCCTCTCATTCCTCTAACGCGTTTCGGTACGTGAGTGCGTCAGCCCCGCATCGCGGCCGCACAAGGGCGAGCGTGGAAGCGGTACGGCGGCCAACGTCGAAACCTAAAGCGCAGCCACGCGAGCGGCGATCGCCGCGCCCACTTCCTCTGTCTTGGCCGTGCCGCCCAGATCGCCGGTGCGCGGGCCTTCTTTGAGCGTCGCCTCGATTGCCGCGAGAATCGCGTCGTGCGCCTCGCGCTCCTTGCCGCTTTGGTGCCCGAGGAAGTCGAGCATCATCGCGGCGGACCAGATCATCGCGATCGGAT
>NZ_JBQCDN010000346.1:0-8328 GCF_051961175.1 Trinickia sp. | reverse complement strand
AGACTTCGGAATCAAGCTCTTTTGCGAGGCCAGGCCTCCGAGGTTTGTACGCAGCGGAGATTGGGTCGAAGGTGAGATATGGATCGGAGTAGATCCGTTCTTTTACAAGGAGCGCTTGCATCGCATTACCGGAATGCCGGATCTTTTCACTGACTGGCTCGTAACCAGGGTTCAGCTGGAAACCACACCCTGGGTCGAAGATGCCTCGGCGGGCCGGAAGCAATTGGGGCGCAACCTTGAGCACGAAGCATGGGTAGACAAGGAGGCAACGGACGCGTGGACCGACGACGAAGGCCGAGGCGACTATTTGCTGTCGCTATCGAAGTCCGCGCCTACTTGAGGCAACGGGATTTGCTCGACACGTTAAAGGCACTGGGCTACACCGAGCTGCACTTCATCTGTTGTCGTGCGATCAGAATTTCGGCGGCGGGTCTCTTTTAGCGCGTTGGCGCTTGCTGACATCTTGCACACTCTCGCGGCAAGTGTTGAAATGTGCAGGCGACGATAGGACGGGGTGCCGCGTGTAAGCTGCGGCCGGTTGCCAATGCCGAGCTGCGAGCGTGTTCGCGACTTTCGGACGGCTTAGGATTCGTGACCTATAAGGGTGTATAGGTTCCCCAGAGTCAGCTTGCGAAGCCGTCGACGGTCACTCAATAATTCATCGGCCAAGGCACTCACTGCGCGCGTTCAACCTCACCGCTTGACCATTCAGGTCATGCGTCTACTGGGAGAAATTGTCATGCCGTCCCCCCTCGACTTCTTGCACTCACTGGCCCCCGAAAACCATGTTGCAATTGCGGACGCGGTGAACGCGATCGAAAACAACGGCGGCGCCGCTCAGATGGATGCGAACACGCTCTCGGTTCTTGCAAGCAAGGCGGGAGTTACCCCCGACCAACTGAATGCGTTCTTCGACGCTTACAAGAAAGATGACGGCTCGCCAGACGCGCAGAGCTTTATCAAATCGTTAATCGCGCAGAAGTCCGCCTAAGGTCCGCCTGAGCCGATTGCAAGCAGGACAGCATCTTCGACAGCTCGAGATGCCATGCGCTTCGATCGTTTGGGTAGCCGAGCGCCGCAATCTGTGAGTGACGATTGCGGCGCTCCCTTCTAGCAGTTCTCGGCCGCGAAAACGTTTCGCGGTGAGTCCCCCGCCTCCGCGTCAGGCTGCGTGCGTGCATTGCATTCGGACCTGTTCAGCGCTTGTTATTCGCGAATTCGAGGAAGGTCTGATCGATGTTGGCCGACAGATGCAGCTTGCTCAGATCCACCTCAGCGATGCTGCTAATGGGCGCGCCGTTGTAGCCGTTGTTGCTGACCTGCACGGGCGATTGGTAGCCCAGGTATTTGACGATGTCGTTACGAGACCATTTGATATCGAGGTCTCGGCTCGTCCCTTCGCCTCGGGAATATCCCCCGATGGTCATCACATGGTCCGACGGCGGTGCCTTCTCGCTGCTGCTAAACGTTGTCTTCATCGCCTGAAACAATTTGCCGAGTCGGCCTTCGGTGCTGAACATCGACGGCCGGTACCCCTGTTGCTCGACCGCTGCCGCGTCTTGCTTGACGCGCGGATTGAGTTCCTCCGTTGGCCGAGGCGGTGTTGTGTTGGCGGTCTGCATCTGCGCGTGCGACGGCGAGGCGAACTGCGGGTTCGGTTCGCTCTGGCGGCGTTGCGGCTGCTCCATCCATTGGCCTGTACCGTAGTTGGCATACGGGAGGGCGTCGTCGTTGGCGCGCCAGCAGTTCGGCATACTTTGCGGTCGTGGTCGGGGCCCGCTTGGCCCAGCTGGCGTAGAAGTATTGCTTGCCGTCTGTGTGGCGGTTCCCGACTGGTGCGGATGCTGATGCTCCCACCTGCCAGTGTCATAGTTGGCGTGGCGCGGCCATCGAGCACATCAAGGAAGCGTTGGCGCTGGTTGCGCGTGTCGGTGCACCCGCCGTGGATTGGCGGGTCTATCGAACGGCAGCGAGGCTTCATCGACAACCTGGCGCGACGGATCTGGCGGATGCGTGCGAAGCGCTGGGCCGGAAGTCGATTCACCGCATCGTAAGCGGCTTGCCCTTGGAAAGCCGCCTCAGGGAGACTTTCGCCAAGATGAGCGCAACCTCCTGCCGCTTGCTACGATTTTGCCGGGCGGCCCGTCTTAACGGTTTCCACCGCTGCGACCGCCGCGAGCAGGCGTTTCAAGGGGGCGGCCTCCAATAGCAGCAGGCCGGCGCGTAGAAGCTCGCTCTTCTTCGTCGACACCCCTGCATCGATGCACTTCTGCTTCAGTGCTGCGATCTTGTCGTAGTCGGATCTCGGCATGGTGAAGCTGTCGCGCACCACCTTTTCTTTTTTCACACGCTTGGTCTTGCCTTCTTTCGGTGCGCTTGCGGGCGTGGCGTCGGCAGTGGTTGCCGCACGCTTTTGTTTCGGTGCCTTTGCCGGGGCAGGTGGGACATCCGCAGCCGCAGCCGCGGGCGCAGCCGCAATTGCCTGCGCGGCTTCTACGGGTGCCTTTCCGTTTGCACCCTTCGGAACGTGCAACGCTTTCTTGGCCGCCTTCTTGACGATCGGCTCGGTCATGGTCCATCTCCTGGTTTTAAACGGTATAAACAGTATATACCGTTTAAAGCAAACCTCTGGAATCGGCGAAGGAGCACGCGACGGATACCTTCCGAAAAGTTGCCCACAGAAACTGTTTGCAAGGCTGTGGGCAACTGATGGGTAATCGACGTAAGCGGCTGAAATCGTTGATCTTATGTGGTGCGCACTCGATCTATGCAGTGCGAGCGCGAGGCGTGCCTGGTGCGAACGCGCGACGCGGGCGGTGCCCCTCGGCGCGTGACGGGCAGTGGTAAAGAAAAGGCAAGAGATAACGTCATCGGCGGGCGCCGATGCGCTAACGGTCGATGGATCGTCGGAATAGGGCTGCGATCGCTCAGGAACCGCTACCGCCACCGCTTACGCGCCGGGGCTTTTTCGTGGCCTCGCCACTCTTGCCGACGCGCGGTGCGCTTTTAGCCGTCGATGCTCCGCCCGTGATCTGCTCCATCCAGGACAATGCGTCGACATACGACAGAAACTGCTGGAGGTATCCCGGCGATAGCGCTTGCATGAGCGAGAGCGAGCGATGGATGAGACTGCTCGAATTGAGCGGCCCCGGATTACCCGGCACTTGCGCGAGCGACTGACGAAGCTGTTTCTCGGTGCTCATTCTGGACCAGATTTCTCTGAAGTCGTCGAGCACCGGAAGCTCCGGATAGGCGGCCGGCCGAGCGGTTGAATGCGGGGTTGCAGAACGATCGCCGCGCGTCGGCGCATGCCTTTCGAACTCATCCACCAGAGCCGCAAGCGGCCCGCGAGTGGGCTTGCCAAGGGCGCGCGTGCTCACGGATTCGCCGGCTTGCGATGCTTGGAATGCGGCACGCTCGAGATCGCTGGCATAGGCATCGAGCAGTTCGCAGAGTCTATTCTCCAGAATCCGTCCCGCCTCGCCGCTGTGGGCGGCCGAGCGCCGCGCCAGCGCTTCGATAAAACGAAAGCGGATGCGATCCATGCGGTCGGCGCCTTGCTCCCGCCACGCGTCGAGCATCGATCGGGCGCGCGTCGCGCCGTTACTCATGAGACGCCGCTCCAGCCGACGGCTTCGGGATAGGCGCGATTTCCACACGCCGATTCTTGGCGCGCCCCGCGCCGTCGGCATTCGAGCTCACGGGCTGCTGCGAGCCGAATGCGGCCGCGAAAACCGACGACGCAGGCACGCCCGCATCGATCAACGCGCGGGTGACCGTCAAGGCGCGCTGGGCCGAGAGCTCCCAGTTGTCGGCGAATTGCTTGGTGCCGCCTTTCACGACGCGATCGTCGGTGAAGCCGCTCACCATCAGGATTTCGTCGCGGGCCATCAAATACTTGGAGAGCGGCCCGGCCAGGCTCTTCAGCACGTCCCGGCCCTCGGGCTGCAACTGATCCGAGTTCAGCGCGAACAACACGCTGCCGCTGATGCCGATCCGCCCGTTGACGAGGGTCACCCGGCCCGCCGCAAGCGGACCCGCCAACGCGTCTTCCAGCGCCTTGCGTCGCTGCGCCTCGTGTTGCCGCTGCTGAACTTCTTTCTCGAGCTTCGTCGAAAGCTCCAACTGCGCGCCGATGACGCACACCAGGATCAGCATGAAGGCACCCAGCAGCACCGACATCAGATCGCCGAAAGCGGCCCATATCGGCGCGGCGTGCTCCACGCCGCCGTCGATTTCCTCGCTCATGCTGCCGCGGCTCCGGCCGATGCCCGCTGACCGGCAAGCTGTTGCAGATCCTCGATGATTTGTTTCTGCGACATCATGCTCAGGTCGATGACTTCTCTCGCCTGCGCGACGTAGTAGGCGAGCTGCTCGTCGCTGCGGGCGAGCGACTTGTCGAGTGCTGCTTCGATACGCGTAAGATGCGTCACGAGTGTTGCGTTCGACTCGCCGAACAACTGGACGGCCGCGCCGAATGCTTCGCCGAGGCTCGCGACTTCCACTGCACTGCCGGTCACCTGTGCGGCGATGGCGCCGAGTTTTCCGGTTTCGGCATCCACCCGCTCGGAGAACTGCGTGCCGACGCGCTCCAGCAGGTTCGCCGACGTGGTGACCAATGCATCGACGGCCGATCGTTGCTCGGTGCTGGCATGGTTGACGGCATCGAGCAATGTTTCGAGCGTCGCCAATAAACGGCTACGTTCTTCGAGCATCGCGGTGTCTCGCACCATGCTGTCGGAGAGCTTCTGGCGCAGTTCGGCGACAACTTCAGCCGCAGCCTTGGGCGCCTCCGATGCCGCTTGTACGAGCCGGCCGATCTCCGCGATCGTCTCGCTGGCATGCGCTTGCGTATCGGCGGAAATCTCGCGCGCGGTCTGCGCCAGCAGGTTGCAGATGTCCTGCTGCCGGTCCGCCGTGCGAGCGCCGGACGCTTCCCATTCTTTGCTCAATGCTGTGGCCATCGAACCGAGCGTTTCGGTCCAAGCTGCCAACCGCTGCTCGTCGCGCGAAGCGAGCTCCGTCTGCAACTGCCTATGAGACTGATCGACGTTGTGCAGCAAGGCGGCCGAGTGCTGCTCGAATGCAGCCGCGGCGGCCTGCAAGGCTTCGCGGTTACGCTCGGCGAGCGTATCGCCCACGCGTTCTTGCCGCGACAGTGCCGCTGTCCACGCTTCAGACATACTGCCTGCGGTGGCGTCGAGGCGCGCTGCCACGTCTTGCAGCAAACCGGCCGAGCGCTGTTCGAAGGTTTCGGTAAATCCGGCGAGCGAGGTGTTCAGGTGTTGGGCGATCGCCTCGCTCGATTGGCGGTGCGCTGCCAGAGCCTGTTTCCAGATATCCGATACGGTTTGCGTCGCCGTCTGAAAACCATCCGAGAGCCCGTCGAGTTGCCGCTCCACCGCCCGCGTGACGGCGTCGTGCAATGCGGCCGTCTCTTGTGCGAGCCCGGCCATCGTCGCTTCCACGACCGGTTGCAGGGCGGCCCCGGCTGCACGTGCGCTGTCGGTCACGGTCTTCTTCAACGACTGTTCGACGGATGAAGCCAACCGCATATAGGCGGTCTCGACCTCGCGGTGGAACGCGTCCTGGCTTGCAAGCTGCCGCTCGTTCGCGGCCATGCTGTGTTGTTCGATCGCGGACATCATCGTCTGCAGCCGATCGACGAGCGCGGGCATCACCTGGGCCTGCCGCTGCAAGAGCTGGAGCGTTTCCTCGCGCTGATGAGCCTGCGAAAACACGCGCAATGTCGTGGCGATCTTGACGTCGAGCCGCTGTGCCGCTTCGATCCGCTCGCGCCGGCACAACGCGGACAACAGGCCAAGCATGGCGGACGTCGCCACGCCGGCGATCGAGGTGCCGAATGCGAATCCCAGCCCTTTGACCGGCGCGGCGAGCGAAGCGCGGATCGCTTGGAGATCGGTGGCGCTATCGAGCGCCATGCCCGTTCCTCGCAAGGTGGCCGCCATGCCGAGCAGCGTGCCCAGCATCCCCAGCAAGACGAGCAGGCCCACCAAATACGGTGTCAGCGTCGGCCCCGGCAAGGCCACGCGTTCGCCCTCGATGCGCAGACGCACCGCGTTGCGCAGGCTGGCGGGCAAGGGATCGAGGCAGGCCACCAGGCTGGGCGGCGGTGCCGTCAGGCCATCGACGGTAAGCGCCAACGTGGCGGTGGCTTCGCTGTAGCGTCGAAGTTCGAGTGCACCGGCGATATAGCAGGCGCCGACCAACAGCGTGACGGCCAGCGCCAGCGCGTTGGAGCCGACGTAGCCGATGCCGACCCAGCACACCGCGGCGAGACCGGTCAAGAAAACGACGATGCTGATGAGACGTCTGGACATAGTGCTCCAGTAATCCTGTAATCGGTTAGCGGGTGCGAAGGGCGGCGAGCAAGCCTTCGACCGGTTGAAAACGAACTTCCATTTCGGCGAGCAGCGCGCTTTGCATGTCCTTGCGGAAGACCTCGAGCCATGCATGAGGCGCGTGTGCTTGCGCGGTGCCGGACGCGTTGGCCCCGGCCAGTGCGGCGTGTTCGGCCTGTTCGGCCTGTTCGGCTTGCTGGGCCTGGCGCAAGCGCTCGAAGTACTTGGCCAGCAACGCGGGGATGCCGGCCAGCAGGCTTTGCTCGCGCGGAGCCAGCGCACGTTCCATGACGGCGTCCACCATCGCGAGCCGTGCCATTTCCGGTGTACAGGCGGCTACGGCGACGCGCAGGCGTTCGCGCAACGTGCCGATGGCCGTCTCCATCTCGCGCTGCATGAACAGATAGCGCTGACGAAACACCGAGTAATCGACCGAGGCATCGGTGGTGCTGGCCTGCGCGGACACTTGCGTCGGCCCACGCTGCTTGAGCGCGGCGAACACGCTGTCGTCGACGATGGCGTTCGTCAGCGAGGCACGCACGCGAGCACACTCGTTCTCCACGGCGCGCGCGCTGGCGCGTGCGTCGGGGGCGACGACGGGCGGATGGCCGTTCAGCGCGGAGGACAACGTAATGGCGTGCGTCCAGCCGAGCCATTGGCTGAGCCGGTCCGACAGCGATTGTCGATCGTCGGGAACGTCGGCGTCGGTCAGACGCGCGAGCAGGCGAATTAGGGTCGGGCCGCTTAAGGCTGTGCGCTGAGGGGCTTCCACCATACAACCAAAGTCAAAGAGGCAGCAGTTTACACTGCCGCCGGAGTGGGGCCCATCGAACGGCACCGATCGGCGCCGCAAAGCAGGGGGAATTGAGGGTCCGGCGTTACGCGCTTTCGCGCACCACCAGCTCAAAGCCCAGATCGACCATCGGGGAGGCGATGGGCTGCTGCCGCATGATCGACAGCAGCAGTTCGGCCGCCGTGCGCCCCATCTGGGCGCGCGGCGTGCGCACCGTCGTGAGCCTCGGCACGCAGTCCGCGGCGCCCGCCAAATCGTTGAAGCCGACAATGGCCACTGG
Organism: Trinickia sp.; assembly: GCF_051961175.1. GTDB lineage: Bacteria > Pseudomonadota > Gammaproteobacteria > Burkholderiales > Burkholderiaceae > Trinickia. The sequence goes on along the minus strand of NZ_JBQCDN010000346.1, from coordinate 893 downwards.
GTCGGGCACACCAATCCCCATCCGGCGTGCTTCGAACAGGGCACCTTGCGCCAGATCGTCGTTGCCGAAGAAGATGCCGTCGACATCGGGGTGGCGGGTGATCAGCTGCCGAAACAGTTCGCAACCAAGCCCGATCGACGACGGTGCGGGCGTCAGGATCTCGAGTTCGGGATCGTGCAGGCCCGCGCGCTGCAACGTGCGGCGAAATCCCTCGCCTCGCTGCAGCATCCGCGGATCAAGCTGCGCGGCGACGAACGCGTGACGCCGGCAGCCACGCGCAATCAGGTGCTTGGCCACGGCCTCGCCCGCCTCCTCCTGCGAAAACCCGACACAGTACACGTTCTCTGCGCGAGCGAGTTCCATCATATAGACGCACGGCACACCGCTCGCGTCGATCAGGCGCCGCGCGGCCTCGCTGCGGTCGAATCCCGTCACGATCATCCCCATGGGCGGCGACGCAAGATACTGGCGAACGAGGTCTTCTTCCTCATCGCGCAGGTAGTGCGAATTGCCGATCACGATCTCGATGCCGTGCGGACGCAGCACGGTATGAATCGCCTCGACCACATCCGTGAATACGTTGTTTGTCAGCGACGGAACGAGCACGGCCACCGTCTCGCTTTGCGCCCGCGCGAGCGCCCGTGCGGCCGCGTTGGCCACATAGTTCAGCTCGCGCGCAGCGGCGCGAACCTTCTCGACATAGTCCGCTCCGACCGTACTCAAGCCGCGCAGCGCGCGCGAAGCCGTAATGGTGCTCACGCCGGCGCGCTGAGCCACCTGCTCGAGCGTCGGGCGGCCCGTGCCGCGGGTTTTCCTGGGTGTCACAGAGGTCATGGTTCAACTAGGATAGCGCTGTCTCAACCGTCGTACAAACGTTCGATATTGTAAGCGAA
>NZ_JBQCDN010000345.1:0-2293 GCF_051961175.1 Trinickia sp. | reverse complement strand
TTTGGGGGCCGACGGTATTTGCGGGCCGCGTGTTTGGTTGGTTACGGTTTCTCTTTATATTTTTTAACCACCAGAGGTCGGGCGCGGGCTCGATCATCAAGAAATTTGCGTGGAAGACAAGGTTTGGATCGGAGCGGGCGCGACGATTTTGCCTGGCGTGACGATTCACGAGGCCGCGGTGGTAGCGGCCGGGGCGGTGGTCACGAAGAACGTTCCAGCCTATACGCTCGTCGGCGGCGTGCCGGCGCGCAAAATCAAGGACATCGACCGCCCATAGACATTTGCGTGGGCGGGACGGGGACGATCAATCCAATGACGCAACAAATAAGCGCATGAGTCGCACGATCGGCGGCAAATTCAAATGGACCGGGGCAGTGCTGGCTGTCATCAGCGCCACGGCCGCGGCGCAATCGTATCGGGACGTCGCGCCCGCCCTCCCCCCGGCGCCCAGCCGTCCGACGGCTCCGCCCTCGCCTCCCGGGCCTCAGAGCGATTCGCAAGAGGTGGCCGTCCCGGTATTGCACGGCTTGATTTTTGTGAAGGACGACGGCCATACCGTCGTGCGCGCTCAATCGTTGCCGCCGGGTAAAGACGTGGCAGCGGTCGATCTACCGGTGCTCGACGAAGGGTTTCTTGCCGGTTTCGCGAGCGACATCGGCCAGCCTTTGACCTTCGCCGGTCTCGCGCAGATACGGCGTGCGGTCATCGAGCGGTTTCGCACAGCGGGCAAACCGCTCGTCGACGTTTATGTGCCGGAGCAGGACATCAACGACGGCGTCGTGCGCATCGCCGTCACCGAGTTTCATCTCGGCCAGGTGACGGCCCGCGGCAATCGCTACTTCTCCGAAGCCCAGCTCGTGCGCGAGATGCCCTTGAAGCGCGGCGAATCGATCCGCCAAACGGACGTGGCAACCGGCTTGGCGCTGCTCAATGCAAACCCGTATCGGAGCGTCAATGTCGTCTATGCGCCGGGGCAAGGAACCGACGCGACAGACGTGATCTTGCAAACGCAGGATCGACTGCCGTTTCGGGTGACTGCGGGCTATGACAACAGCGGCGTCGCGCAGTTGGGCCGCGACCGGTTTTTCGCGGGCATTGACTACGGCAATCTGTTCGGCCTCGATCAGCAGATCGCCTACCGGTATTCGGCCAGCCACGATCTATTCAGCGGCAATCCGCCGATAGAAGGACGGCCTGACCGGCCGCGCTTCCAGGCGCATTCGTTCAGCTATTCGGCGCCGTTGCCGTGGTTCGACCGTGTCGAATTTTTCGGCGTTTATGCACAGAGCACGCCGCGCTTGGACAACAGCTTCAATCAGACGGGGGTGTCTTCGCAGTTCAGTTTCCGCTATGACCGGCATTTGCCGCTTGTCGGCGAGTGGCAACAGCAGGTGCAGTTCGGCTACGACTTCAAACGATCGAACAACGACCTGGAATTCGGCGGCGTGCAGGTCTTCAATGCGAACTCGCACGTGCATCAGTTCCTCGTTGCGTATGACGCGAACAAGAGCGACGCACTCGGTCAGACGCATGGAAACGCCTCGTTATTTGCGAGCCCCGGACATTTTGACGGCAACAACACCGATACGGCGTTCCAGGATATGCGCAATGGGGCGACGGCGCGCTACACGTATCTTCAGCTGTTGGCCGAGCGCACGCTGACGATTGGGGCGGGCTTCACATTTTCTGCCCGCGGGCAATTCCAGTGGACGCCCAATACCTTGTTGCCGAGCGAGGAAATGGGTTTGGGCGGCGACGAGACGTTGCGCGGGTATGAGCCGTACAGCGTGCAGGGCGATCGCGGGTGGAATGTGCAGACCGAGTTGCGCACGCCGGCGCTGGCGTTCTTTGGCGACGACGGGCCGGCTTTCCAGCCGTTTGCGTTCGTCGATGCGGGGCATGTCTGGAACAAGTGGGATCAGCCGGGCGAGGTGCAGGCGGGGATGTTGTCGAGTGTGGGGGTGGGCGTTCGGTTTCAGTGGTCGCGGTTTGTGAATGCGCGGCTGACTTACGGACAGCCGCTACGGGCGGTGGTGCCGGGCGGGTCGAAGGCGCCGATGGCGCAGGTGTCGGTGGTGATCGGGAGTTGAGCGCGTGCGCGCGGGGACGGGTGTGGTGCCCCGTTGCGAAATTTTATGGTTGAGACTGTTGACAGCGGCGCCGGAGTGGCTACAATAGCGCCTTCGCTTTCACAGCGAAGCCCAGGTGGCGGAATTGGTAGACGCACTAGGTTCAGGTCCTAGCGGTGGCAACATCGTGGAGGTTCGAGTCCTCTCCTGGGCACCAGTATTTT
>NZ_JBQCDN010000344.1:0-3481 GCF_051961175.1 Trinickia sp. | reverse complement strand
AGGGCGCATCCGTGTTAACATCGCGCACTTGCCCTCACGGCTTCGCGCGCCGCATTCGCTACAGCATCGATGCGCGCTCGATGCGAGCCGCCAACCTCGTTACACCCATCCACAACGATGTCCGCAGGATTGAACCCCGCCCAGAGCGAAGCGGTGCGCTACCTCGACGGCCCGTGCCTCGTGCTTGCCGGTGCCGGCAGCGGCAAGACGCGCGTGATCACGCAGAAGATCGCCCACCTCATCGAGAACAAGGGTTTCGAGCCGCGCCATATTGCGGCCGTGACCTTCACGAACAAAGCCGCGGCCGAAATGCGCGAGCGCGTTGGCAAGCTGCTCGAAGGCAAGACGCTGACCACCCCCGGTAAAGAGGGCCGGAAGGTGCCTGTCAATCAGCTGACGGTTTGCACGTTCCACTCGCTCGGCGTGCAGATCCTGCGCGCGGAAGCCGAGCATCTGGGCCTCAAGCCGCAGTTCTCCATCATGGATTCCGACGATTGCTTCGGCATGATCCAGGAGCAAGTCGGCTCGACCGATAAAGGCTTCATCCGCAAAATTCAGTCGATTATCTCGCTGTGGAAGAACGGACTGATCGACCCGCAAACGGCAGCAGCCAGCGCATCGAACGAGGATGAGCACCAGGCGGCGATCGTCTACCGGAACTACGTCGCGACGTTGAGCGCCTATCAGGCGGTCGATTTCGACGACCTGATCCGATTGCCCACCGAGCTGTTCGCTCAGAATGAAGCGGTGCGTGACCGCTGGCAGAACAAGCTGCGGTATCTGCTCATCGACGAATACCAGGACACGAATGCGTGTCAGTACGAATTGGTGAAACTGCTCGCGGGACCGCGTGCAGCGTTCACGGCCGTGGGCGATGACGATCAGGCGATCTACGGCTGGCGCGGCGCCACACTTGAGAACCTTGCGCAGCTCGGCAAGGATTTTCCGAAGCTGCATCTGATCAAGCTCGAGCAGAACTACCGCTCGACGGTGCGGATTCTGACGGCGGCGAACAACGTCATTGCGAACAACCCGAAGCTGTTCGAGAAGAAGCTGTGGTCCGAGCACGGCATGGGCGACACGATTACCGTGACGCCTTGCAACGACGAAGAGCACGAAGCCGAATCGGTCGTCTTTCGTTTATCGGCGCACAAGTTCGAGCGGCGGACGCAGTTTCGCGACTACGCGATTCTTTACCGCGGCAACTTCCAGGCGCGGATCTTCGAACAGGTGCTGCGCCGCGAACGCATTCCGTATGTCATTTCGGGTGGACAGTCGTTCTTCGACAAAGCGGAAATCAAGGATATCTGCGCCTATTTGCGCCTGATCGCGAATCCTGACGACGATCCCGCCTTCATCCGCGCGATTACCACGCCGCGGCGCGGCATCGGCAATACTACGCTCGAAGCGCTGGGCTCGTTCGCGGGGCAGGCCAAGGTCTCGCTGTTCGAAGCCGTTTATATGGGCGGGATCGAAGCGCGACTCTCCGCGCGGCAGGTCGAACCGTTGCGTGTGTTCTGCGATTTCATGCAGCGGATTGCCGATCGTGCGACGAAAGATGCCGCGACGACGCTCCTCGACGATCTAATGGAGGCGATCCACTACGAAGCCTACCTTTACGATACGCTCGACGAGCGCCAGGCTCAGTCGCGCTGGCAGAACGTGCTCGAGTTTCTGGAATGGCTCAAGCGCAAGGGTACGAAGCCTGAACCCGATCAGATCGAGGAAGGGGAAGCCAGCGGATTCGACAACGCCGACGGCTTGGCCGATACCGGGAAGAATCTGCTTGGCTTGATCCAGACGGTTGCCCTGATGTCGATGCTTGAGGGCAAAGAGGAAGACCCGGACGCCGTGCGTCTGTCGACGGTGCACGCGTCGAAAGGGCTCGAGTATCCGCACGTGTTTTTGGTGGGCGTCGAGGAAGGGATCATGCCGCACCGCGGCGGCGCGGACGACGAGCCGATCGACGATGCGCGGATCGAAGAAGAGCGGCGGTTGATGTATGTGGCGATCACGCGGGCACAGCGCAGCTTGCATTTGAACTGGTGCAAGAAGCGCAAACGCGCCCGTGAGACGGTGGTGTGCGAGCCCTCGCGCTTCATTCCCGAAATGGGGCTGGACGAAGCGCCGCCGCCGACGCCCGAAGAGGCGCCGATGACGCCGAAAGATCGGCTGGCGAGTTTGAAGGCGCTGCTGCAGAAGCCTTGAATCGGTGTCGGTGCGCGTGCTGGTGCCGCTTTGGATCTTCGCGTGATGCTGGCGTTCGGCCCGTCTTGCTGCTCACGAAACAGTTGCGGCACCGATCGAAGGCGTAGGCGGCGCTTGCGAACCGACGCGAAGCATCCAATCGACGAAGGCCGCACTCTTCGAGCCGGGCCCTTCGGCATGGCGCGTGTATATCCATGTCCCGCGATCCACCGGCGAAAAGCCCAACGGGGCGATCAGCATGCCGTTGACGATCTCTTGGCGAACGAGAAATTCAGGCGCGATCGCCAATCCCAGGCATCCTTTCGCTGCCTCGATTGATAACGACAACGACTCGAACACAGTGCCGCCGGAGTGCTCGAGTTTGAGCCCAACCGCATCGGCCCATTCGCTCCACGCATTCAGTCGCGATGTCGCGTGCAGGAGGGGCACGTCGCGAATCTGCTCGAACGCGGTGGGCGGTGCCGGCCAGTTCGGCGAGCAGACGGGGCCGATTCGATCGGTTACGAGGCGAGTGACGTCGGCGCCTTCCACCGGTGACGATGAGTGCCCGCTTAGAACCAGCACGTCGACCTTGCCAGCCAGCAGCGCATCCACCGTTGTTCGGGTTTGAAAGTGCAGCAGCAGATCCGGATGTTCCTGCGCAAATCGCTCGATACGCGGCAGCAGCCATTGGGCGAGAAACGTGGTCGAACATGCAATCGACAAGGACTGGGCAGCCGCGTCGGATCGGATCTGCTGACACTCTTGTTCCAAGATGGAGAACGCGTGTTTGCATGCCTGGCGAAGACGTTCGCCATTGCGGGTGAGACGCACGCCGCCGCTGTGCCGCTCGAACACGGGCTGCCCAAGCCACTCCTCCAGTGCTCGCATCTGGTGGCTGATCGCTCCATGCGTCATCCCGATCGCCGCTGCCGCACTGGAAAAGCTTGAATACTCCGCGACGGCCTCGAAACTCAATAGCGTGCGGACGACAGGAAGCCGCTTCATCGGGTTGTTAATTTTCTTCACGGCCCATGTTTAGAAATTTCGTTCGCTTTTGATTGTGGGCATATCTTAACATTCAAGCCTCTCTTGAAATCTATGCATTTTTATGCGGAGGAAGGATGTATTCGGATGTCGTGCAAGAGTTGCAGAATGTGCACGAGGTGTCTGAGCGCTTGGGGGCGGCTGTTAGCATATTTGGCAGCGCACGGGTGACTTCTGCGTCGCCTGAGTTTGAATTGGCCCGGCAGGTCGCGTATAAGCTGGCCGTTCGGGGATACGCTGTCATTTC
>NZ_JBQCDN010000343.1:0-3042 GCF_051961175.1 Trinickia sp. | reverse complement strand
CATACGCTCGACGGCAAGGCGGTCGCCTCGTACGCGGCGAAGGCGCACGGGCAAAGCACCGTCGATTTCTTCATGCACATCATCCCGCGCACGCTGACCGATGCCTTTGCACAAGGCGAGATCCTGCAGATCCTGCTGATCGCCTTGCTCTTCGGTAGCGTGCTCGCCACGATCGGCGAACGCGGCAAACCCGTTACCGATTTCATCGAAAGCGTCTCCCAGGTCCTGTTCGGGATCGTACGCATCGTGACGAAGCTTGCGCCGATCGGCGCATTCGGCGCGATGGCCTTCACGATCGGCAAGTACGGCGTCGGTTCGCTGCTGCCGCTCATGAAGTTGATCGGCACGTTCTATCTGACCGCGATCGTCTTCGTGCTCGTCGTGCTTGGTACCGTTGCACGCCTCGTCGGCTTCAACATCGTTCGCTTCGTCGCCTACATCAAGGAAGAGATGCTGATCGTGCTGGGTACCAGCTCGTCGGAAGCTGCGCTGCCGCAACTGATGGGCAAGCTCGAGAAGCTCGGGTGCTCGCGTTCGGTCGTCGGTCTCGTCGTGCCCACCGGCTACTCGTTCAATCTCGACGGCACCAACATCTACATGACGATGGCCGTGCTGTTCATCGCGCAAGCGACGAATACCGACCTCACGCTCATGCAGCAGCTCACGCTGATCGCCGTGGCCATGCTGACTTCGAAGGGCGCCAGCGGCGTGACGGGCGCCGGCTTCATCACGCTCGCCGCGACGCTCGCCGTCGTACCGACCATTCCGCTGTCGGGCATGGTGCTGATTCTCGGTATTGACCGCTTCATGAGCGAATGCCGCGCGTTGACGAACATCGTCGGCAACGGCGTGGCCGCGGTCGTCGTCTCCGCTTGGGAGAAAGAGCTCGATCGCACGAAGCTGAACGCGGCACTGGGCCGGGGTGGCCCCGCTGTCGATGCCGATGCCCAGACGAACAGCGCAGGCGTCTGATGTTTCCAAGGCGCCGGCGCGATCGACGGGCTATGCCACAATAGGGCACGTTTTTGCCCGGAACCCGTCATCGTGACGCGCCGCCTTATCGTCGTTCTCGCGCTTGCCTCGGCGCTCCTCGCCGTGTGCGCAGCCACGTGGCAGATCGCGTGGCGGCGCGGAATCGACGTCTTGCAGCACCAGGCCGCCGCCCGCGCCGGGCGCACGGCCGGTGCGCTCAGCGATACCCTCGATCGCTATGAATCGCTGTCCTACCTCGTCGCGAGCCACCCTGCCGTCGATGAAGCGCTCGATACGGGTTCGCCCGACGCCATCTCACGAGCCAATCGCTATCTCGCAGATGCGAACGCCCACGCGCACGCCGATGTGACCTACATCATTCGTGCCGATGGCCTATGCGTCGCCGCCAGCAATTGGGATCGTTCGGACAGTTTCGTCGGTTCGCAGTATCGCTTTCGTCCCTATTTCATCGATGCCATGGCCGCGCGCGTGGGGCGCTTCTTTGGCATCGGCACCGTCTCGCACGTGCCGGGCTACTACCTCTCGCAGCCGGTGCGCCATGGCGGCCGGATCGTCGGTGCGGCTGTCCTGAAGCTCAATCTCGAATCGTTTCCGGGGACGGACGCGGGCGAACCCGTGTTGGTCGCCGATCGACACGGGGTGATCTTTCTCTCGTCGGTACCGGCCTGGAAATATCGCTCGGTGCGCGATCTTCCGATTGCCGTGGCGGCTGCCATCGAAGAGACGCGCCAGTACGCGGGCACGCCGATCACGACGCTGCCGATGACGCCGGTGCGCGCGCTCGATACGCCCGATGCCCCGATCGTCCGTGTCGGCGTGCGCGCGCGTTCGCCTTCTCCGTATTACTTGCTCACGCGACGGGTTGTCAGCGGGCCCGATTGGCAGTTGATGACGCTGGCCCCGGTGGGCCCGGTCATTGGCGACGCGCGCAATGCGACGGCCGCGGTCGGTTTCGGTTTCATTTCGCTGTGCTTGCTCGCGTTTTACTGGCGCGTGCGGCTCGCCCGTGCGCGCGACCGGGAAGCGGGGCGCGCACGGCTGCAAGAAGCCTATGCGGAACTGAACCAGCGCGTGGAAGCACGGACGGCCGATTTGTCGGCGGCCAATGCGCAGTTGCAGACTGAAGTGGCCGAACGCACGCGCGCGGAAAACGAGTTGCGCGCGGCGCACGCCGAGCTGCTTCAGACGAGCAAGCTCGCGGCCCTTGGGCAAATGGCGGCCGGCATCACACACGAACTCAACCAACCGCTCGCGGCGTTGCGCACGTTTTCGGACAACACGCGGGTGTTGATCGAGCGCGGGGCGCTCCCTGCCGCCCATGAAAACCTCGAAGCGATCGGCGCACTCACCGATCGCATGGGCAAGATCACCAATCAGCTGAAACTCTTCGTCGGCCGCGCACAACCGAGCAATGCGTGCACCGCCGTCGGGCGAGCGCTGCGAAACGCGCTGCAGTTGTTGCAAGAGCGGCTTGCACGCGTCACGCTCGAGGTCCGCATCCGCGAGGTGCCGCGCTTGCCCGATTCGCAGACGCAAGAGGCATCGGAAGCGCAGCCAACCGCGCCAACCCCGCCAACCTCACAAGCGCAACGCGAGGCGAGTGCCTATCGTCCTTTGGACTTGAGCGCAGACGACCCGGGACTCGTCGTCTACTGCGACGGCCTGCGTCTGGAACAGACACTCATCAATCTGATCGGCAATGCGCTGGATGCGCTCGAGCAGGTTGCCGCCGCGCGTTTGTCGATCGATATCGATGTCGCCCTCGACGCGCTCGCGCTCGCCGTGCGCGACAATGGGCCCGGCATACCGCTTGACGCCATGCCCCGGCTGTTCGAGCCGTTCTTCACGACGAAGGGCGCGGGCAAAGGGCTCGGGCTCGGTTTGGCGATCGCTTCCTCGATTGCGCGCGATTGCGGCGGGACGCTTTCCGCGCGCAACGAAGCGAGCGGCGGTGCAGCGTTCGTGTTGACGCTGCGGCGCGCGGCGGCGCCTTTACCCGCAGCAGTGGTGTCGCGCGATGCCACGTCATCGCGTTAACGCGGTGCGAAC
>NZ_JBQCDN010000342.1:0-8744 GCF_051961175.1 Trinickia sp. | reverse complement strand
ATGGGCCTTGTCCGCTTCTACGCTGCGCTTGTAGCTTTCGCTGCTGATGTGTTGGGGCTGATCGACGAAGAAACCGTATTTGCGCCCGGGGGTGGTGCGCCCTATGGGGTCCGCATCCACCAGTGCAATCGACGCATCGGGCGCCAACTCGGCGAGCCGGCGCGCCGCACAGAGCCCCGTAATGCCCCCGCCGATCACAACCCAGTCGAATCGTTGCTCGGACGCTACCGTCTCCGGCGGCGCCGCCGGAGGCAGACACTCCCACCATCCATTCACGCCGTCGGGAGCGGGAAACCGCGCGAATTCCAGTTTCGAGGTCATGCTAGTGGGCTAGATTATTGAGCGTTGTGCAACAGCGGTTGGACCAACTTGGCGAAGTCGCGGCGTTCGGCCTCCGACAACGCGCCGAGCGGTGCGCGAGCCACGCCCACCGGCTTGCCGGCCAGCTCGCAGCCATAGCGAACGTATTGAATGAATTTGCCGCCGCGCTCGAGCACTTCGAGCACGGGCAGCAATTGCGTCATCAGCTTGCGACCCAGCGCGAAGTCCCCTTTCTTGACGCACGCATCGAACAGGGCCATGTGAATTTCCGGCAGGAAATTGCCGGCCCCCGCATACCAGCTTTTCGCACCCCAGACGAAGAACTCGAGAACCTGATCGTCCATGCCGCACGCAAACAACAGGCGGTCCTTGAAATGCGTGGCGAGGTGATGCAAATGCGCGATGTCGCCGGTGCTTTCCTTCATGGCGACGAAGTTCGGGCGCTCGAGCAGCTTCTCCAGCACTTCATCGCCGATTGCCGTGCCGGTGCGGGCCGGGAAGTTGTAAAGCATGATCGGCATGTCGAGCGCGTCGTCAACCTTCAACATATGCGTCAACAGCTCTTCCTGCGTGGGCTGCGTGTAGTAAGGCGCGGCGACGAGCAAAGCGGGGATCCCCGCGCGCTTCGCTTCCTGGCCGAGGCGGATCACTTCACGCGTCGTCGTGGCATTGATGCCCGCGTTCAAATTCGTCTTGCCGCCCGCTGCCTGCGCAACGGTGTTGAACGTACGCACCCGCTCTTCGAAGCTGAGCGCGTAGTATTCGCCGGTGGTCCCGCCCACCCCAAGACCGGACAAGCGTCCCGCGAGGTCGGCGGCGTGCTTGCCGAGCAAATCGTGATCGATCTCGCCGTCCGCCTTGAATGGCGTGACGAGCGGAGTATGTACACCCTCGAAGCTCATGTCGGTATCTCTCTTCAGTAATTTTCAAAAAAGGACGGTCGAACGTTGCCAGCGGTCAATGGCGACCACGGGTCATACGACATCGACTGCGTGCGAATAAATCGGAAACTGAGCGCACAAATCTTTCACGCGCGCACGCACCGCGCGCTCCACCTGCTCGTCGCCGTTCGGGTCGCGTTCCAGCGCCGCCAACACGTCGAGAATCATTTCGCCGATCTGCTCGAATTGGGCCGTGCCGAATCCGCGCGTCGTGCCGGCCGGCGTCCCAAGCCGAACGCCCGAGGTCACCGTCGGGTTTTGCGTATCGAACGGGATACCGTTCTTGTTGCACGTGATGCCGGCGCGCTCGAGCGCTTTCTCGGCCTGCGTACCCGTGAGACCCTTGGGCCGCAAGTCAACCAGCTGCAGGTGGTTGTCGGTGCCGCCCGTCACGAGGCTCAGCCCGCCGGCGCTCAGCACATTGCCGAGGGCCTGCGCGTTGCGCAGGACCTGATCGATGTAAGCCGTGAACTCGGGGCGAAGCGCCTCGCCGAATGCCACCGCCTTGCCGGCGATGACGTGCATGAGCGGGCCGCCCTGCAATCCGGGGAACACCGCCGAATTGATTTTTTTGGCGATGTCGCCGTTGTTCGTGAGAATGAAGCCGCCGCGCGGACCGCGCAGCGTCTTGTGCGTCGTCGACGTGACCACGTCGGCGAAGCGAATCGGGTTCTCATGGCGGCCGGCCGCGACGATGCCCGCGATATGTGCCATGTCGACCATCAGCAACGCGCCGACGCTGTCCGCGATGTCGCGGAACGCAGCGAAGTCGAGCGCTCGCGGATAGGCCGAATAGCCGGCGATGATCAGCTTCGGGCGATGTTCCTGTGCGAGCGCGCGCAGCTTGTCGTAGTCGATGCGGTACGTTTCCGGACTCACGCCGTACTGGACCGAGTTGAACCATTTGCCCGACAGCGCCGGTCGCGCGCCATGCGTCAGGTGCCCGCCGGCGTCGAGCGACATGCCCATGACGGTCTCGCCAGGCTTGACCAGCGCCAGCATGACCGCACCGTTGGCCTGCGCCCCCGAGTGAGGTTGTACGTTTGCGTACTCGGCCTCGAACAGCGCCTTCACGCGGTCAATGGCCAGCGCCTCGATGCGATCCACGTGCTCGCAGCCGCCGTAATAACGCTTCGACGGATAACCCTCGGCGTACTTGTTCGTCAGCACCGTCCCCTGCGCTTCCATGACGGCCGCCGAGACGATGTTCTCGGAAGCGATCAGCTCGATCTGAGTTTGCTGGCGGCGCAACTCGAGCGCGATCTCCGATGAGATTACCGGGTCGCGGCTCTGGAGCGTTTCAGAAAAAAAGCGCGCTTGTTCGTTCACTGCTCACTCCCGAAAGGTGTCGTGAGACGCAGTCCTTGCGAGACTGCAGCCATCATTAGAAAAACGGGCGCTCTCCCGCCCGGCTCCATATCGAGCGGGGCCGCAAATGCCCGCTGCGTGTCGATTCGCGGCCCGTCACGGTGGTTTACTGCTGCAACCAGGCCTTCAGCTTTTCCGGATGCGCCTCGACGAATTTCTTCGCCGCGGTCGCGTAGTCGTTCGTGCTGTTGCCTTCGAATTCGATCGCCTCGACATCGGCCAGCGTCAGCTTGAAGTGCTTGAAGAACACGTCGGCACGGGGAAACTTGCCGGCGAACTGCTTCGACGCGAACGCGTGGACTTGCTCCTCACCGCCGAGCGTGCCCTTCGGATCCTTCAGGTAGCGCATCTTCCACTTCTGGAAGAGCCAATGCGGGCTCCATACCGTCGCCACGATCCATTGGTTCGATTGATAGGCGCGCGAGACGCCCGCGAGCATGCCCGCTTCACTCGACGCTTGCAGGTTGTAGCCGGCCAGGTTGTAGGCTTGAATCGTCTTTTCCGAGGCTTGCATCAAGCCGCCGCCCGGCTCGATGCCCTGGATCGTCGCATTGAGCTTGCTCTTGACGTCAGGCTTGTTCAGATCGGCGATCGACGACAGTTCCGACTCCGGAACGTAGGCAGGCACGGCCCAGCCGTTCTTGCCGCCGGTGTAGATGATGCCGACGTCATCCATGTCGTTCTTGTACTTGGCGTAGTAAGTCGCATGCGTGACCGGCAGCCAGCCGCCCACCATGATGTCCAAGTCGCCGCGCGCCACACCTTGATACTGGATGCCGATATCGGCCTGTACGAATTGAACCGGTTGCTTGAGATTGTTCTCGAGCACGTACTTGGCGACGTTGGCCACGGCCAACACGTCGGCCCAGTTCGTTACCGCCACCTTCACAGGCTCCGCCGCCATTGCGGGCGCACCGCCGATCCCTACCGCGACAACCGTCGATACCGCGAGCTTCGCGAGAAGCGACTTCAACAAACCGCGTTTCATTTAGGACTCCTCATTGATCAACGAGATAATTACTGTTCGACGGATGTCGCCATGTCGCTGTAGCGCATTGGGTCCCCGCCCGTCCTGCTTCGAGCCGACGGATAGCATCGGCTCTCCGGCCGCCTGTCGGGACGGCCGGTCCTACTGCGGCACTTCGCTATCGGCCCGATCAGGTCCGTGCCGCGCCGCTCGCTCCCGGCTTCACTGTCCGGGTGACGGATTTCACTTTCTTCTTCGACTTGACGCCGAAGCTCTCGGTCAAGCGGTCCAGTACGATCGCCAGCAGCACGACACCCAGGCCGCCTTCGAAGCCGATCCCGATGTCCAGGCGCTGGATGCCGCTAAGCACGTACTCGCCGAGACCGCCCGCACCGATCATCGAGGCGATCACGACCATCGAGAGCGCCATCATGATGGTTTGATTCACGCCGGCCATGATCGACGGCAGCGCATTCGGCAATTGGATCTTCCACAGCAGCTGCGCATCCGTGCTGCCGAACGAGCGGCCGGCTTCCAGCAACTCCTCGCGCACCTGCCGAATCCCGAGCGTCGTCAGACGCACCACCGGCGGCATGGCGAAAACAACCGTTGCAATCACAGCGGGCACCCGGCCCAAGCCGAACAAGATCACGGCGGGAATCAGGTAGACGAACGCCGGCATCGTCTGCATGAAATCGAGCAGCGAACGCAGAATCAATTCCACGCGCTTGCTTCTCGCGCCCCAGATGCCGAGCGGCACGCCGATCACCAGACTGAAGCATGTCGCGGCGATGACGAGAGCCAACGTCGATGTCGTTTGCGCCCACAGCCCCATGAAGTGGATCGCCTCCAGCGCGAGACCGACGAACACCGCGAACACGATGCCGCGGCGCCACAATGAGAGCCCCACGAGGATCACCAGCATGACGACGAACGGAATCGCCCCCAGCCCATCCTCCAATAGCTTGACCACGGCGCCGAGCGCGGCGGAAAACGCGTCGAAGCCGCCGCGGAAATGATGGAAGAGAAAATTGACGGCGTTCTCTGCAAACTGGCCGATGACTGACGAGTTCATCCTGCTCTCCGTTCCATAACTTGTTTCAGAATCGTGCGGCACGACACGACCCCGGCGAGTTTTCCGGCGGCATCGACGACCGGTACGTCATGCTCCTGGCCCAACGCGATCGCGGCAAGCTCGTGCAGATCGGCGTCCAGCGACACCGCCTGCAGATCCGGGATCAAGGCGTCGCGGATCGGGCGTGCGCCGGCCTTGTGCAGTGACGCGGGCGTCACGCCGCCCTGGTAGCGGCCCGACTCGTCGCAGACATAGCCGCACTCGACACCGCTATCGATGAGTTGATTGAGGTAGCGCTCGGAGGACGTGCCGACATCGCATGCGATCACGCCGCGCTCGACGCGGGTCAGCAGGCTGGACGCCTTCAGGAATCGCGAGACGTCGACATGGCGGAAGAAGTCGCGCACGTAATGGTCCGCGGGCGATTGGATCAATTCGGCCGGCGTGCCGACCTGAATCAGACAGCCATCCTTCATGATGCCGATGCGGCCGCCGATCTTGATCGCTTCTTCGATGTCGTGCGAGATGAAGACGATCGTGCGCTGCTCTTCCTTTTGGAGCCGCAGGAGCTCGCTTTGCATCTCATGCCGGATCAGCGGATCCAGCGCGGAGAACGCTTCATCCATCAGCAGCACCGAAGGATTCACCGCCAGCGCACGGGCAAGGCCGACGCGCTGCTGCATGCCGCCCGACAATTCGCTGGGCAAAAGCTTTTCGTAGGAACCCAGGCCGACACGCGTCAGTGCCGCACGGGCGATGTCGTAGCGCTCAGCCTTTTTCATGCCGGCGACTTCCAGCCCGTACGAGATGTTGTCGATCACCGTGCGATTGGGCAGCAACGCGAACGACTGGAATACCATCGCCATCTTCTGACGGCGGACTTCGCGCAATTGCTCAGTGGACATCGGAGCGATATCGCGGCCTTCCAGAATGACCTGCCCCGAAGTGGGCTCGATCAACCGATTGAGCAGCCGGACGAGCGTCGACTTGCCGGAACCCGACAGGCCCATGATGACGAAAATCTCGCCCGCTTTGACGCTGAGGCTAACGTCATTGACGGCCAACATATTGCCCGTGCGCTCGAAGACTTCGTCACGGCCGAGGCCCTGCCTGACCAACTCGGCTGCACGCTCGGGTTTCGGGCCGAAGATTTTCGACAGGTTCCGGACGGTCAGAATATCGGTACCGGAAACCGCGGCCGAGTTTGCGACCGTCGAGGCGGCTTTCGCAGTAGTCGACCCGGACGGAACCACGTCCTGCGGTGCGAATGTCAGATTCGGGGGCATGCTGTGATCCCAACTGGCAAGTTCAAGATATCGAAGGCCGCGATCTGTAGCCCTCGGTCGAAGCGACCGTCCTGGGTCTCGTCTGTTTTTCTAATCCGACCAACTGGCGCGTTCGGTGTGTGCTATTTGCGCTGGGAGCCAATCGCTGGTTGATCGTTGATGTCGATGTCGATGTCTATTGCATGGATTCAATGTACCAAGCCAATTCGACGCATCCCGATACATTTTCTGCGCCTTTTTCCATACCTCCGGTTATGGAGCCGACCTATGGAGCGGCCGTTGAATAACCGGAGGGAATGGGACATTGCACGGGGATCCCGTATTGACGGGGCTTTCCGGGCTAAAAATGGCACGCTGCGGAGGTTAAGCGCGGGCCCGGCCCTTTGGAGCAAAACCCGTCGACATAGGGAATTCAATTCACCGATCCGCCGTGCCCCGGGCGCCGCGGACACGTGCGTCACGGCGGTTCGCCTGACTCGTTCGCCAAGCCCCTCCGCAGCCGGCAAGCCGCGCCGCCCTTGACGCTTGTGGCACCATGGTAAGCTCGCGCGGCGCGGCAACCCTCATTCACATGCAAGCATCCGATCCTTCCTCCGGCTACCTGAGCGACGTGACGTTCCCGGACCGCTTCCATCGCGAGCTGTCCCCCGCCTGGTTGAACTACGCCAGTGTCGTGGGCGGCGCGCGTCCGAAGGTGCTCGAGCGGCCGTTTCGCTACCTCGATCTCGGTTGCGGCTTTGCCCATTCGACCGTCGTCAACGCCGCGGCCTTTCCGCACGCCGAATTTCACGCCTGCGATTTCAACGCGGCCCATATCGGCGCCGCTCGGCGGCGCGCGGGCCAGCTCGGAGCCGGAAACGTCGTCTTCCATGAAGCCAGCTTCGAGGCGCTGCTCGAACAAGACTTGCCCCCGTTCGACTTTATCGTCATGCACGGGATCTATAGCTGGGTCGATGCCGGCGTTCGGGGCACGGTACGCAAGCTCATCTCGCGTCGGCTGGCCGATGACGGCCTTGTGTACTTGAGCTATAACTGCCAGCCAGGATGGTCGGCCGAGGCCCCCTTGCGCAAGCTGATGTTTGAACTGGCACAGGCAGCCGATGGCGGCATCGAGGCGCGCATCGGCACCGCGATTGCCGGCATGCAAACGCTCGGCAATCCGAGCTTTCGTTACTTCCGCGATCATCCGAGCGTGACGGAAGCACTGGCGGCGCTCGCAAAGGATCCCGTCGACTATCTCGCGCACGAGTATTTGAATGGAACGTGGGACATCCACTACTCGGTGGATGTCATGGATCAGATGGCCGAGGCGGGGCTCTCGTACGTGGGCAGCGCCACGCTCGCGGACAATCATCCGATGCTGCTGATGGACCGCCCGGCGGCCGAAGCGATAGCAGCCATGCCGAATGGGCGGCTGCGGCACTTGGCCGAGGATTTCGCCGTCAATCGCCGGTTTCGCCGCGACGTATTCGTGCGCGGTGTGCGTTCGAATCCATCGCAGGCCGACGCACTGCGTCACCTCGAGGCGATGCCGATCGGCTGCATCTCCGAGATCGAGCGGATCGATACACGCGTGACGATACCGCGGGGCGCGCTCAGCTTTCAGCCCGAATTCATTGCCGACTTGCGCGCATTGATGGCGCAAGGGGCGATGCGGATCGGCGACATCGTCGCGCGTCTCGCCGGCGATGGCCATAACCGGCGGGAGATTCTGCAAAACCTGCTCTTCCTCGTGGCGAGCGGCAATTTGATGCCGTTCGCACAGGCGGGCGGCTTAGTGGATACGGGTGGTCGAGGCGCCGCGAGCCCGGCCGTCGTGGCCGCGCTGGCGTCTCATACCGGCGATGAGACGCCGACGTTCGTGCCCTGCGGCACGCTCGGAAGCGGCATCGCCGTCAGCGAAGACGAAGCAATACGAGCCCTGCGCTGGATGGCAGGCGAGGAGATCGAGCGCCCGGCCCGGCTCGCGCGCCTCGGCATACTGCGCGGCGCGTAGCGGGTGGGCCGACGATGCATCGCTCGTTCGCAGAAACGGCAATCACCCCTGGCAGCGGCAAAACGGTGCTGGGCCAGGACATCCTCGAACAATTGACGCTGAGCCGCGGCGACATCGACATCTGGGTGGCCATCGTGGCGCAGGTGCCGGATGCGGATCTGACGGCCCAATTGGATGCCGTCTTGACCGAGGACGAACGCAAGAAGCACGCGAAACTCTTCATCGAGAAGGTTCGGCGCCGCTACCTCGTGACGCGTTCGCTGGTTCGTTATGTTCTGTCGCGCTATGTACCGATCCGGCCGGCGGATTGGCGCTTCGAGGCGACGGCCTTCGGCCGCCCCACGATCGCCAATACGCATTCCGGCGTGAGCGGCTTGAGCTTCAATCTTTCCCATTCGGACCGCCTCGTCACCCTCGCCGTGACACGCGACTGTGAGATCGGCATCGACGTGGAAGATCTCGGCCGCAGAGCGCCGCTCGATATCGCCGAGCGCTATTTTTCCCCGGATGAGGCAAGGCAGTTGCGGTCGCTGCCGGAAGCGGCGCAACCACAACGCTTCTTCGATTTCTGGACGTTGAAAGAGAGCTATATCAAGGCACGCGGCAAGGGGCTCTCGCTGCCGCTCGATCAATTCGGCTTCGACTTGCGCGGCGATGGGCCATTGCGAGTGCAATTCGATCCGAGCCTCGATGACTCCCCCTGCCATTGGACGTTCTGGCAATGGCGCCCTTCGGCGGATAGCCTCGCGGCGCTGTGCGTCGAGAACCGGCCGGGGGTGACGGCTCGCGT
>NZ_JBQCDN010000341.1:0-2083 GCF_051961175.1 Trinickia sp. | reverse complement strand
GATGGTACCAGCCGCGTCACGCCCGCGCTGCTTGGCCGAACAGCCCCTATGCTGCATGCATTGTTGTCGCCATAGGGAGAATCAATCACAGTAACGGGTCGTTTGGTTTCGATTGCTCGATTTTCCTGCTACAATGCGTTAGCTTTTGCGCGGGAGAGGCCTTTGAGCGGCCTGCGCAGCTCTACCGGCGATCTGGCCCTTGCGTGAACTTGAGCATGCCGATCGCTGTCAATGAAGTCCGAAGTCGCGGTTTTTGCGGCTTCGTTTCCGTGTCGACGAAGTTCGATGCACACGTCTTGTCCAGCCAGGCGCCGCGCGCCTGACACGGCCTTCGGCCGGAATGCTGGACAGGCCTACGCCGCCGTTCCTCGTGCCTTTGGGCGCGCAAGAACGTGGATGCCATGTTCGATGGCGGCGTGTGGGGTCTGGTCAAGCTGACGGGGACAGCCGCACCAGACGTGAATACCAACCGGGCTGAACGCGGCCGAAAGTGGCCGCAGCCGAGTGCCTTGTCGCGACACACGCTTTGAGCGTGGGTGGCGTGCCGCACTCGATCGCCCGAGCCGTACGCACAGCCAAACGCTGGTTGCCACGGCTCGACAGATTGGCAAAACGTCATATGAAACATCGATTTCGTCGATCGCTGGGGATCCTTTTTGTCTTCGGCGCCTTTACGGGCTGCGCTGTGCAGCCGACGGCCACCCAAACCGGGAGCGCAAAGGGCGTGCCCGCCGTTGCGCAGGGGGCGAACGCGCCTGTCGCATTCGGCAGCTCGCCGGCCCTGCCTAACGGGGGCGACAAGTCGCTGGCCAGTGCCAAGCCGCTGGACGACGGCACGCCGAACATCTCCGATTTCAAGCAGGTGGGCCGCGCCTCGTGGTACGGCGGCCGCTTCGTCGGCCGGAAGACGGCCAGCGGCGAACGCTACAACATGAATGCGATGACGGCCGCGCATAAGACGTTGCCGCTCGCCTCGTATGTGCGCGTAACGAACATGACGAACCATAAGGTCGTGGTCGTGAAGATCAACGATCGGGGCCCGTATGTACGAGGGCGGGTGATCGACTTGTCGTACGCGGCGGCCAAGATGCTCGGATTGGCGCATGCCGGTACGGCGCGTGTGACGATCGAAGGGCTGACGCAGGAAGAAGCGCGGGCCGAGCGCGCGGAAATTTTGGCCAGCAACAGTTCGCCGAAGGATGAGGGGAACTGAGTGGGTTCTCGGCTAGGGCTTAGGGTCTTAGCGTTCTAGCGTTTTACTCTGGTCGCAAGATCGAGCATGGACAGCGCCTCTCGGGGCGCTGTTTTTGTATCGGTGAGGATATTCAGGAGTACTAATGAATATTGATAAACAGAGGCGGTGCGCCGAGCCCGTTTGTTATTCGACGAGTGGTGGCTCGCCCACGACTGCTCATAGAAATCGATAAATGGAAGCGGTGCACCGAGACCCTTCCTATTCGATGAGCCATCGCCCGCCCTTCCTCGAAAGGTGAGCTTTATCAGGAGTCCTGATCAATCCGAGCGTCACACATCGATGAGCCTTCCGCATGAATGACTGGCGGCTAAGCCCCGCTGTCATGCGATTAACCGCAGCGCCCGTGATTGACGTAACGCTCGAGTGCCGGGTTCTTCTGCTCGTCAGGTATCGTCTTTCGATAGCTCGAGCGCCCGCGAATAGAGCAAATTGCGGGATGCGCCTGTGATCGAGGCGGCGAGCCGCGCCGCCGTGCTGACCGACACCTCTTCGAGTAACAGCGTCAACAAAGCATCGTGAGCTGTTTCGTTTTGCTCCGCCTGTGCCGGGGCGCCCTGAACGACGAGTACGAACTCCCCGCGCTGCCGGTTCGGATCGGCGGCCAGCCACGTTGGCCCTTCGGCCAAGGTGCATCGATGAATGGCCTCATGTAGCTTCGTCAGTTCGCGTGCAATCAGCAATTGCCGGTCGCCGCCGAGCGTATCGGCCAGCGCTTGCACGGTTTCGACGATGCGATGCGGCGCTTCGTAGAACACCATGGCCTGCGAGAGCTTCGCAAGCGGAGCGAGCGCTGCGGCGCGCTGCTTCGCTTTGGGCGGCAGGAAGCCG
>NZ_JBQCDN010000340.1:0-3515 GCF_051961175.1 Trinickia sp. | reverse complement strand
ACGCGCGCCACATCTTGCCCGGTCATCAGCGTGAACAGCGGCAGCGTAACCGTCGTCGCGCCGAAGCGCTCGGCATGCGGGAACATGCCAGGCGCGAACCCGCGCGCGCGGTAGAGCGTAAATAAATGAATCGCCGGGTAGTGCACGCCCGAGCCGATCCGGTAGTCGTCATGCAGCTTCTGCATGAAAGCGGCGCGGTCGATCGTCAGGCGCTCCAGGGGCAGCGTGATCTGGAACATATGCCAATTGCCGTTTTCGAACTCGGCCGCCGGCAGGCCGACGCCGATTGCCGCGGCCGCGCCGCCTTCGAACCCGTCGAAGTAGGCGCGCGCGAGCGTCTTGCGCTGAGCCAGGAAGCGCTCGATGTGCGCAAGCTGGCCCAGGCCGACGCGCGCCGCCACGTCGGTCAGATTGTACTTGCCGCCGAGGAGGTCGCAGTCCATCCCGTCCAAACCTGTACGCGTCACACCTTGCAACCGGTACTTGCGCGCCAGTTCGGCTTCTTCCTCATTGTTGACGACGAGTGCGCCGCCTTCGATCGACGTCAAATTCTTGTTCGCGTGGAAGCTGAACGAAACGATATCGCCGAGTTTGCCGATGCGCTCGCCGCGCCAAGTCGAGCCGAACGCCTGTGCGGCGTCTTCGATGACGCGCAGCTTGTAGGCCCGCGCAATGTCGTAGAGCCGATCCATGTCGACGGGCAGCCCTGCGAGATAGACGGGGATGATCGCCTTCGTGCGCGGGGTAATCGCCTTTTCGAGCAGGTTCAGATCGATATTGCGCGTGACCGGATCGATATCGACGAAAACGGGTGTCGCACCCACTTCGAGAATCACGTTGGCGGTGGCGACCCACGATGCCGGGGTCGTGATGACTTCGTCGCCCATCCCCACGCCTGCGATACGCAGCCCGATTTCAAGCGTTGCGGTGCCCGAGTTGAATGTACGCACGGGACGGCCGCCGCAGAACGCCGAAAGTTGCGCCTCGAATGCCTGATTTTGCGGACCCGTCGTAATCCAGCCTGAACGCAACACGTCGGCAACGCCGGCGATCGTCTCTTCGTCGATCTCCGGGCGCACGAACGGCAGGAATGAAAGTGAGTCTTGGGTCATTGGGCTTCGCTCGAGTTTGGGTTGTGTCAGGGTGATGACGGCGTTCTTGGCGCCGAGGGCTTATAGATTGTTGCGATGCGTCGCGAAGCGTGATTATCGCTTCGCCGGCGGATCAGCTGCGTGCCAATACGACCACGCCCAGCAAAATGATGCCGATGCCGATGAGACGTTGCAGGCTCAACACTTCGCCGAACAAGTACCAGGCTGCGAACGCATTGACGACATACCCTAGCGACAGCATCGGGTAGGCGATCGATACATCGACGCGCGAGAGGCCGACAACCCAGACCGCCACGCTGATGACGTAGCAGGACAGGCCGCCGATGATCGGCAACTGCATGGCGAGTTTCAGGCCGATTGGCACAATGTTCGCACGGGTGAATTCGAAGTGTCCAACGGCGTTCACGCCGGCTTTGAGCAGCAATTGCGCGCAGGCGTTCAGGGCGACGCCCGCCAGAATACAAAAAAGAGAGATCGGGTTCATCAAGTTGGAAAAAAGGCCGTACGGGCTTCGGTTGCGATCAGGGTTTTTCGACAACGACGCGCCGCGCATCGCGCGCGATGACGCGCATCGGCACGTGTTGGGCGGCAAGTTCGGCGTACCGGTCGGGCCGCATCACGGCGAGGGCATGCGGATCGGCTTTCCAGCGCGCGATCCATTCGGGGATGGTCGGCACCCACTTCGCCGGCTCCTCGGCGACGCCGAACGCCAATTCGTCGGCGCTTTCGACCATGATTGTCGTGTGGCCGATATAGAACGGGAACGTGTGGTCGAGATAGCCCACTGAATAGACAGGCGTGTCGGCCGGCAGCCGGGCCAGTTCCGCCTTCACCGCGGGCGCCAGCAGGGCCCCGGAGCTCTGGCGCCCGAACACCTCGTGTCCGCAACCGGCGATCGTGCAGAGCATGACCCAAGCCGCGGCGAACACCGCGGCCGAGGGCAGGACACCACGCTCGCTGCGCCGCAGGACGGCCAGCGCGGCGAGCGTCAGGACGAACGCGACGCCGATCGCGGCCAATACCCAAACGCGGAATTCGCGATACAGCGCGTTGGGCGTGCGCGCGTCGCCGAAGCGGGCGATGAATACGGCACCGATGGCCGCGACGACAAGAAATACCGCGTAACCGGTGAGATGGCGGCGCCACGCCATGCGCGAGACGTGCGGCAAGTACATGCCGATGACGAGCGCGAGCGCCGGCGCGACCGGCAGCACGTACGAGACGAGCTTCGAGTGGGACGCGCTGAAAAACAGAAAGATAAAGACGGACCAGATGACGAGCAGCTTGCCCGGTGCGAATCCGTTCAATTGGCGAGGCTGCGCGAACGCGTAGCGAATGCTTTGCCAGCCGAGCGACAGCCAGGGCAGCAGGCCCACGAGCAAGACCCCGGCGAAGTAATAGACGGGGCCGGGCCGGTTTTGGGCGGGCGTCAGGTATCGATCGAATTGCTGAACGATGAAGAAGAAGTTGAAGAATTCGGGGTTGCGCTGCTGGACGAGCACGAACCAGGGGGTGGCGATCGCGAAGAAGACGACCAGGCCGCTAGGCAGATAGAGGCGCTTCCAGAGCGCCCAGTCGCGTTCGATCAGCGTGTAGATCACGAGCACAGCGCCCGGCAGCACGACGCCGATGAGCCCCTTGGACAACACGGCGAGCGCCATCGAGGCCCAGCACAGCCACATCCAGCGGCGCGCTTCGGGCGCGCCGACGCCGACGCGCTGCGCAAGAAGCATCGCGCACAGCGTGACCTCCATCCACAACGACAGGCCCATGTCGAGGGTGTTGAAGTGGCCCATCAACTGCCAGTAGGGCGCGCCGGCCAGGACGAGGGCGGCCGCGAAGCCGGCCGCCGGATTGATGAGGCGCGCCGCCGTATAGCCGGCGACGAGCACGCCGGCGAATCCCGCCAACGCCGTATAGAGCCGCGCCTGCCATTCGCCGATGCCGAACCAGGCGAACGTGAGCGCGTTCATCCAGGTTTGCAGCGGCGGCTTTTCGAAGTACTTGTAGCCGTTGTAGCGCGGCGTGATCCAGTCGCCGGTCACGAACATTTCGCGTGCCATTTCCGCATAGCGGCCCTCATCGCTCGGCACGAGATGGCGCCAGCCGAGGGGAATGAACCAGACGAGGGCGAGCGCCAGGACCAGCAGGGCGATCGTCCATCCGCTGACGGGCCAGCGCGTCGCGGCCGAGCCGGACAGCGAAGTGCTGTCGGATCGTACGGCGCTATCGGTGCGCGAGTAACGTTGAAGGGGCATAGGGCAGCGTGAAGTCTATCGGTCGGGGCTTCGGGGGGCGCACAGGCCGCGGGGGGGGGCGGCCCGCCCCCGCCCCCCCCGCCGGCGCCGCCGCGGGCCCGGGCGCCCCCCGGCGCGGGGCGGTTTTGGTGGTAGGGGGGGCGGG
>NZ_JBQCDN010000339.1:0-16964 GCF_051961175.1 Trinickia sp. | reverse complement strand
CGCGCCGCCGAAAGCGGCGGACGATAGGCGTGACAGGGTCTTGCGTTGACTCATGGTGCGCTCCGTCGTCGTTGTAATCGGTCTCTTGCCGGCCCGGATTCGATTCGGGTACGGATCCGGTTGGCTGAGTATTGCCAGCCGATATAGGCGGTGCGCATGCGTTTTTGGACGGGAATTTGTCGTTTTCCGACATACCCTTCCCGTACGAGGAGGGAGATCGACACGTCCGGCCTTATGCCACGGTGCTCAGGCGGAAAGCGGCCCCGCGGGGCGACGGCGCCCGTGTCGCATTTTCGCAAGCGTGCGTCGGAATTCGTCGGCTACATGGGGATTTTTCTAGCAACTATGTAGGCAGACTGTGCAGGCGTCGGCCTGCCGCAAGGAGACGGAAGAGATGAGTTCACCGAAGGTAAGGGTGCAGGGCCTGTGCAAGGTGTTCGGCACGAACCCCAAGCAAGCGCTCGACATGCTGGCAGGCGGCGCGACGAAGGACGAAATATTCGCACGCACGGGCCAGGTCGTCGGCGTGCACGACGTTTCGTTCGACGTTCAGGAAGGCGAAATATTCGTGCTGATGGGGCTGTCCGGCTCCGGCAAATCCACGTTGATTCGCCTGATCAACCGGCTCGTCGATCCGACGGCCGGCAAGGTGCTCATCGATGGGCGCGATGTCGTTGCGGCACGGCGCAGCGAGCTGACCGCTCTGCGTCGCAAAGACATGAGCATGGTATTCCAATCCTTTGCGCTCATGCCGCAGCGCACCGTGCTGTCGAACGCCGCCTTCGGCCTCGAAGTGGCCGGCGTCGGGCGTAAGGAGCGTGAGGCCCGCGCGCTGACCGTGCTCGAGCAGGTCGGGCTTGCGCCATTCGCGCATAAGCTGCCGGCCGAACTGTCGGGCGGGATGCAGCAGCGTGTCGGTCTGGCCCGCGCGCTGACCGTCAATCCTTCGCTGATGATCATGGACGAAGCGTTCTCGGCGCTGGATCCGCTCAAGCGCAAGGAGATGCAAAACGTGTTGCTGCAACTGCAAAAGGAGCAGCGGCGCACGATCATGTTCGTCTCGCACGATCTCGAAGAAGCGCTGCGGATCGGCAACCGCATCGCGATCATGGAAGGCGGCTGCCTCGTTCAGGTCGGCACGCCGCAGGAGATCATCAGCCGTCCGGCGAACGATTACGTGCGGGCCTTCTTCGACGGCATCGACACGAGCCGCTATCTGACGGCCGGCGATCTCATGCAAACCGACGCCGTACCGCTCGTGCGCCAGTTCGACGCGGCCGGCGTGGCCGCCTCGCTGAACGGCAGTGCCGACTACGCATTCGTGCTCGATGCCGCCCGCAAGATCCGCGGCTTCGTCACGCGCGAGGCGCTCGGCAACGGCTCGCCCAGCCTGACGCAAACCGAGTGCATCGCGCACAGCGCGTCGCTAGAGCACGTGGTTTCGCGCGTCGTGGCACATGCGCGCGCATTGCCTGTCGTGGACGATGACGGCTGCTATTGCGGCTCCGTCGATCGCGCCGTCGTTCTCAAAGCCATTACCCGTACGCGAGGCTCAAATGTCTGAACTCATTCCGCTCGGCACTTGGGTCGATCAGTCCGTCCACTACCTGCTCGATCACGACAGCCACGCATTCGACATGGTCGGCCGCGCGATCGATGGCCTCGCGGGTCTCGTCGAACACGGCCTTCAGGCGATTCCCATGTGGGCGATGATGGCGCTGTTCATTGTCGTGGGCTTTTGGCGGCTTGGCTGGCGCTTCGCGTTCTTCACGACACTATCGCTGCTGCTGATCTATGGCACGGGCTTTTGGGACCAGACCGTCGTCACACTCGGGCTGACGCTTTCATCGACGATGATCAGTCTGCTCTTCGGTATTCCGCTGGGGATTTGGACTGCCAAGGATAAGCATGTGGCGCTCGTCGTGCGTCCCGTCCTCGATTTGATGCAGACGATGCCGGCGTTCGTCTATCTGATTCCGGCTGCCATGCTGTTCGGTCTCGGGCGCGTGCCGGGGATCTTGTCGACGGTGATCTTCGCGATGCCGCCCGCTGTCCGGCTGACGAGCCTTGGCATTCGCCACGTCAATCGGGAGATTGTCGAAGCGGGGCACGCATTCGGCTGCACGCCGTGGCAATTGCTCTACAAGGTGCAGTTTCCTAACGCGTTGCCTTCGATCATGCAGGGCGTGAACCAGACCATCATGATGGCGCTGTCGATGGTCATCATCGCGTCGATGGTCGGCGCCGGCGGCCTCGGTAACGACGTCCTGGCCAGTATTCAACGGCTCGACATCGGCCTGGGCTTCGAAAGCGGCTTGTCCGTCGTGCTGCTGGCCATCATCCTCGACCGCATTACCGAGAGCTTTGGCCGCACGCCCGGAAGTGCCCCGGCACCGCGCTTCAAAGGCTTGCGCAGTGTGATGCGGCTGCGCGGCGGTGCTCAGCAACCGATGACGCAAAGCTGAGCGAGGTGAGGCAAGCATGACGCCGGCCACCGTGATGCAGCCCGAAACCGCAGCGTCGGCACCCGTCCATTTCGGGTTCCTGACGCTGCCCAACTTCTCGATGATCGCGTTCTCGAGCGCGGTAGAAGTGCTGAGGATGACGAACTACGTCAGCCGCGCGACGCACTACCGGTGGTCTGTCGTCTCGGCCGATGGCGTGCCGGTGCGGGCGAGCAACGGCGTGACCGTGACGCCGACGCGGACGATCGAGGAGGTCGGCATCCCCGACATCCTCGTGGTGTGCGGCGGCACGCAGATTCGCAGCGCTGTCGACACCCGCGTGAAGACCTTGCTGGCCGATTTAGGGGCGCGTGGCATACCACTCGGGGCGCTCTGTACCGGTGCCTACGCACTCATGAGCGCGGGATTGCTCGATGACTATCGCTGCACGGTCCATTGGGAAGATATGTCGTCGCTTCATACCGAATTTCCGCGTGTGAAGTTCCGGGACGAACTCTTTGTCATCGACCGCGATCGATTGACCTGCACGGGTGGGACGGCGCCCCTCGATCTGATGCTGCATCTGGTAGGTGAGCGGCTGGGCCGAAATCTGGCGGCCCAGGTATCGGCGCAATTCATTCTCGAGCGTATTCGCAGCTCGAACGATCATCAGCCGATTCCCGTCGATGCACGGATCGGATTCTCGCGCGCGGAACTCATCGAAGTCGTGCGGCTCATGGAAGCGAATATCGAGGAGCCGCTTTCACTCGAAGAACTGGCCAGGTTGGTGCGGCTATCGCAGCGGCATCTGCAACGTATGTTCAAGGTGTATCTGGACGTATCGCCTACCCACTACTACCTGTCGTTGCGCTTGCGCCGCGCGCGCGATTTGCTGCGCACGACGGACGCATCGATTGCGTGTGTGACGTCGGAGTGCGGCTTCCAATCGCCGTGTCATTTCAGTAAGGCGTATCGCGCGCAGTTCGGCTATGCGCCGAGCCGGGAACGCCGGCAAGCCAATTGATTCAATGTGGGTGATTGATTTTTCGATTGAAGCGGATGTTTAGGAGTCCTTGTAATACGTCGATGTCCCCGAAACGGCGAGAGCCGAGATAATTGTGCGATTGAGGAGAATCTGATGAACCAACGCTGGATGAAAGCCGGCTGGGCCCTGGCCGCGGCAGCCCTAGTGACGACGAGCGCCTACGCGGCGGATCCGGCGGTCTGTAAAGACGTGCGCTTTGCCGATGTCGGCTGGACCGATATCGCGGC
The DNA here is from genome assembly GCF_051961175.1 of Trinickia sp. Lineage (GTDB taxonomy): Bacteria > Pseudomonadota > Gammaproteobacteria > Burkholderiales > Burkholderiaceae > Trinickia. The sequence continues at coordinate 13,248 of NZ_JBQCDN010000339.1, read as the reverse complement.
CACGACGGGGCTGGCCTCGGCTGTGTTCCAGGGCCTCGGCTACCACCCGACGAAGACAATCGCCTCGGTGCCGATCACGTTCGCCGGCATCAAGAGCAAGCAGATCGACGTGTTCCTCGGCTATTGGTCGCCTACCATGGATCCGATGATCGATCCGTTCGTGAAAGCCAAGCAGATCGAAGTGCTGGCGGCGCCGAACCTGACCGGTGCCAAATACACGCTGGCGGTGCCCGATTACGTCTATAACGGCGGGCTCAAAACGTTCGCCGATATTCAGAAGTACGCCGATAAACTGGGCGGCCGCGTCTACGGGATCGAACCCGGCAATGACGGCAATGCGTTGATCAAGAAGATGATCGACGGTAATCAGTTCGGTCTCGGCAAGTTCAAGCTGGTGGAGTCGAGCGAGGCCGGCATGCTTGTTCAGGTGAACAAAGCGGTTCGCGAGAAGCAATGGATCGTGTTCCTCGGCTGGGAGCCGCATCCGATGAACGTGCAGATGAAGATCGATTATCTGAGCGGTGGCGATGACGTATTCGGGCCGAACTATGGCGAGGCGAAGGTATTTACGGCCACGCCGCCCGATTACGCGGCCCGTTGCCCGAACGCGGCCAAGCTCGTGTCCAATCTGCATTTCACGACGGATATCGAAAACCACGTGATGATGCCGATCATGGACAAGGAAGATCCGAACAAGGCGGCTACCGCGTGGCTGAAGAAGAACCCGCAGGTGCTGGACAAGTGGCTGGCCGGGGTCACGACGTTGGACGGTAAGGACGGGTTGACCGCGGTGAAGTCGTATATTGCGTCGCATTGAAGAGGTGAGCGTCGGCCCTGCAAGGGCCGACTTTTTACCCCCGTGGCCTATTTGCTGCTCAAGCGCACACCCTGAGATGCGACGCCGGAGGCCGTGGCGCTAACGGCTCAAGACATCGCCCCCGACGCCAAAAAGTACTCCTCGCAAACCTGCTCGTCGGGCGCGCTCCCCGCGCGCTGATCGCGAAACGCCACGGGCGGCATCCCATACTGCTTGCGGAATTCACGCCCCAAATGCGAAGCATCGGAAAACCCGCAACTCGATGCGATGTCAGCCACGGTGCGATCGGAACTCGTCAACAACCAAGCCGCGGTGCGCAGCCGCACATGCTTGGCGAACGTCTGCGGCGTCTTGCCGGTTTGCGCCTTGAACAGCCGTTCCAACTGACGTGGCGATAGATCGAGCTTGCCGGCCAATTCCTCGAGCGTCAGCGCCCGCCCCAGATGCTGTTCCATCAGTAAGATCGCGCGCTTGATCGTCGGATGCGTGGCGGGCTCGAGCCCGGGCGGGTGAGGCTGCGGAGCGTTGCCGCTCTGCATCTCTCCCACGAGCAGGATCCGCAGCGCCTTTTGCACGGTCGCGTGATCGAAATGCCGCAGCAAAATGGCCGCGGCCACGTCGATGGAGGCGCGCCCGCCCGAACACGTAATGCGCCGCCGATCGATGACGAACAGCCGATCGGCGATGAGCATTTGTGCGTTGGCCGCCGGAAAGCGTTCGATGAAGTCCCAGTAGTGAAACCAGCTCACACAAACGCGGTAATCATCGAGCACCCCGGCCCGCATGAGCGTAAACACCCCCGTGCAAATCCCGACGATCGTCGCACCATGGGCCGCGGCCTGGCGAATGAACGCCAACGTCTCATCGTCCGCTTGCGGGCCCGAATGCAAGAGCCCACCCACGACAACGACGTAGTCGAACGACTCGGCCTCGTCGAACGTCTCCCACGGCGTCACCTGGATGCCGCAGCTCGCCCGGACGGGCGCGAAGGTCTTGCCGACGACGCTCCACGCGCAGCGTACCGGCTTGCTGAAATCGCTGTCGTCGGCCGAGAGCCGCAGCATGTCGACGAAGCCTGAAAACGCCGTCAGGGTGAAATTCGGCAGCAGCACGATCCCAAAGCGAATGCGCTCTCGGGCGGCGGTGGAAACCAGCGGTGACGGATCGACGGCGTTCATGCGAGTGAAGAATGGGGGGCGCAGCGGCAGGCGTACCTAGCGTCGCGGATCGCGCCGCCAGGCGCTTGTGGTTTTCCGCCGCCGATCATCGCCGAAGCGCCCGCTCCGGCGCACCGCATCGCTGTTTGGCGACGGCATCCCACAGCGATGCCGTTTTTGTTCTATCGGTGAATTTTACGCTTTGGTGTACTTGCGTCCATAGCGCATTCCAACTTTCGAACTCAACGCGAGGCAGTCCCTATGAACGTCAGCGTCTTCGATCTGTTCAAGATCGGCATCGGTCCGTCAAGCTCGCATACGGTCGGGCCGATGATCGCCGCGTGCCGCTTCGTCTCACATGTCGAGGACGCCAATCTGCTCACTTATGTGCGCCGCGTCAAAATCGAGCTGTACGGCTCGCTCGGCGCCACCGGCAAGGGCCACGGCACGGACAAGGCGGTCCTGCTCGGCCTCGAAGGCAACCTGCCGGATTCGATCGACCCCGATCTGATCGAGCCGCGCTTAGCGGCGATTCGCTCCGATAAACGCCTGCGTCTGATGGGCAGCACCGAAATCCGCTTCGACGAGAAGGAAGATCTCGCGTTCTACCGCCGGATGATGAGCGGCACGAGCGTCGTCCACCCGAACGGCATGCGCTTCCAGGCGTTCGACGAAAACGGGCAATTGCTCGTCGAGAAAGAGTATTACTCCGTGGGCGGCGGCTTCGTCGTGAACCGCGACGGCGACCGCGTGAACGGCGTCCGTGCCGGTGCTGACGTGCCGCACCCGTTTCGCACGGGCGCCGATTTGCTCCGCGCGTGCAGCGACAGCGGGCTGTCGATCGCTCGCGTGGCCTTGGAGAACGAATGCGCATCGCGTTCGCCGCAAGAGGTGCGGGAAGGCCTGCTGGCGATCTGGCGCACCATGGCCGCCTGTGTCGAGCGCGGCTGCCGTACCGAGGGCGAACTGCCCGGCCCGATGCGTGTGAAACGTCGTGCCGCCGATCTCTCGAAGCACTTGCGCGCGCGTTCGGAAGAATCGCTGCGCGATCCGCTGTCGATGCTCGATTGGGTCAATCTGTACGCGATGGCCGTCAACGAGGAGAACGCCGCGGGCGGGCGTGTCGTGACCGCGCCGACGAATGGCGCCGCCGGCGTCATTCCGGCCGTCCTGCATTACTACGTGAAGTTCGTGCCCGGCGCGAACGACGATGGAATCGTCGATTTTCTGCTGACGGCTGCCGCGATCGGCATCATCTATAAGGAAACCGCATCGATCTCGGGCGCCGAAGTGGGCTGTCAGGGCGAGGTGGGGGTCGCCTGCTCGATGGCCGCCGCGGCGCTCGCGGCCGTCATGGGCGGCACGCCGCGGCAGGTGGAGAACGCCGCCGAGATCGGCATGGAGCACAACCTCGGCATGACCTGCGATCCCGTCGGCGGGCTCGTGCAGATTCCCTGCATCGAGCGCAACGCGATGGGTGCGATCAAGGCGCTGAACGCGTCGCGGATGGCGCTCAAAGGCGACGGCCAACACTATGTCTCGCTCGATTCCGTCATCAAGACGATGCGGGAGACGGGCGCAGACATGAAGACCAAATACAAGGAGACGTCGCGCGGCGGGTTGGCCGTGAACGTCATCGAGTGCTGATTAAAGCTAACCCAAGTCAAGGCCAATCTTCCCTTCGGACCACCGCTATGAGCCGCTTTTCGATATTCAGTCTGGTGCGCAACGGATTGTCGTACCACGAGAACTGGGAGCGCCAATGGCGCAGCCCCGAACCTAAACGCGAGTACGACGTCGTCATCGTCGGCGGCGGTGGGCATGGGCTTGCCACGGCGTACTACCTGGCGAAGGAGCATGGCGTGCGCAATATCGCCGTGCTCGAAAAAGGGTGGATCGGCGGCGGCAATACGGCCCGGAATACGACGATCATCCGCTCGAACTATCTGTGGGACGAATCGGCCGCGCTCTACGAAAAAGCGATGAAGCTGTGGGAAGGGCTCTCGCAAGACGTCAACTACAACGTCATGTTCAGCCAGCGCGGCGTGATGAACCTCGCCCATACGCTGCAGGACGTGCGCGACACGATGCGGCGCGTCAACGCGAACCGTCTGAACGGTGTCGATGCGGAATTCCTGACGCCCGAGCAGATCAAGGAAATCGAGCCGACGATCAACCTGAATGCCCGTTACCCGGTACTCGGCGCGTCGTTCCAGCGGCGCGGCGGCGTGGCCCGTCACGACGCGGTGGCGTGGGGCTTTGCGCGTGGCGCGGATGCGCACGGCGTCGACATCATTCAGAACTGCCAGGTCGTCGGTATTCGCCGTGAAGGCGGCGCCGTCGTCGGCGTCGAAACGACGAAGGGATACATCAAGGCGAAGAAGGTCGCCGTCGTCGCGGCCGGTAACACGACGACGCTGGCCGATATGGCGGGTATCCGTCTGCCGATCGAAAGCCATCCGTTGCAGGCGCTCGTATCCGAACCGATCAAGCCGGTCGTCAACACCGTCGTGATGTCGAACGCCGTGCACGCGTACATCAGCCAATCCGATAAGGGCGATCTCGTGATCGGTGCCGGTATCGATCAGTACACGGGCTTCGGCCAGCGCGGCAGCTTCCACGTCATCGAGGGCACGCTCGACGCCATCGTCGAAATGTTCCCCGTCTTCTCGCGCGTGCGGATGAATCGCCAGTGGGGCGGCATCGTCGACGTATCGCCCGATGCCTGCCCGATCATCAGCAAGACCGACGTCAAGGGCTTGTACTTCAACTGCGGGTGGGGCACGGGCGGCTTCAAGGCGACGCCGGGCTCGGGCTGGGCGTTCGCGCATACGATCGCCAACGATGCGCCGCATCCGCTGAACGCGCCTTTCTCGCTGGACCGCTTCTACACGGGCCACCTCATCGACGAACACGGCGCCGCTGCCGTCGCGCACTAACCACGCAGCAAGGAGACTGACATGTTGTTGATCGAATGCCCTTGGTGCGGGCCGCGCGCCGAAAGCGAATTTTCGTGTGGCGGGGAGGCCGACATCGCCCGTCCGCTGGAACCTGAGAAATTGAGCGATCGCGAGTGGGGCGATTATCTCTTCATGCGTAGGAACCCGCGCGGCGTCCATAAGGAACAGTGGCTGCACACGCAAGGCTGCCGCCGCTGGTTCATGGCGACGCGCGATACCACCACGTACGCGTTCCAAGGCTACGAGACGTTCGGGGGCGCGAGCGCACCCGATGCCGCCGCAGCCAAGGCAGGTAAGAATACGCAAGGGGACAAGTAACATGAGCAATCAAAAAGATCGCCTGGGCTCGGGCGGGCGGGTCAATCGTGCGATTCCGCTCACGTTCACGTTCAACGGGCGCACGTATCAGGGCTATCAGGGCGACACGCTGGCTTCCGCGCTGCTCGCCAACGGCGTGCGTTTCGTCGCGCGAAGCTGGAAGTATCACCGTCCCCGCGGCGTCGTGACGGCCGGTGTCGAAGAGCCGAATGCGATCGTTCAGCTCGAGAGCGGGGCGTATAGCGTGCCGAATGCGCGCGCGACCGAAATCGAGCTGTACCAAGGGCTGGTAGCCACGAGCGTCAACGCCGAGCCTTCGCTCGAGAAGGATCGGCTCGCGATCAATCAGAAGATTGCCCGCTTCATCCCGGCCGGTTTCTACTACAAGACCTTCATGTGGCCACGCAAATGGTGGCCGAAGTATGAAGAGAAGATTCGCGAGGCGGCCGGTCTCGGCAAAGCGCCCGATACGCGCGATGCCGATCGCTACGACAAATGCTTTGCGCACTGTGACGTGCTTGTCGTCGGCGGCGGTCCCGCCGGGCTGGCCGCGGCGCATGCGGCAGGCAGTGCCGGCGCACGCGTGATTCTCGTCGACGATCAGCGCGAGCTGGGCGGCTCGCTGCTCTCGTGCCGAGCGCAGATCGACGGCAAGAGCGCGATGCAATGGGTCGAGGGTATCGAGCATGCGTTGTCGCAGATGCCTGAGGTTCGGATCCTGTCGCGCAGCACCGCGTTCGGCTATCAAGATCACAACCTGGTCACGGTCGTGCAGCGTTTGACCGATCATCTGCCCGTGTCGATGCGAAAGGGCACGCGCGAACTCGTCTGGAAGATCCGCGCCAAGCGCGTGATCCTGGCGACGGGCGCACATGAGCGTCCGCTCGTGTTCGGCAACAACGATCTGCCCGGCATCATGCTCGCGTCGGCGGTGTCGACGTACATCCAGCGCTACGGCGTGCTGCCGGGGCGCGAGGCTGTGGTCTTCACGAACAACGACGACGGCTATCAAAGCGCACTCGACCTCAAAGCCGCCGGCGCCAAAGTCACCGTCGTCGATCCGCGTCCTCAAAGCGACGGCTCGCTGCCGGTGGCCGCGCGCCGCCACGGCGTGGTCGTCATGGCCGGCGCGGTGGTCAATGAAGCGCACGGCAAGTGGAAGGTATCGTCGGTCGAAGTCTGCTCGTACTCGAAGGGTGCCGTAGGTGGGCGTGTCGCTACGCTGTCGTGCGATCTTGTGGCGATGTCGGGTGGATGGAGCCCCGTGCTGCATCTGTTCGCACAATCGGGCGGCAAGGCGCACTGGCATGACGAGAAGGCATGCTTCGTTCCCGGTAAGGGCATGCAGGCCGAAGTCAGCGTAGGCGCCGCGGCCGGCGAATTCAGCCTGGCTCGGGGGCTGCGTTTTGCACTCGACGCAGGCGTTGAAGCCGCGCATTCGCTGGGATTCAAGTCCGCATCGCGTCCGGTGTCGCCGCAAGTGCCGGAGATCAAGGAAACTCCGCTGATGCCGTTGTGGCTCGTCGGGACGCAGGCACGCGCGACGCGTGGCCCGAAGCAGTTCGTCGATTTCCAGAACGACGTATCCGCTGCGGATATCCTGCTGGCGGCGCGCGAAGGCTTCGAATCGGTCGAACACGTCAAACGCTATACGGCGATGGGCTTCGGCACGGATCAAGGCAAGCTCGGCAATATCAACGGCATGGCGATCCTCGCGCAAGCGCTCGGCAAGACGATTCCCGAGACGGGTACGACGACGTTCCGCCCGAACTACACGCCTGTGACGTTCGGCGCGATCGCGGGGCGCGAGATCGGTGACTTCATCGATCCGATCCGCAAGACATGCATTCACGAATGGCACGTCGAGCACGGCGCGCTGTTCGAAGACGTCGGCAACTGGAAGCGTCCTTGGTATTTCCCGAAGGGCGGCGAAGATTTGCACGCGGCTGTTGCGCGCGAATGTCTGGCGGTTCGAAAGAGCGTGGGCATCATGGACGCCTCGACGCTCGGCAAGATCGACGTGCAAGGCCCCGACGCGGCCAAGCTGCTGAACTGGGTTTACACGAACCCGTGGTCGAAGCTCGAAGTGGGTAAGTGCCGCTACGGTCTCATGCTCGACGAGAACGGCATGGTGTTCGACGACGGCGTGACGGTGCGGCTGGGCGAGCAGCACTATCTGATGTCGACGACGTCGGGCGGCGCAGCACGCGTGCTGACCTGGCTCGAGCGCTGGGTGCAGACGGAATGGCCCGACATGAAGGTGCGCATGACGTCGGTGACGGATCACTTCGCGACGTTCGCCGTGGTCGGTCCGAACAGCCGCAAGGTCTTGCGCAAGGTTTGCCGCGATATCGATTTTTCGAACGAAGCCTTCCCGTTCATGACCTTCCGGGAAGGCACGGTGGCCGACGTTCCCGCTCGCATCATGCGGATCAGCTTCTCGGGCGAACTGGCCTATGAGGTGAACGTGCCGGCGAATGCGGGCCGCGGTGTCTGGGAAGCCTTGATGGCTGCCGGCGAGGAGTTCGACATCACGCCGTACGGCACCGAAACGATGCACGTGCTGCGTGCAGAGAAGGGCTACATCATCGTCGGCCAGGACACGGACGGTTCGATGACGCCGTTCGATCTCGGCATGGGCGGGCTCGTGGCGAAGACGAAGGATTGCCTCGGCAAGCGCTCGCTGACGCGCTCGGATACGGCGAAGGAAGGACGCAAGCAGTTGGTGGGGCTGTTGACCGACGATCCGGCGTACGTGTTGCCGGAGGGCAGTCAGATCCTGCCGAACGGTGCGAGAGGGCCCGCGGCGAATCAGGTGGCCGAGACCCCGGTGCCGATGCTCGGCCATGTGACGTCGAGCTACTACAGCCCGATTCTGAAGCGATCGATTGCGATGGCTGTCGTCAAGGGCGGTCTGGGCAAAATGGGCGAGAAGGTCTCGGTGGATCTGAACGGCAAATCGATGGCGGCGACGATCACGAGCCCCGTCTTCTACGATGTCGAAGGAGTGCGTCAGCATGTGGAATGAAAATAGAAGCAGTGCGGCTCTGGCCGGCGCAGGCGCGCGCCTCGAATCGCCGATGATCGGCGCGCAAGCCTTGCTCGACGCGAGCCAGGCGCAGCAATCGAAGCGGTTCCGGTTGCGTGAGCGGCCGTTCCTCGAACTCGTCAACGTGCGCGGCGAAGCGAACGACGGTGCGTTCATCGCGGCGGTGGAAAGCGTGTTCGGCGCCCGCTTGCCGACCAAGCCGAACACGGTGGCGCAAGGCAACGGGTACGACGCATTGTGGCTCGGTCCCGACGAATGGCTCGTCCGGTCGAACGAAGCGCGTACGCCCGAACTCGAGGGCAAGCTGCGCACGGCGCTGGGTGCCTTGTTTGCATCGGTTGTCGATGTCGGCAGCGGTTATACGGTGCTGGAAGCGAGCGGCGAGCGCGTCCGTGATGTGATTTCGCGCGGTTGTCCGCTCGATCTGCATCCGAAGGTGTTCCAACGGGGGCAGTGCGCGCAGAGCCATTATTTCAAGGCTCCGGTCGTGCTGATCCCGACGGGTGACGATAGCTTCGATCTGATCGTGCGCCGCAGCTTCGCCGATTACTTCCTGCGCATCATCACCGACGCGGCCGCGCCGATCGTATCGTGAAGCCCGCCGAGCCGTTCACCGTCCGCGACGCGTTGCTGCATGAAGCAGCTGCCGCGCGTCGCGGTCGCGGTTGGCATGTCTTCGTCGATGAGTTGATCGCCCACCCGCGGGTGGGCATCCACGCACACGAGTACGGCGCGCCGCAGCCTGTCATCGTCGATGCACGCCTCGGCTACCGCTGTATGCCGACGGAATCGGCGGATGGATGGATCGACTACGAGCGTTATTGCCAGCAAGTCACGACGTTTCTGGCCGAGAAGCCGCACACGCGGCTGCTCGAAACGTTGGCCGTCGAACTCGCGGCGTTATCGTTCACGCAATGGCCGGCGCTGGAGACGTTGACGCTGGCCTTGCACAAGCCGAAGATTCGGGAGGGCACGCGCCGGATCGGGCTGGAGCTCGATTGGGCGCGCGCCGATTACGATGCCTGGTGCGCTGCACAGGAGACAATGGCGGCGCGCGCCACGTGCTGAGTCGTTGTTTTCAGCAGGGGGGGCGCCGTTTCAGTGCCGATCAATTAATTCGCCTTCGGCTTGCTCTTCGCCTTCACTTGCCCTTGGTAGAACGGCATCTTCCGCTCGAACGATTGCTGCGGCGCGCGTTGGATCATCATCATCCGCGCCGCCACGTTCGGTGCGAGCGAGAGCGAATCGATGCTCTTCTCACGCGACGGATCGGCCAGGCCCGCGTTGACCAGCAGGTGCGCTTCCAGCTTCAGGTTCGTCAGTCTCGGCGGATCCTGAAGCGCGCCGCTTTGCGTGAACAGCTGGCTCCAGGCGTTATCGCCATAGTTCACGACGTAGTAGTCCTGCCCGCTCGGATCGGCCAGCACAGCGCCGCAGCCATCGAGCCGCACTTGCATCGACGTGTCTGACATTGCGATCGTCTTGCGGCTATTGAAATTGAAGCCGTAAGCGAGCGTGAGCGGGATCGCCCACTGGGTGCCCGGATAGGCGCTCTGATTCGGGAACGGCTGCTGTTTGAGCGACACGACGGTCTGGTTGCTCGTCAGATCGCATTGCGTTTCCATCGATACAAGCGGAACGCCGGTTTGCCGCACGAAGCTATCGCCGATCGCGTTCATCGGTTGGCCGCTCGCGCGAGACAGTTCGTCCCAGAGCCGCTTCGGCGTGCCGTTGCCGAGCGCATAGTCGGTCAAATATTGCCGAAGCCCCTTGCGCATGACGTCTTCGCCGAGGTAGCCCTCGATCATCTTCAACACTTGGCCCCCCTTGTCATAGACGAACGACGCCGCATTGATGACGAAGTCGTTCGACGCCCAGGCGTTGAAGTTCGGTTGGACAGGGTAGGACGACGACGAAACATCGCCGGCGATGACCTGATACTTGTTCTTGACCTGCCCCGACCAGTTGAAGCGATCCGGGAAGAACGCGATCTTCGTCTTGTTCTCGAAGAACGTGGCGAACGATTCGTTGAGCCAGACGTCATCCCACCAATCGAGTGTCACGAGATCGCCGAACCATTGGTGCGCGGCTTCGTGCGTGAGCACCGTGACACCGTAGTCCGACATGGTCGCGCCCGGCGGCGGCAAAATATCGTCGGCGAATTCGAGGATGGCGCCCCAGTTCTCCATCCCGCCGAAGTTCAAGTCTTTCTCGGCCTTGAACGCGTCGTTGGCCGCGATCGTGTCGAATTTCTTCAACGGCAGGGGAATGCCCGTATAGCGATAGTAGAAATCGAGTGCCTGCTTGGTTTCCTGCATCGCCGGCTGGGCCCAATCCTTCATACCGGGCGGTGTGAAGATGCGAAGGTGCAGCCCCTTGCCGTCGGGCAGCGGGCTCGAAAAATCATCTTCGAACGTGTCGAACTGACCGCCACCGAAAAAGAGCAGATACGAGGGCATCGGCGGCGTCTTTTCGAAGCTCACACGTTTATAGCCTTGATCGACGTTGACCTCGTCTTTCTCTGCCGCGTTCGAAACGACACGCCAGTTTTGCGGCACATCGGCGCTGACTTCATAGGTGGGCCGGAATGCCGGCTCGTCCCAGCCCGGGAACCATTGCCGGGCAAGATCCGATTCGCCTTGCGTGAGGATCGCACCGCTCGTTTTCCCTTCGGGGGATTTCAAGTCGACACGGAAAACGCCTTCCGCGGCCGAGCAGCCGGGGTAGTGATCGTTGCCGCAACTGCCGCCCGTTTTCGTCGCCGGATCATCGTAGGTCTTGAAGTTGATGATACCTTTCCATTCCATATGCAACGAGTAGGTTCCCGGTGCGATCTGGCCGCTTTCGGGGCGGAGCTGATAGTAATCCCCTTCATCTTGCGGCGTGGCAATGAGCGGAATGTTCCCGGGGTGCAGCGTCAGCGTTCCGTTGACGAACGTGAGCCGATGCGCGGCCACCACGATCGAGTTGACGGGCTCAAGGACTTTGATCTGAACGTCGGCGCGGCCGTCGAAGGCGTTGAGCGCCGGGGTCGGCCGGAACCATAGCTTGTAGTTCACGGGTACAACGGTATCGGGCATTTCGACGGGCGGCACCGTCTTGTCGATACCGGGTGTCGCGGCCAGGGGCACGGCGGGTGCCGTCACGGCCGGTGCGGACGACGACGACGGCGAAGCGGCGGCACCGGCGCGCGCCGCGGCGTTCGACGTTCCGCCGTCGCTACCGCCGCATCCTGTCAGGACGATGGCGGCCGCTACGGAAATGCAGTTTAATTTCGTGTTGAATGGGACGCGCATTTTCAACCCTCGAATGGTAGATATTTCGTTCGCTTGTGGGCGAACGTCTTTTTTAACTATCTCGAAGAAAGACAAAGCGATGCCATGCGAGAAAATACATACTCGACAATTAACGAACGTGCGTAGTCATGGCGCGGCACGGGCTGAGCCGGTAATTCATGTATCTATTAGGACTGCTAAGCAAAATGACGAAATCGAAGAAACAGACCGGAACGGCCTGTCTTTCGAGGATATCGCCGAGGTCCGCTCGGGACGTTCGTCACGCCTGCAATGGCGTGCCCGGGGAAAAGTAACGGCGATGCAGGAAAGATTAGGTGCGCAAGCCGCTGTATGTCAACTTCCTTTCTATATTTTATTTTTGATGTGATGTTCTAAAAAATATCCCCCTACTCATATTGGTAGGGTTTATCTATTTTTTAAGGTAATTGATTCTGCTACGCCATGAATGGCGAAAGATTGACGGCAAGACAGACGAACCGGTCCGGATGTCATGCTGAAGCGCTGTTTTTTGCTTCGGCGATGTTCTCTACTGAACATCCTCCAGCACTTCATGATCGGCGCGCTTGCGTTCGAGCGCCCGCGCGTCCCGCGCTGCGCGTTTATTGACGTACATGGCGTGATCGGCGATTTCGATCAATTCCGCGATAGACGTCTCCTTCCTGGCGTCGAACGGCGCATAGCCCACGCTGAAGTTCAGATCGTAACCGCGCTGCCGTTCGCGGTTGTGGCGGTCTACCGTTTGCCGAACGCGCTCGATGATTTCTGCTTCGACGCCTTCTTCGGCGTCGACGAGGAGCGCCACGAACTCGTCGCCGCCCAGCCGGGCCAGCACATCCGTTTCGCGCATGCACGCGCGCAGGATGTTGGCGAAGCTGACGATCGCGTAGTCGCCTTCGGTATGGCCGTAGACGTCGTTGATCTGCTTGAATCCGCTCAAGTCGAAATACAACATCGACGCATGCGAGCGGGCGCGCTTGGACAACTTCAGCAAGTGAAGCCCCAGCGCTTCGAAGCCGCGCCGATTCGATAGTCCGGTCAAATCGTCTGTCGCCGCCAACAGAAGCATTTCGAGTTCGCGCTCGGCAATGCGGCCCAGGTCGCGCAGCACGTCCCGTTCCGCTGCCGCGAGCGTGCGCGGTTCGGTATCCACGATGCACAGCGCGCCGATGCGAAGCCCCTGGTGCAGCGTGAGCGGGCATCCCGCATAAAAGCGCACCTTGAGATCGCCCGTGACGAGCGGATCGTCGAAGAATCGAGGATCCGTCAGTGCGTCCTCGATCACCAAGAGATCGTCATCGAGGATCGTGTGGCCGCAAAAGGAGATGTCGCGCGGTGTTTCGCTGACAGACAGCCCGATGCACGACTTGAACCACTGGCGATCGCTGTCGACGAGCGAAACGGTGGCGATGGGCACACCGAAAACGCGCTTGGCGAGTCGAGTCAACCGATCGAATCGCTCATCCGGCGCCGTGTCCAGAATGTTCAGCGAACGCAAAAGCGCGATGCGAGCGGCTTCGTTCGACGGATGGGCAGGCTTTTGCATATCGCTCCAGATCAAAGGGCGGGCGCTGTCCGCTCGGCGCGCCATTTCTAGTCAGTGCAGGATACGGCGTATCGCTTGGATTCGATTGGCCAAACAAGGCAAACATTG
>NZ_JBQCDN010000338.1:0-4096 GCF_051961175.1 Trinickia sp. | reverse complement strand
CCGACGGTGCCGCTGACACCGCTCGTGCCGCTGCCCCAGGTCACCGCGCCCATGTTGCCGTTCCCGTTGGCGCTGTCGACCACGTAGTTGCCGTTGGCGAGCGCCGCGATGCCAAAGCGGCCGACGGAGTCACCGGCATTGCTGCCCGCGAGCGTCGAAATCAGCGCACCCGTCTTGCCGTTGTAGAGATAGACCGCCCCCGCGGACGACGCGCCGAAGTTATCCAGCGGCGAGCTGACCACGATGTTGCCGTTCGCGAGCGCCATCACGCCGCCGCTGCCGTGCTTGTCGCCCGCTGCCGCCGACGGATCGGCGAGATCGAGGTAGAACATCGACGAGGTCGGGCTTGCATCGATCACGAGGTTGGCCGGATCGTAGAGGACCTGGCTGCCGGCGCCCACGCTAACCGTGCCGCCCAGATTCAGCGTGCCCTTGGACGACACTTCGACGAAGCTGTCCTTGCCCGCGCTTGTGCTGCCGAAGTAATTCGTGGTCCCATCCGACCAGACCGTCACACGCGCGCCATCGCCGCCGACGATCGTCGTCGTGCCGTTCACCGCGACCGTCTGCGCATTCGTGATGTCCGCATCCTGCCCATGCGCGCCGCCGCCGATGCGGATACTGCCGTTATTGCCCGTGGCGAGCTGCGCCCCGGCGAGCGTGATCGCCTGGCCGGCCACCGTCAGGTGCTGCGTGCCCGTGAGCGCACCCGAGATGAACGTATGCTCGCCGCCGTCGACGCGAACGCTGTTGCCATTGACGCTGGCGCCGTCGGTCTGGATCAGCGCATAGGTCGCCGTCAGGTTCGCGGCATTCGCATTGACCGCACCCGATTGCAGCACGCTGCGCGCATTCACGTCGACCTGGCTACCGTTCAACGTCCCGGTGTTCTCGGCGATGCCCGCGTTCGTATCACCGACGAGCTTGATCGTGCCGCCCTGGTTGTCGACGCTGGCGGCTTCGATCACACCGCTGTTGTTGACGACGGCCGAGATCAGGCTGTCCGCGGCCTTGGCCGTCAGCACGACCGTGCCACCGTCGGCCTGGATCAATTGCTTGTTCTCGGCCAGCGCATTGAGCGCGCCCTGGTTCACCGTCACGCCGATCAAGCCATCGCCGGCAAAGTCCAGCGTGATGTCGCTGCCCGCGGCCAACGCCACCGTGCCGAGCTTGGCGGCAATGGTGCCTTGGTTGCTCACCTGGCCGCCCAGCAGCGCGACGTAATTGCCGGTGATCGTGCCTTGGTTGACAACGCTGCTGGCCGTGCCGCTGAAGCGGAAGTTGCGGTTCAGGAAGTCCGCGTCGCTGATGTTCTGCGTCGAGGCCACGAGCCCGCCGACGTTCACCTGCGCGCCCTTGGCGAACAGGATCCCGTTCGGATTGACGAGGAACACTTGGCCGTTGGCGTTGAGCTTGCCGTAAATGGCCGACGGATCGGAGCCCAGCACACGGTTCAGCGCAATGGCCGACTTACCCGGCTGCACGAAGGTGACCGTCTCCGAGGCGCCGATGTTGAACGTGTTCCAGTTGATGGACAGGCTCTGGCTGCCTTGATTGACGGTCGTGGTGCTGCCGGCCTGGCTGATCGTGCCGGTGCCGGCGCTCACCTGCCCGCCGGTGGGCGCCGCGTAGGCGTTGAGTGCCACGACGGAGGCCGCGGCGATGACGGTAGCCTTGAGCTTGCCGCCCTTGCGCGCGGCCTTGGCCGTCTCAGGGGCTGCCACCCAGGCATTGACAGCCCGGTTCCAAATCAAACGATAGGCGTGGTTCATTGAATTCTCCTCGGACTCAGAAATACTTGACGGCCTGCAGCCACACGCGCGGGTTGTGGTCGCCATCCGCGGTGGGACGAGACCCGGCGCGCCACGCGACGTCGGCGCGAATCAGCAGGTTGCGCGGCAGCGTGTAGCTGAGCCCGACGCCGAAGCCGGAGAGCCGGCGCTTGTTGTCGGTGTCTGCGGCGATCGGCTGGTGGTTCAAATAGCCCTGAGCCGCGTCGTAGAAAGCCGTCGCCTGCCAGCTCGGGCTGATCGCGTAGTGCAGTTCGAGCGAAACGAGCCACGCGTCGTCGCTCGGTGCCTCGTCGCCCGAATACGCGCGCACGGCGCCTTCTCCGCCGAGCACCATTTTTTCCGAGCTGTCGAGATTGCCCAGCGCGTGCTGGCCCCGTAGCGAGGCATAGAGCGAGAAGCGGCCGGGCAGGCTCTGTACGCGGGTCACCGAGTAGGCGACCTTGTGGTAGCTGCCTTCGGTGTCGTGTCCGGCTGTATCGAGCGCACGCGTCTGCGCGTCCGGCGCGAGATCGCCGGCCGAGAAGGTCACACTCCATGCCGTAAAGCCGCCGCCGGCGAAATGATCGAGGTGATCGCCCGACAACCCCAGGTTCACGACGTTGACGACCTTCTGCGACGAGGTCGAGGTCGCGTCGATGTCGTCGGTCAGCGACTTGTGGTCGAAGTCGAGCTGGGCGTTGAGGTTGAAGATCCGGCTTCGCACGAGCGGATGAAGCAGGTAGACGCTGCTGATGTACGCCGTGCCGTGCGCCCCGAGCGAATCGAAGTCGCTGTAGAGCCGGTAGTGCATCGCCGAGAAGGCTGCACCCAATTGCGTGCCGGCCGAGTTGATCGGCAGTTGATAAGCCGCGCGCCCATATTCGAGGCCGCGCGAAAGAACCGTATCGACGCCGAGGGAGTCCCCAAGATGCAGCGGGCTCGCCAGCGCGACGCTGCCGTTCAGGCGGGGCTGGCCCGTATAACGGTTGCCGTAGTTGTCGATGCCGAGGCTGCCGCTGACGGGCGCCATGCCGGCTACGCGGACATCGAGATCGGTCGTGCCGACCGAGGCGCCAGGGCTCAGCGTCGAGCTCACGCGCACGCCAGGCAGGTCATTGAGCAGCAGCAGGTCGCGTTCGAGCACTGGACCGTCGAGCGCCTCGCCTTCCTTGATCGACGAAAGGCGCTTGGCCACGCGCGCTTCGGAAAGGCGCGAAGTGTCTTCGATCGTGACTTTACCGACCCGGCCTTCGAGCACGGCGATTTCCACCTCGCCGTCCTTAATGTCCTGCGCCGGCAGATAGGCGCGCGCCAGCAGGCGGCCGTGCTCGCGGTAGTAGCGCGTAATGCGTTGGGCCAACTCGTCGAGTTGCGCGAGCGTCAGCTCCTTGCCGATCGCGTCGGCCACAAGCGGCAGCAGCGTGCTTTCCGGGTACGTCGTGTTGCCGGTGAGACGCAGGTGCTTGACGCTGATTTTGGTGGTCGTGTCGAGCTTGAGAGCCGGCCGCGCCGGGGCTTCGGGCAGCGCTTCGGACGAGCGCGGCGCCGGTTCGGACGACGGTGCGACATTATTGAGCAGCGTGCCGGCGGTGGGTGGCTGGGCAGCCCATGCATGGCCAACTGCCAACGCAAGCGCCGGCAATGACAAAACGGCTCGCAAACGACGAGCCGGGTGACGAATTTCCCCGTATTTGGATGACACGCTGCTTCCTTAGCTTGTTGGTCTTGCCCTGCTATGGCATTGATAGTCTTTGTTAGCGGCACGAGCCGCGCAGGTCGACCGGAATCTACCCCGACAGAATTCAGATCCGCTTGACCGTGCGTCTCAGTTTTTGGAAAAAATGGAACTTTCAAAAAAAAGCAAGCACATGACCAAGGCCGTCGCGACGACGCGATGAAGCAGCCGCAACATGATGCCCATGCCACGGGAGCAAGGGCATGCGGATCGCGGCTGAAATGGAGGTTGAAATGGAGTTTCAGTCCGAATTACGCAAACTGAATTTTCGCAGCACGCCGCATCCGCGCCCGATCATCGAGCGCGCGCAAGTATCTCGATACGCCCGCAATTTCATTCGGTCTTATTTAAATAAATTGCGCTAATTGCCAGCAAGTTCTACATCACAATGCCTCTCACGCCGTCGCCGGTCAGCGCGGCGCCGATACGGACCAATATGGACCGATGTGCAACGGCATTCTGTCCGAATAAATCCAATTCAGCAGCATTTTCATCACGCCATCGATCATTGATTCATGACGATGGTGATTCATTCGCGTCTTCAATGCGAATTGCGGTCCGTGCCCATTACTTTATGACTGGAGAGGAT
>NZ_JBQCDN010000337.1:0-11481 GCF_051961175.1 Trinickia sp. | reverse complement strand
AAATCCGCCGGGTCGTCGATGGTTTTCAACAAGTCGTACATCGTCGTTCCATTGTAGGAAAAGTTACGCGCCCGCTTTCTTCTTACGCTTCTCGAGGCCAATGGCGCGCGTCAGCGGGCTTCGCGTTCAACTCACCCGGTTCACCACCAGGTCGGCAAGCTCGGCCAGACGCCGCGCACGCTCACCGAAGGGCGCGAGCGCTTCGTGCGCATCGCGGTGCAGTTGCCCCGCCAAGGCACGCGAGGCATCGAGCCCGATAATCGATACGTAGGTGGGCTTGCCATCCTTCGCATCCTTGCCTGCGGTCTTGCCGAGGGTAGCGGAATCGGTCGTGACATCCAGGATATCGTCGACGACCTGGAATGCCAGCCCCACGGCGGCCGCATAAGCGTCCAACGCGCGCAGCGCGTCGGCGTCAGGCGCTGTCCCCGCCAGCGCCCCCATCCGGACCGACGCGCGCAGCAGGGCGCCCGTCTTCATCCGGTGCATCGTTTCGAGTTGTGGCCGCGTCAGCGTGAGCCCCACACTCGCCAAATCGATCGCTTGCCCGCCCGCCATCCCCAGCGAACCGCTCGCCACCGCGAGCTCGCGCACGAGCGCGGCCTGCGCGCGCGTATCGAGGGCCGTTTCGTCGGTCAGCACAACGAATGCCTGCGACTGCAAGGCATCGCCGACGAGCAGGGCCGTGGATTCGTCGTACTGAACGTGGACCGTCGGCTTGCCGCGGCGCAAGGCGTCGTCGTCCATGCACGGCATATCGTCGTGCACGAGCGAGTAGACGTGGATCATCTCGAGCGCGGCCGACGCCGCTTCGACGGCCTCGGGCCGTGCGCCGGTCAACTCGCCCGCGGCGTGCACGAGCAGGGGCCGCACGCGCTTGCCGCCGCCGAGCACCGCGTAGCGCATCGCTTCATGCAGACGCGCCGGTTCGGTTGCCGCTTCGGGCAAGTAACGTTCGAGTGCCGCTTCGACGCGCGCGAGCACCGCGCGCATCCATTCTTCAAAAGTCATAGATCGTCTCCGCTGTCCGCGGGGGCCGTACCGGAAGGCAGCGGCTTCAGCGTCTCGCCGTCGAGAACGCGCACCTGCTGCTCCACCTTCTCCAGCTGCTGCTGACAAAACGCCACGAGGGCCGCACCGCGCCGATACGCAGCCAATGATTCCTCGAGGCTCAGGGCGCCGCTCTCCATCCGGGAAACCAGCTCTTCCAACTCGGCCACTGCTGCTTCATAGTTCTGGGGCAGCGCCAAGTCCCCTGGTTCGCCGCCGGACACGGGCGCGGCCGCGCTTTCGGGTGCTGTGTTCGCCATCGGGATCGGGGTGAAATTAAAAACAAGTCGGACATTCTACGGCAAAAGCGTACAACCCGACCCATAGCTCACCGTTCGCGGGCACCCGGACGACGAGCAAAAAACAACACTTGCGCCATTGCCTCGGCAGCAAGGATCGGTTCTTGCACAGCCTTTTTTGACCCAAATCATGCACTTATGCGCCCCAAGAGAGGGGGAAAGGGTATAATCGCCGGTTCCCTAAATCGAATCTTCGATGGTTGGGTTGTTCGCTGCTTTCACGTTTTCATCGGGAGTGGGAATGTCCAATCTGAGCACTGCTTTGCAGCTCAAGGCCATTTCGAGCCAGCTGCCGGTCACGGCTTACTTCGACGAAGCGCTCCTCGCGCGAGAAATCGAAACACTTTTCAAGAAGGGTCCTCGCTACGTCGGGCATGAATTGATGGTGCCCGAGGCGGGGAATTATTTCGCGCTGCCAAGCGAGAACGAAGGGCGCGTGCTCGTCCGCAACCAACGTTCGCAGGTGGAGCTGCTGTCGAACGTCTGCCGCCATCGCCAGGCGATCATGCTTAATGGGCGCGGCCAGGCCGAGAACATCGTCTGTCCGCTGCACCGCTGGACGTACAACCTCGATGGCGAGTTGCTCGGCGCACCGCACTTCGCCGATAACCCCTGCCTGAACCTCGGCGCCACGGCGCTGCAGAACTGGCATGGCTTGCTCTTCGAGACACAAGGCCGCGATATCGCCAAGGATCTCGCGAAGCTCGGCACGCAGCAGCATTTCGACTTCTCGAACTACATGTTCGATCATGTCGAAGTACACGAGTGCAACTACAACTGGAAGACGTTCATCGAGGTCTACCTCGAGGACTACCACGTCGTGCCGTTCCATCCGGGCCTCGGCAGCTTCGTCAATTGCGACGATCTGACCTGGGAATTCGGCGATTGGTACAGCGTGCAGACAGTCGGGGTGCACAACGGTCTGGCCAAAGCCGGCAGCCCGATCTACCGCAAGTGGCACGACGAGGTGCTGCGCATGCGCGATGGAGCGCCGCCCGAGTACGGCGCCATCTGGATGGTGTATTACCCGGGGCTCATGATCGAGTGGTACCCGCACGTGCTGGTCGTCTCGTGGCTTATCCCGCGCGGCCCGCGGAAAACGACGAACATCGTCGAGTTCTATTACCCCGAGGAAATCGCGCTGTTCGAGCGTGAGTTCGTCGAGGCCGAGCGCGCCGCCTATATGGAAACCGCGCGCGAGGACGACGAAATCGCCGAACGCATGGACGCCGGCCGTCTGGCATTGCTCCAGCGCGGCGAATCGCAGGTCGGGCCGTATCAAAGCCCGATGGAAGACGGCATGCAGCATTTTCACGAGTTCCTGCGGCGCGAACTCGGCGATATCGGCTGACGACGATCGGCTGAGAAGGATCGGCTCCGGCGGTCATCCGGCCGGGCACTCCCCCGATCCCAAGACGGGCAAGATGGCGAACATGCCTCTTGCCCGTCTTTTTGTTTAGACTGCCATCATCCGCCGTCCACGCGCGGGCGCGCTCGTCAACTCGGAGTCCATCATGCCGCACACGCACTACACCACCCTGATCTCGGCCGACAATCTCGCCGAGCGCCTGTCCAACGCGCCGGGCAGCGTGCTCGTCTTCGACTGCAGTTTCGACCTCGCCGATCCCGACGCCGGAGAACGGGCCTATGCGGGAGGCCATCTCCCCGGCGCGCATTACCTGCATCTCGATCGCGACCTCTCGGGGGCGAAAACGGGCAAGAACGGGCGCCACCCGCTGCCAGAACGCGATGCGCTCGTTGCGAACCTCGCCAAGCACGGCCTGAAGCAGCATCAGCAGGTGGTGGCCTACGACGCGCAGGGCGGCAGTTATGCCGCGCGGCTTTGGTGGCTGCTGCGCTGGCTCGGACATGATTCCGTGGCGGTACTCGACGGCGGCCTGCAAGCATGGCAAGCCGCAGGGCAACAGCTCGAGACGGCGAGCCCGGCCACGCCCGGGCAAGGCGACTTCAAAGCCGCCGCGCCGCTGGCCGTCACCGTAGACGCCGCGCATGTGCTCGCCCATATCAAGGGTGGCGATCAGGTTGTCGTCGATGCGCGGTCTCCGGACCGGTACCGCGGCGAAAACGAGACGATCGACCCGGTTGCCGGCCATATCCCCGGCGCCGTGAACCGCTTCTTCAAGGACAACCTGACCGCCGACGGGCGGTTCAAGTCCGCCCATACGCTACGCGACGAGTTCGCCGCGGTGATCGGGCAAAAGCAGCCCGAACACGTCGTCCTGCAATGCGGCTCGGGTGTCACCGCCTGCCACAACGCGCTCGCCATGGAAGTCGCCGGGCTGCACGGCGCGGCGCTCTATGCCGGCTCGTGGAGCGAATGGTGCGCCGACCCGTCGCGGCCGGTCGCCACGGGCCCGAATCCGTAACGGCCTGACCGGGCAGCCGGACGCACGACACGCAATCGTCGGCAGGCGGGCACCGTTCGGTTGCCCCCCGCGCCGGCGCATGGTTTCCCGCGCTCGCTCCGCTGCGAGCCGATGCGCCGCGCATCGGCCCGGTTGCCCTCATCGGGCCGGTGTGTCTTTTAGAAATCTCGTGCTGGCTAACGAACCACTGGCGATCGATGACTGCGATCCATACGCGCCATTCTTGAACCTGTCGCCAGGAACGCTCAGATTGGAAATCTCCACAGCGGAGCCCGCCGGCAGCGCGTACTGCCAGGGGCCTAACGGCGCAACGCTAAGGATATTGCCGAAGAGCGCCGACGCTGCGCCATAGTGAAGCGCAACCCCGGCAGAGGAATGCTGGGTGTGCAATGTCCGGATCGTCACGACGTCCTCTGCCGAACGCTGGAGCAAGCGACGCGGCAGCCTGCTCGTGGTGGAGGTCTCCCCGTCCAGAACATGGAGACATTCCGGCTGTCCGGCAACCTTCAGCCATTTGACAACAACCTTCGTTCCTCTCAGCACCCATCGCGACCATGCCGGGCCGAGCGGCGTCAGCGTGATCGTGCGTTCGGGGTGCAGAGAGAGACTGGTGCAATAGCCGAGCGCATTGTTGCCCGTGTGACCGTCGGGCAACGAGACCATATGGGTGGCGAAAGGAGGATGGCTCATGGTATCGATGAATCGGGAGGCCGCCGCCTGGCGAGCACCCGATGCCTGATTGAAACCGAGGAGCCTACCCGGTCGATGCCCGATGCCTGATCGACAGGGCAAGAATTCAGACGATGTACCCTACGCGCGGTGGACGTCCGGACCGCCCAGCCGCGCGCACAACGGCTAGTGCAACTTCACGCGGGGCAGCGTCGTCCGCCGCAGCCAATGCGCGACAGTATCGAGCATCATCCGCGGATAGCCATGTAACGCCGCCACGTGCAGCCGATACAGCGACATATACATGAAGCGGGCAAACAAGCCTTCGATCAGCATGCTCCCGCCGATAAGGCCGCCCATCAGATTGCCCACGGCGCTGAAGTGGCCGAGCGACACGAGCGAACCGAAATCGCGATACGTGAATTCCGGCAGCGGCTTGCCCTCGAGCCGCTTCGACAGCGCATTCAGCAGAAAGCTGGCCTGTTGATGCGCGGCCTGGGCGCGCGGCGGAACGTTGCGTTCATTGCCCGGCCAGGGACACGCCGCGCAATCGCCGAGCGCGAAGATGTCGTAGTCGATCTCCGTTTGCAGGGTGCGGCGCACGCACAGCTGGCCCATGCGATTGATGGTGAGGCCATCGAGCTGGCTCAGCACGGGCGGGGCCTTGATGCCGGCAGCCCACACCGTCAGATCGGCGCGCACGACCTTGCCGCTCGCGGTACGGATGATGCCCGGCGCAACCTCGGCCACCGTCTCCCCGATCATCAGCTTCACCCCGAGCTTACGCAGCAGTTCGGCCGTCGCGCTGGATACCCGCTCTTGCAGCGCCGGCAAAATGCGCGGCCCAGCTTCGATGAGGACAATTCCGATATCGTGTCGCGGATCGAGCTTGTGCAAGCCATATGCCGACAAAACCTGCGCCGTATTGCGCAGCTCGGCGGATAGCTCGACGCCCGTGGCGCCGCCACCGACAATCGCCACCTGAATGCGCGGTTCCGTTTCCGTCGACGTACCCGGCCCCGACTCGACCGTCGCATGCGGTTGATGTTCGGCCCGCATACAGGCCGCGATCAGCCGCTTGCGAAACCGATCTGCCTGGGCGACGGTATCGAGCGCGATCGAATGTTCCGCGGCGCCGTTCACGCCGAAGAAGTGCGTCGTACTGCCTATTGCGACGACCAGCGTGTCGTACTCGAGCTCGCGTTGCGGCAGAATCTCGGCGCCGTCGGCGTCGATGACCGGTGCGATCGTGATGCGCTTGGCCGCTCGGTTCAGCCCCGCCAACGCGCCTTGCTGAAACTCGAAGCCATGCCAGCGAGCCTGAGCCGGATATTCGAGTTCCTGCGTGAACGGATCGAGACTGCCGGCCGCCACCTCGTGCAGCAACGGTTTCCAGATATGCGTCGGATAACGGTCGACCAGCGTCACGAGTGCGCGTGCCTCGCCGCCGTTTTTCCTTGCACCGTAGCGATCCCCAAGGCGCGTGGCCAGCTCGAGCCCGCCCGCCCCTCCTCCCACGACAATGAAACGATGCATGCCGATACTCCCTATGCCGTTGATAATTCGGTTCGGTCGCGCTCGTGAGGGCGGCGCGAGCACAAGCTCAGCCCATTGTCCGCGAAGGAGCACGCTCGCGGGAGGCCGTCACGGCTTATTGAAGCCATACGGGCGCGAGCATGAACGCGGGATCAGCGCATCAGCGCATCAATGCGCTTCCTCCCAATTCGCGCCAACGCCCACCTCCGCCACGAGCGGCACCTTCAGCGCCGCCACGCCGCACATCAATTGCGGCAGTTTCTCGCGGACGACAGACAGTTCGTCGTCAGGGACTTCGAGTACGAGTTCGTCATGGACCTGCATGATCATGCGGCTCTTGGCTTGCTCCCGTTCGAGCCACGCCTGGACCGCGATCATCGACATTTTGATGAGATCGGCTGCCGTGCCCTGCATCGGCGCGTTGATCGCCGCGCGTTCGGCCGCTTGCCGGCGCGGGCCATTGCCGCCGTTGATCTCGGGCAGCCATAGCCGGCGGCCGAAGACGGTTTCCACGTAGCCTTTGATCTTCGCGTTGGCACGCGTGTCGTCCATATAGCGCGCGACGCCGGGATAGCGGGCGAAGTAGCGGTCGATATACAGCTTGGCCGCATCGCGCGTGATGCCGAGGTTGGAGGCGAGCCCGAACGAGCTCATGCCGTAGATCAAGCCGAAATTGATCACCTTCGCGATGCGCCGCTGGTCGTTCGACACTTCGAGCGGCGTCACGCCGAACACTTCGGCCGCCGTCGCGCGGTGAATGTCTTCGCCTTGCGCGAAGGCACGCAGCAGCGATTCGTCGCCCGAGATATGCGCCATGATGCGCAACTCGATTTGCGAGTAATCGGCCGAGACGATCTTGCTGCCCTCGGGCGCGATGAACGCCTCGCGAATCCGGCGGCCTTCGCCCGTCCGCACAGGGATGTTCTGCAGGTTCGGATCGTTCGACGCAAGCCGCCCCGTCACCGCCACAGCCTGTGCGTAGTTCGTATGCACACGGCCCGTGTTCGGATTGACCATGCGGGGGAGCTTGTCGGTGTACGTCGACTTCAGCTTCGACAAGCCGCGATGTTCGAGCAGCAGCTTCGGAAGGGGGTAGTCTTCCGCGAGCTTTTGCAGCACTTCTTCGTCGGTCGACGGCGACCCGCTCGGGGTTTTCTTCACGACGGGCAACTGTAGCCGCTCGAAAAAGATCTGGCCGATCTGCTTCGGCGAGCCGAGGTTGAATTCGCCGCCGGCCAAGACGTAAGCTTCAGCCTCCAACTCGATGAGCCGTGCCGCGATTTCATTGCTTTGCTTGCGCAGCCGTTCGCTGTCGATCAGCACGCCGTTGCGCTCGATCTTGCGCAGGACCCGCGCCGTCGGCAGTTCGATATCGCGATAGACATGCAGCAAGCCCTCCTCGGATGCGATCTGCGGAAACAGCGCTTCGTGCAACTGGAACGTGACGTCGGCATCCTCGGCGGCGTATTCAGCCGCCTTATCGAGCGGGACTTCGTCGAATCCGATCTGCTGGGCGCCCTTGCCCGCCACGTCTTCGTACTTGATCGTCTTGACGCCGAGATGACGCGACGCGAGGCTGTCCATGTCATGCGGACGATGCGACTCGAGCACATACGATTCGAGCAGCGTGTCATGCTCGACGCCGTCCAGTTCGATGCCGTGATTGGCCAGCACTTGCTCGTCGTACTTCAGGTGCTGGCCCACCTTCTTCTTGTCATGGCTCTCAAGCCAGGGTTTGAGCTTGGCCAATACCTCATCGCGCGGCAATTGCGTGGGCACATCCGGCCCGCGGTGAGCGACGGGCACATAGGCCGCGCAGCCCGCGCCGACGGACAAGGAGAAACCGACGATTTCGGCCACCATCGGATCGAGCGAAGTGGTTTCCGTATCGAACGACGTCAATTCGGCCGCATCGATCTTGGCGAGCCACGTATCGAAGTGCTCCCACGTCTGCACCGTCTCGTAGCAACGCTCGGGGGCGATCGTGGGAGCGGGCTGCGCCGCGAGCACGCCCGAGGGCTCCGTTTCGCCGGCCAGGGCCTGCGCATCCTGCGCGCCTTCGATCAGCGCTTCGACTTCGCGCAGCCATGTTCGGAAGCCGTGCCGCATGAACAAATCGCGCAGTTCGAGCGGCGATTCGGGACGGGACGGCAACGTTTCATCGATCGAGGCGACGTGTTCGGTCAAATCGCAAGCGCGCTCGACCGTCACCAGCTTTCTTGCCAGCGGGAGAAAATCCAGCGCGCGGCGCAGGTTATCGCCCACGACACCCTTGATCTCGCCCGCATGCTGGACCACGCCATCGAGCGTTTCGTATTGCGTGAGCCATTTGACGGCCGTCTTCGGCCCGCACTTCTCGACGCCGGGCACGTTATCGACGGTATCGCCGATTAGCGAGAGGTAATCGACGATGCGTTCGGGCGGCACGCCGAACTTGGCGATCACGCCGTCGCGGTCGAGCGTTTCGTTCGTCATCGTGTTGACGAGCTTGACCTGGTCGCTCACGAGTTGCGCCAGATCCTTGTCGCCCGTGGAGACGACGACGTGCATGCCTTCGCGTTCCGCGGCGGCCGCGAGCGTGCCGTTGACGTCATCGGCTTCGACGCCGTCCACCATCAGCAGCGGCCATCCAAGGGCGCGCACCGCGAAATGGATCGGCTCGATCTGCTTGGAAAGGTCATCGGGCATGGACGGACGATGGGCCTTGTACTCCGGGTACCAATCGTCACGGAACGTCTTGCCCTTTGCGTCGAAGACGCACGCGCTATACTCTGCGGTGACATCCTTGCGCATGCGCCGCAACATGTTGATGAATCCGTAGATGGCCCCCGTCGGCTCGCCGTCCGGGCCACGCAAGTCAGGCATTGCATGGTAGGCCCGATACAGATAGCTTGATCCGTCGACCAAAACGAGGGTCTTACCTTTCAGGTTCCGTTCTGCAGGCATTATGAACAAAAGAAAAGTGATTCCGAGTCTGCGATCGCTCGCAGATCAAGAGCGTGCAACGGCCAAGAAGGCCCGCGCGTCGTGGCAGATGTTCACGATTATGGCAGAGTTCATCGAGGCCACCGAGTACCTTTCGGAGATCCGTCCGGCCGTCAGCATTTACGGTTCGGCACGCCTCAAGCCGAGCTCGCCGCACTACAAGCTGGCGACACAGATTGCCCGCAAGCTGTCCGATGCCGGCTTCGCCGTCATTTCGGGCGGCGGCCCCGGCATCATGGAAGCCGCGAACAAGGGAGCCCATGCGGGCAAGGCGCCGTCGGTCGGGCTGAACATCGAATTGCCTCATGAGCAATCGGGCAATCAGTGGCAAGACATCTCGCTGCGTTTCCGCCACTTCTTCACGCGCAAGGTCACGTTCGTCAAGAACTCCGATGCCGTGATCGTCATGCCGGGCGGCTTCGGCACGCTCGATGAACTGGCCGAAGTGCTGACGCTGATTCAAACGAAGAAGTCGCGGCACGTGCCGATCATTCTCGTGGGCAGCGAGTTCTGGAAGGGGCTGCTGCACTGGTTCGAAACGGCACTGGTGCCGATGGGCCTCATCAATCCGGAAGACATGAACCTCATGCAGGTGATCGACGATCCCGATCAAGTGTTGGAGGCTGTCTTGGCCTTCTACGAGGATCGCGGCGAGGCCGAACCGCATGCGGCCAAGTCGGATGAAGACCGGATGTTCTATCTGTGAGCGAGGGCATGGGCGTGCGCAAGCCCTCGCTCGTTGCCTTGCAGCGGACGCGCTCTGCTTCCGCTGCAAGGCACGAACCGGGACACTACTCCGGGGCCGATGGTCCGACCTATGGCGATAGCTTTGGCCGAACAAGACGGCCAGACACCGCTCGACCCCGATGAGCTTGCGGGGCTGATACCGACACACCTGCGCCGCTATCCCTTCAGCGCCGGCCCCGTCGAAGCCCGAACGACCAGGTGCGGCGCGGACGTCACGCACACCCGCGGCTCACGCGCGCCCGCTACCGTCGCTCGTGCTCCCGACGTTTCGATCAACTCCAGCAACAACTCGACGGCAAGTTCCGCCGCTTCGACCGTCGGCACGGCAACCGTAGTCAGCGCGGGCCGCGACTCCCTCGCAAGTTCGATGTCCGTGATCCCGATAACGGACAGATCGCGCGGCACATCCAAGCCAAGGTCGGCAGCCGCCTGCATCACCCCCAGCGCCGGCAAGTCATTCGACACGAACAACGCAGTGAGATCGGGGTGCGCCTTCAGTAAATCGAGCGCCGCGGCATAGCCTCCTTGCGTCGTATCGGGTGCATACAGCACCGGCGCCGCCGCGCCATCGAGCCCCGCCGCCCGCATCGCATCGATGAATCCGTCATAACGCGCCGCATGGATTCCATACACCTTGCTGCCGACGATCGCGCCAATCCGCCGATGCCCGAGTTCGAGCAGATGGCGCGCCGCCAATTCCCCCGCCAATCGAAAATCCACCGCCACGCATGGCAACCCCGGCGGATCGAGCGGCCGCTCCCACATGCACAGCACGACCGGCGCACCACGCAATTCGGTCATCCGCAAATCCTCGAAGTCGAGATTCGCGTTCATCACGAGTACGCCTTCGGATAACGTCCCGGCAATCTGATCGACGTAGGCTCGTCCGGTCTGCGGATCGCCTGCCGTATTGCAGATGATCAGGAACTGCCCCCTGCGCCGCACCGCGTTCTCCACGGCCAGGGCGAACTCCGGGTAAAACGGGTTGGCGATACTCGAGACCATCAGCGCGATCGTCGGCGCCCGCCCCTCTGCCAACGCACGCGCCGGCAAATGCGGCCGATAGCCCAGCGCCGCGATCGCTTCGAGCACCCGCTGGCGCGTCGCCTCGCCCACGCGCCCTTTGTTGCGCAGCACGTTCGAAACCGTGGCGGCCGTCACGCCCGCCCGGGCAGCCACTTCATTCAGCGTCGTCATTGCAGAGGTCTCAATAAATGGGATGGTCATCCAACATTTGCGCGATCGCCGCGAGCACGGCACCATGCGTCTAACAATCAGTACGGAAATTCGTACGACTATCGGAGACGCAGCGCCGGTCGCCTCGCGATCGATTTTTTAGGGTGTGATGATTAAGCGCTTAATCATCGATCCGCGCTGATTAGAACATGGAGACGGCACGATGGCGAGCATTTCGTTACGCGGTGTGCAGAAGGCATACGGCGATGGTCCACCGGTCATTCGAGGCGTCGATCTCGAGATCGGCAAGAACGAATTCTGTGTCTTTCTCGGCCCGTCGGGCTGCGGCAAGTCCACCTTGCTGCGGATGATCGCCGGCCTCGAGGATGTGACGGACGGAGACGTCTCGATCGGTGGCAAGCTCGTCAACGACGTCCCGGCGGCGCAGCGCGGCGTGGCCATGGTCTTCCAAAGCTACGCGCTGTTTCCGCACATGACCGTCTACGAGAACATGGCCTTCGGCCTGAAGCTCGCGAAGACACCGAAAGCCGAGATCGATCGGAAAGTACGCGACGCCGCGCGCATCCTGCAACTCGATGCGCTGCTCGATCGACATCCGAAGGCACTCTCGG